>NZ_JBEXUI010000014.1:5426-195880 GCF_040614395.1 Nocardia sp. NPDC005998 | reverse complement strand
AGAATCTTGCCGGTGGCCGTCATCGGCAGCGTGCGCACGAATTCGATGTGGCGGGGGTATTTGTAGGCCGCCAACTGTTGTCTGGCCCATCCGATGAGCGCGTCCTCGGTCGGTGCGGTTCCCGGGGCCGCGATGATGTACGCCTTGATTTCCTCGCCGTGGCTCTCGTGTGGGATGCCGACCACAGCGGCGAGCGAGACCGCCTCATGGGTCATGAGGATCTCTTCGATTTCGCGGGGATAGACGTTGAGACCACCGCGCACGATCATGTCCTTGACGCGGTCGACGATGTAGTAATAGCCATCGGTATCGCGCTGGGCCAGGTCACCGGTGCGAAACCAGCCGTCGCGGATGACCTCGGCGGTGGCATCGGGCCTGTTGTGATAGCCCTTCATGACATTGTGGCCACGGATGGCGATCTCACCGACGATGTCGGACCCGGTGACGGTGTTCCATTCGTCATCGATCAGGCGGACCTCCACACCCCAGACCGGTAGGCCGATCGACCCCGGGCGCGGCTCGTGATCGAGGTCGGCGAACAGGGCCAGCGGTGAGGTTTCCGACAACCCATAGCCTTCGGCGATGTGCACGCCGAAGCGCTGCCGGAACCGGGTCAGGATCTCCACAGGCAGGGCGGCGCCGCCGGAGAGGGCCAGTCGCAGACGTTCGGTGATGCCTCGAAGGTCGACGCTCTCGTCGACGGCCTGCAGCAACCCCCAGTACATAGTCGGCACACCGGCGAACACGGTGATCTGTTCGGTCTGCATCAACGTCAGCGCGGTGACGGCATCGAAACGAGGCTGCAGGACCAGGGTTGCGGCGACGGAGAACCCGGCGTTCATGCACCCCGTCTGCCCGAAGGAATGAAACAGCGGCAGCACCACCAGATGCCGGTCGTGTCGAGCAGCATTGTCGTCGAACAGCCGGTTGGTGGTGAGCGCGTTGAGCAGCAGATTCGCGTGGGTCAGCTCGGCACCCTTGGGTGTGCCGGTGGTACCGGAGGTGTAGAGAATGACCGCGGTATCGACGGCTTCACGAAAGCAAGTGGCGAACTCGGTGGGCTGCGCCCGCACGGCGGTGGCAAATTCACCGATCGGATCGCCGGCCTGTGGGGCGGGTGAGTCGATGACGAACAAGTGACGGCAGCTCGAAGCCTCGAAACCGGCGCGACCGTAGTCGCCGATCGGCAGCTCGGGGGTGCCCTGGTAGCAGAAATAGGCTTTGGCATCGGAATCGTCGAGGTGGTAAGCGATTTCGCGGTCCTTGAGCAGAATGTTCAGCGGGACCACGACCGCGCCTGCCTTGACGATGCCGTAGTAAATGATCGGAAACCACGCCAAATTCGGGCACGACAACGCGACTTTGTCGCCCGGTTCGATGCCGTGCTCGACCAGCAGGTGGGCGACCTGGTTCGCGGCGGCGTCGACATGTTCGTAGGTCAATCTCTGATCTCCCGCGACGACGGCGTCGCGGTGCGGGTAACGATGGGCTGAACTTTCCAGCAGGGTGGACAAATTGAGCACGGTGGCACCTCATGGGTTGGTGGCGGGTGATGTGGCGGTCGGGCAGGGCAATGACGATGAGGTCACAGACGATGCGGTTACGCGGCCGATGGCCGGGCGTCGAGGGCGGCCACGCGGCGTAGCCCGGCAGGGTAGGCGCGTCGGCCGAGGGCCAGTGCGATGATGGCGCCGAGATAGGCCAACGGGACCAGTCGCAGGGCGTTGGCCAGCCCGTAGCGGTCCGCGAGGAAGCCGACCACGAGCGGGCCGAGTGCGAGCCCCAAGACGTTGTTGGCCAAGGTAACCGTTGCGAACGCGGTGGCACGCACGCTGCGATGGGTGAGGCTGGCCACCATCGAGAACGTGGCGCCGCTCGCGCCGGAGGCGGTCAGTGCCCCCAGCGCGAGCACGATCAGTTGGGCAGGGCCGGTGCCGTGCCCGAACGCGATGGTCAACAGGATCAGTGAGATCGTGCAGTAGACCAGTGCGCTGCTCCACTGACGCACCGGATCGGTGCGACCGATCCGGTCGGTGATGATGCCGCACACGATCATTCCGATTCCGGCGAGCAGCACATATGCCGAGGCCACAAGGCCGGCGCGGCCCGGGGGCATCGAATAGGACCGGTTGAAGAAGCTGGGCAGCCACGCCAGCAGCACACCCCCGACGAACAGCTGCAGGCCGCCACCGAGGTAGGCGCACCACAGCGACACCGACGAGAACAGGCTCGACAACGGCGCCCGCGAGGTGTTGTGCGGGGCCGGAGACGAATCCGGCGCGGGCACCTCCGCGACCTGATGACGGCTCAGGGCGGATTCGGTGATCAGCACCCGGAACGCGGCAACCAGCAGCAGGCCCACCACGGCCACGACCACGAAGGTCCATCGCCAGCCGATATGTGCGGCGACGATGCCGCCGAGCGCGACACCCAGGACCGACCCGAAAGAACTTCCGGCAAGGAACGCTCCGCTTAACGAGGCCCGCAACCGAGGTGCGAACACGGACAGCATCACTGCGGCCCCGACGCTGCCGTATGCGGCTTCACCGACCCCGACCAGAAACCGTGCACCGAGCATCTGGCCGTAGCCGGTGGCCAGCCCGCATAGCAGAGTGGCGACGCTCCAGACGGTCGCCATGACCAGCAAGCTGCGCACACGGCCCCAGCGGTCGGCAACCAGTGAGAGCGGAAACGCCAACAGCCCCACCATCAACGCGACGATGCTGGTCAACGAGCCCAGCTGCGAATCCGACAGGCCCCACTCGGATTTCAACAGTGGAAATACCGCCGCCAGCACCTGGCGGGACATGTAGTCCGACAACATCAACCCGAAGGTCAACCCGAATACGATCCACGGAAAGATCCGAGAACGTGCGCTCGGGGTCGCGGGTGTGATCGCCGCAGGGGCGGCGGGAGTGGTGGGAATATCCATGGCGCATCCTCGAGCCTGGTGCAACTAGAAGACCGGGCCCGCAGGGACCGGTGCCGGAAAATGATGAAAAACGAGCGCGGGCAGCGCGCCGCGGTCGCTGAGCTACCGTCGGCGCACTGCCCTGCGAAGGATCAAGCGTGGTGCAGGAATCCCACTTGGCCGGGCTGCCGGTTGGGCGGGAACCCGATCTTGGCCAGCGCCTCGTCGGTGCCGGAGTAGACCTCGTCGAAGAGGTAGATGTCACGCGCCTCCTTGCAGGAAGCCACGTCGCGGCCCAGCTCGTTGGCGATGCGGACCATCTGCTCGACCTGCTGCACCGAGGTGCGTCGTTCGCCCTTGCGGCCCCACAGGTTGTCCTCGATACCGACCCGCACGTGCTGGCCCAACGCGATCGCGATCGTGCACATCGGGGTGACATTGCGCATGACGGTTTCGATCGTGAGCACCGCACCGTCCGGCGTCCGGCGAATAAACTCGATCAGGTCCGCCGGGTGCAGCCCCGCCGAACCGCCGCCGATCGCCATGTAGTTCAGCACCAGCGGGCCGGTGTAGTGGCCGCGGCGGATCAACCGCTCCACCGTTTCCAGCTGAGTCAGACTGCCGAGCATGAAGTGCGGTTGGATGCCGGCCGCGGTCAGCCGGCTCAGATGCTCGAGGTAGAACTCCGGACCGGCTTCCATCACCATGTCGCGGTATGCCTTGTACAGCACGGGGTTCTGGATCGACGTGCCCGCGATGTCGTCATCGGTCAGCAGCTCGGTGACGTTCATCTGGTTGGTGTTGACGACGATGGTGACCTGATCCGGCTTCGGATCGAGCTCGGCCAACATATGGCGGGTGTCGTATTCCAGCCACTTCGCCTTGTCGCCGCCCTCCGGCGGTGCGAACGAGATCGACCCACCGACCTGCAGGATCATCTCCGGTACTGCTTCCCGGAGCCGGCCCAGCATCTCGTTGAACATCTCCAACCGCTTGGATCCGTACCCGTCAGCCTCGCGCACGTGTACATGCAGCACCTGCGCGCCCGCGTTGTAGCAGTCCACCGCCTTCTGGATCTGCTCGTCCATGGTGACCGGAATGTCGTCGGAATCGCCGGGCAGGAACCCCGGAGCGTACGGGGCCACCTGGATGACCAGTTTCTCCTGGTTCTCCGGTAGCAGCGAATCATCGAGGTAGTGCATGATCGTCCTTCCTGATCGATATTGATTGCGCGGTGCGGAACTACCGCTGCTCCGCGCGGCGACGCTCGAAGGCGTCGAGTTCTTCGGCGAGCACGGGGACCCCGATGTTGCAGGCGTGAATGCCCAGCACGGTGGTCAGCTCGAGCACCGCGAGGATCTCCTCATGAGACACGCCCAGCTCCAAAGCGGCGCGGATGTGGCGGCGCACTCCGGGCGAGTACATGTGCGTACACGCGGCGTCGACCGCGATGCTCAACAACTCCACGAACTCCGGGGACAGCACGCCACGGCGAATCGGCAGCGTGCCCATGGACATGAACTGCTCAGTCCACTCCGGGTCCCATTCGGATAGCTTGTCCCACAACGGATTCCACGCACCCTGGGCGCGCATTGCGTCGACGACGGGGGTGGGTACGGACTCGGTGGTCACCGGCAGCTCCTGTGATGCATTGGACGTGATACGTGTCACGGTAGCTGCCGAAACGGAGCTATACTTGACCCATTGAGCCATACAATTTGACTCCTGGGGCCTAGGAAGGATGTCGATGACGGCGACGATGATTCGCAGCGCCGTGCTGTCCGGCTATGTCGATGTGACCCTGTCCCTCGGGCTGGACCCGATGCTGCTGCTGCGCTCGGTCGGCATCGGCCCGGCAGGATTGGCCGCCAGCGACATCTGGCTGCCCGTTACAGCGGTCGACCAACTCCTGGAACGCACCGCCGCCGAGGCGAATTGCGACGACGTCGGGCTACGCCTCGCCGAACGTCGAGGCTTGTCCGGCCTCGGCCCCGTCGCCCTCGTCGCCCGTGAAGAACCCGATATCCGCAGTGCGGTGCAGATCGTGCTGCGCCATATCACCCTGCACAATGAAGCACTGCGCGTCCGGCTCACCGAAATCAACAGCCTGACCACTATCCACGTCCAGGCGGCTGAGGGGGTCTCTCTCGGTCGGCAATTCCGCCAGCTTTCCGTCGGTGCGACCTGTCGGATCCTGTGCGATTTCCTCGGCCCCACCTGGCGCCCGGTATGGGTCTGCTTCGCCCACCCCGCACCACTCGATCTCGATGCCTACCACCGGATCCTCGGTCCCTCAATAGAATTCGACCAGGACTTCGATGGCATCGTCTGCTACTCTCACGACCTCGACGCGGCGAACCCCCTCGCCGATCCCCTGCTCCGCCCCTACGTTCGCGAATACCTGCGAACACTCGCCCCGGCCGGCGAGTCCATTGCCGACCAAGCGCGCGCCGTCATCGAATCCCTACTGCCCACCCAACGCTGCTCGGCTGCCGTCGTTGCTGACCGGCTCGGCATGGGCCGCCGTACCCTGCACCGGCACCTCGCCCATGCCGGGGAAACCTTCACCGGCATCGTCGACACCACCCGCCTCGACCTCGCCCGCCGCTACCTCACCCAGCGCGACCGCACCCTCACCGACATCGCCACCGAACTCGGCTTCTCCGAACTGAGCGCCTTCTCCCGATGGTTTCACCGCCACACCGGCCACAGCCCCAGCCAATCCCGGCGCCACCAGTCATAAATCTCTGCGCAGTGGGAGTGTCGAAACAACGGCGAAGGCGAGCATCTCACGCCGGTAGGTCAGAGAACACTAGGGCCTGTGTCGAAGTCGTGTGAGGGCGGGCTGTTCGGCCCGCCTTTACTGGTGTCGTAGCCATTGATTGATGGCCGCGATGTGGATGGTGGCGAGGTAGCGGACGGCGAGTTTGTCGAAGCGGGTAGCGACAGCGCGGTGTTGTTTGAGCTGGTTGATGCCGCGTTCGACCGCGTTGCGGTCCCGGTAGCGGACCGGGTCGAACGCTGGCGGACGGCCACCGGCACTGCCACGGTTGCGGCGGTGCGCGGCCTGGTCGGCCGGTACCGGGATCGTGGCTGCGATCCCGTGCCGACGCAGCCAATCGCGGTTGGCGCGACTGGAATACGCCTTATCGGCCAGTACCCGCTCCGGCCGTGATCGCGCCCGGCCGCCCGCGGCTTTGGCGACCTCGATCGCATCCAGAACGGCCGTGAACTGCGGACTGTCACCAGCTTGACCCGCAGTGATCAGCATCGCCAACGCTCGGCAGCCCTGCTCGCACGCCAGATGCAGCTTGGTGGTCCAGCCACCCCGGGACCGGCCCAGGCCATGATCGGCCGGCTCGGGCCCACCACAGCCACCGGGCGGTTCACCCTGATGGTCGCTGTCGCGGCGGGCACCGGCAGCGTGTTGATGGGCTCGCACGATCGTGGAGTCCACACTCACCTGCCACCCGATCCGCCCGGCGGCATCGGCGAACACCTGCAACATCTTCACGATCACCAGCCACACTCCGCCTCGCTGCCAGCGGCGGAACAACCCATACGCCGCCGACCAGGACCCGTACTGCGCTGGCACGTCCCGCCACGGACAGCCGACCCTCGTGCGCCACCGGATCCCGTCGATGAGCTGCCGTTTCGTCCATTGCGGCGGGCGGCCCGCCTTCTTGTTCCGGGGCAGCAACGGCTCCAACCGCGCCCACTGGGCATCGGTCAAGTCCGCTCGCCCCGCCACCGCTACGCTGGCCAACGAGGTCTCCGTGTTCAAAGGTCATGCTTGGTCGCTGACCCGAATACCGGAGACCTCCCTCAATTTGCACGCCTGACACGCCAACGCAGACAACAGCTTCCACAGAACGTTGAAGGGGGTGGCACCGCGCGGTGCCACCCCCTCAAACACTTCGACACAGGCCCTAGCCGCCGACTCTCGGGCCGAGACGATTCCCGCAGGGCACAGGATCACTTACCCCATGTTCGGCGACCGGCACCGGTCGCGAACGTCGACGACAAGATCGGCCACCTCGAGTCGACCCGGCAGGCACCGGTTCCGGCGAATCAGAAGATCCCGGCGATGTACGGCGCGCCGCTGCGTGTCCAGCCGGTCAGCAGCCCCTGCAGTTTTTCCGCGGCATACGGGTGGCCGGCCGTGGCGGCGGCGCGAAAGAACTCCGCTGCCTCGTCTCGGTCCCGTACCTCGAGGACCACCGCCAAGTTGTACATGGAGGTGACATCGCCCGCCGCGGCCCCACGACGCCACCACTTTTCGTACTCCGCGACCCGCTCGCACCGGAAGTACAACGAGCCGAGGTTGGCCATCGCCGCACCGGAACCAGCGCCGACGGCTACAGCTCCGGCCCCTCGATCACGTTCGCGGCTGTCCAGCCGCCGTGCACCGCTGCCCGAGTGGACGATTGGGCGCGCCATCTGACCGATGTGCGATCGGCACCCTGGATTGCGGTTATCCGAGATGCAGGGCCGCCTAGGCGCGACTCTCCCACCGATTGGTACAGGAGGCGATCTTAGGCGATTTCGGCGGATGTGCCGGAGGGAATCCGACGGTACAGGGCGCCGATGCCGGGGCCGGTGTCGCCCAGGAAGCCGGCCACCATCGCGATGCCGATGTCGTTGAGTGCGCCGTCGTGGACGGCGAGAGCCTGGCGTGGGGCCACTTCCCGCACATAGTCGATCAGCTGTCCGGTGGTGGACCAGGGCCCGTGCACGGGCAGCAGCAGGGTATCGACGGCGACGTCCGGGACGGTGAGGGCGTCGCCGGGATGGAACAGGGCGTCGTCGATCAAGAACCCGATGTTGCCGACACGCGGGACGTCGGGGTGAACGACCGCGTGCCAGGTGCCGTACACCTTCACCTCGAAGCCGGCCGCGGTGAAGACCTCACCCGCACCGACGGCGGTGACTCGCGCACCCAGACCGTCCAGCTTCCGGGCGACGGAGGTGTTGGTCCAGATCCGCAGGGCCGGATTCTGTTGTGCGGCTTCGCGAAGCATCTCCTCCGAGAAGTGGTCGAAATGTTCGTGGGTGACCAGGACCGCATCGGCGCCCTCCAACGCCTGCGGATCGGTGAGGCCGCCTGGGTCGATCACCAGGCGGTGGCCGTCGATCTCGACACGGACGCAGGCATGACCGAACTTGGTGAGCTGCATGAGGCTCCTCAGACTTCCCGAATAATACAACCAAACTGTACAACTGAATTGTACAACTAGAGTGCGTTATTCGGATAAGGTGGAGTGGTGAACGACGCACTGGCCGAAGATCTCCGGCACGCGATCGGTGATCTGGTCCGCGCCGTGCGGGTCGCCGACACCATGCCGACCGGAGAGGCCGCCATCCTCGGCCACCTCGACCGCGACGGCCCGCACACCACCGCCGAACTGGCGCACCGGCGCAACGTGACGCACCAGTCGGCCGCCAAGTCCGTCAAGGAACTGCTCGGCACCGGCCTGGTGCGCACCGAACCTCACCCCGACGACGGCCGCAAGCACCTGCTGTACATCACCGATACCGGCCGTGCCCGCCTCCGGCGCGAACGCACCCAGCGCGCCACATCACTCGACAGCGCCATCCACAACACGCTCACCCCGGACGAGCGGCAGCAGCTGCGAGACTGCGTACCGTTGCTGACCCGCCTCACCGCCCATATAAGCGGACGGCGACCGTGATCAGGTCACGGCTTGACAACCGCCAACGAAGTGAGCCGTCGACACGATCGCTCCCGGTCCCCAGCAACACGCGCACATCGGCTGAGCGGGCGTCCACTCTCGCTGCACGGACCGCCCGCCCGGAGTGCGCCGGGCCTTGACGCCCCTGGATCGCGCCGGACACAAACGACGCTCGTCGATGGCTGAACCACCGCAAGGTGTTCGCGCAATAACACACAACAGCGAAGCCGCAGGTCGATTACCTGTGGCTTCGCTGCTCAGTGGGCCTAACGCTAATCAATCCGAACCACCCCACGGCCGAAGGGCCCCAGCTGCGCATCAGGACGGTAGGCGTGCGGCAGGTGACATCCAAGACATGATCTGCGGGTTCGGCGGATCGTTGACGATCGACGCCCGTGACGCGCCAACTGGTTCGCGCTGACCACTCGCGCGATGTCCTGCCGTCGTTGCTACCAGCGGAAGACGCGACGTAAGCGGCTTACTGCGCCGTTCGGCCTGCCTGAGCCGTCTCCGTCGGCGGATGTCATTTGGACGACGATCCCACCGAGACGCACCTCCTGCATGGTCGCTGGGTGTGCGTCGATAAAACACACACCGGTTCGGCTGACCTCGACGCATTCTTCGTGTTGGTAGCCAGAGTTGCCCGAGCGCTCGAGCGTGTCGGTGTAGTAGGCGATCATTCCGCCACTGAAACTGGCGTTGAAACCGGTCACTCGGCGCCCGGCGCGGTCGGTAGTGCGGTGCAGGCAGTGATCGCAGACCGCGCGGGGGTAGCGGTCCTGGTAGATCGTCGGCCGCTCGCAATTCGGGCAGGGCTGGGTGTATCGACGCCCAGGGGTCGGACTTTGCAACAGGAAATCGTTGCGGGCGAGGATGTTACGCCCCGAGTCTGCCTGGTTGCGGTTGCGCCGCAGGATGAGCAGAACGAACTCAGCGTAGTCGGCTGTCTCGGCGTCGATCGCTGCGCGCCCGGGTATCTCGTCGATGCGCGTGAGGCCGGCATCGTAGGCATCGAGCGCCACTCGATGCGCCACCGAGAGTTCGCTATCGGGGATTTGCCGGTTGGCGTGTTCGGCTCGAGCCAAGTGTTCGGCGATCACCGTGTCGACGGTGTCTCCGTCCACAGACAGTAGCCCGCTGCCGTAACCAGTCGTGGTCACCAGGACATAGCCGTCCATATCGCCGCGGTCGGTTCCGATCGTCTGCAAGAAGGCGAAACCCCGCCCGTAGCGGGCATTCTCGAGCCTCTGGTGGGTGTAGGGGATCAGAGTGCCGGGATCCTGTGCCAGATCACGCGCTTTTCGCAGCGCTTCGTCGTAGGTCAGCGGAGAGTTCGGGTCCGGGCTTTCCATGGCCGCCAGCCTATCGAGCCGGATATTTCGGGGCTGAATTGACATTCGCCAGGACGGAATGTCCTGACCTGTAGGGCATCTCGGTGACGACCAGGGCCGAACTCCCACCCAGATAGCCCGAGAGATCTGACGCAGCCGATCGACCATCAGCAGGATCATCAGTGACGCCGTACGGCTACGAGCAGAGTGAGACCCTTGACCGATCATGTTCGGACACCACCGATTTGGGGTGGGCAATATGTTGATCAGCCATAAGTCCATATGCTCTCAACGGCGGCGGATGGCTCGAAACACAGGTCCACAAGCGCTAGTACACTGCCGGACGAGCGTTTTGTGCGACGGCACACCAGATCTGTGGGATTGTCGAGCAGTGTTCAGCACGCCACCGGAGATCGATACCATCGCCACTCTGAGCGCGATCCTCGCTCCGCACGGCTATCTGGTCTCCCAAAGGTCCGAGTAATGGACTGTGTACGAGCCACCGCCGCTCTCCCCCCGCGCCACCGTGCCCGTAGGAACCGCGCTAGCTGATTGGGTGATACCAGCGATGAGAGAGGTCGCTGGATAGTTCAGCCCCCGTCACCCCTGGCTTCAGCCTGGCGACGGGAATTATGCCTTCAAATTGCACTTCTTCTCGAAGTGCCCGCAGTCCCAATGAGTAAGGAGTGTGCGCAGCCCATCCGAACTACTCGTCGGCGCGACGAGACGGTAACGGCCACTGCGCAGTTCTGATCCGAGCCCCAGCAGGTTGCGGCCGTCGCTGAGGACCTCGAACCAGGAATTTGGCTTCGAGGGCCGCGATCAATGCTCGCGCCGACGGGTACCGACGTTTCCCTGTGCGCACGCGCTTGGCTTCCGCATGAGTGAGAGCGAGGTTTGACCAGCATGTTGACCGATAGGATCGCGATCGGTCAACCCCGGGGATCAATGTCGGGCCAGCCAACCCTGGATCAACCCACCGCCCCGGTCGTTATCGTGTCAACCCTCCAAGACAGTGCATCATACTTGGAGAATGAGCAGCACCTGGTATACCGGCCCTACCCTCGCAGGCAAACATGTCAGGCTCGAGCCGCTGACTATCGATCACGCTGATGGACTGTTTGCGGCCACCCGTAACCCGGACATCTGGACTTGGCTATTGGTGCCTCAGCCCAACACGAGCGAGGATATGCGCACATGGATCACCTCACGTCTGAGCAGGGACGATATCACTGCCTTCGCTCAAATCGACACCCGGACTGGGGAGGTCGCCGGCACCACCTCGTATTACGACATCGATCCGGCGCACCGATCGTTGGCCATCGGCTACACCTGGATCGGCACCGCCTGGCAGCGCACAGGCTTGAACAGCGAGGCGAAGCTCATGCTGCTGGAACATGCCTTCGACGTACTCGGCGCGGTACGCGTGGTCTGGCAGACCGACAGCCGAAACCTGCGCGCTCAGCATGCCATCGAACGGCTCGGAGCTCGGCACGAGGGCGTCCTGCGCCAGCATCGGAGCCGCCCCGACGGCACCCTGCGCGACACCATCATCTATTCGGTGCTCGATACTGAATGGCCTGGCGTAGCAGCACATCTGCGCGCTAGCTTAGCCTGAGTATGGCGCGCGTCGAGAGTGCCCAGTCATCCGTAATTCTCGGCGGAACAGCGGTGGTACGCCCGTCGGGTAACGCCGGTCGTAGAGATATGTCTTCTGTCACAACGGGTTTGCGTGACCGGGCCCCGCGCTACGAACCGGTCACGCAAGGAGGTACCGCTACCTGCCCGGTTGTGCCGCGCAGGTGACATCCCGGCCGGGGCGCTCACCAGTGGTCAGGTACTTCGTCACCGCGTCGATGGCGCACGTGTTGCCGCTGAACGGATAGACCGCGTGCCCGCCCTGGTCGACCGTGATCATGGTGGCGCGGCGACCGAGGGCCCGTCGCATCTCCTCGGCGCCGACCAGCGGCGTTCCCGGGTCGCGCAGGTACTGCACGATGAGCACGTTCGATGGGCCCTGGTCCCCGATCTGGACCTGCGCCTCGGTCGGCTCGATGGGCCAGAACGCGCACGGTGAGATATTGCTCGTGGCCCCGCCCAGTAGCGGCCACCGCTGGCGGTCCTCCGCTGCCGCCCGTTGATAGTCAGCCACCGATTCCGGCCAGTTCGAATCACCGCAGATCGTGGCGAGACGACCGGCCATGGCGTTTTCCAGGTTCGGAATCGGCGCGATGGCCGGCAACGGCTGGTCGGTATCGAGCGCCTGCAGGTATTGGGCCAGCTGGGGCAGCGTCGAATCGCCGTAGAGCTGTTGGAATACGCTGTCGCGCAATGCCGTCGCGGTCACGCCCTGAATGGGGTTCTGTTCCAACTGCCGCACGAGGTCGGCGTACTTCGAGGTGACCTGCTCGGGGGTGGTGCCCAAGCCGTATTCGGGACGTGCGGCGGCGAACTTGGCGAAGTCGGGGAACCGGTCCTGCATGCCCCGGCCGAACCGCCGCATGTACATCACGTCGTAGCCGGTGTTGCCAATGCTGGAGTCGAGCACTACCCGATCGGTGCGCTCCGCGAACATCGTCGTATAGACGCCACCGAGGTAGGTGCCGTACGAGGGCGCGAAATAGGACACCGTCTGCTCGCCCAGCGCCTCCCGGATGCGGTCGATATCGCGCGCGTTGTTCGCGGTACTGACATGCGGCAACATCCATGCCGTCGGCGAATTGGCGCACTGGTCGGCGATGGTCTTGGAGAACCCGGCCTCCTGATCGACATCCGCGTCGGTGTGCGCATACGCCGGGAAAAGTCCGCGTTTCTGCTGTTCAGGCGTGATGTTGCAGGTCACCGGCGTGCTGTGGCCGATGCCGCGCGGGTCGAAACCGATCACGTCGTAGGAGTCCAGCACCTCCTGCGGCACCCCGGAGGCGGCGAGAATGATGTTGAAGTTGAGTCCGGCGATTCCCGGACCACCCGGATTGGTTATCAGCACACCACGGCGCTTCTCGGGATTCTTGCTCTGCAGCCGGGAAACCGCGAGGTCGATCTGGCGGCCGTCGGGGTTGTTGTAGTCCAACGGGACCTTCAGCGTGGCGCATTCCAGGACGGTTCCGGCGACGTCCTTCGGGCACGGCCCCCACTGCAAGGCTTGTGGCTGGGCTGCCGTTGAGGTCAGCGGCAGCGCGGTCGCTGCCACTGCGGTGGCAGCGAGCAGTAGTAACAAAGTCTTGCGCATACGTTGTTCTCCTGGTTGAGGGGCGCACGGCTGCGTTTGCTCTCGAGTACCTGAGCAAGTCTGCGTAGTGGACGCGGCGGCCACATCGGCCACGAGGTTCGAATCGCCTTCGACCTGAGTCGAGGGGCTGATCAGACCCGGGTCGAGGCTGCGGCACACCGGGGTCTGATGCCTCGACCCTATGGTTTCGCGATAATGGCCAGGGTGAATACCGACGTCGCGGCGCCGCTGGGCGGTTGGCAGCAGGCCTGGCGGCTGCTGGCCGCGGCGGCCCTGGGCCTTGCCCTCTGGCTCAATGCCGCGGTCCTGCTGCCGCCGGGGCATGCGTCCGAGCCGGATTCCTGGTTTGTCACCGGTGATCCGCTGGTGGGTCTGGGCTGCCTGCTCGCGCTGCTGTGGCGGCGCCGTTTTCCGCTTGCCGTCGCCCTGCTGGTCGTGTTCGCCTCGTCGGTGTCGATCCTGGCCACCGGTGCCGCGTGGCTGGCGCTGTGCTCGGTATCCACGCGGCGACGTCCGATGGAGATCGGCGCAGTCGTGCTGGTCTATGTGATCGCAGCGCAATTCAGCTATGGGCTCTACCCGATCGCGAGTACCCCCACCACGAGGGCGCTACAACTCGCGCTTCCGATACTGAGCGCCGGGGTGGCGGTGGCCGTGGGCATGGCGATCGGCACCCGGCGCCTCGAGGAGCGGTTCCTGCGCGACCGGGCCGAGAGTGCGGAGCGGGAACAGGCGGCGCGCGCGGCGCAGGCCCGCGCCGAGGAGCGCACCCGCATCGCGCGCGAGATGCACGATGTGCTCGCGCACCGGATCTCCCTGGTCGCCATGCAAGCCGGAGTGCTCGATCACCGCAGCGATCTCCCAGCCGAAGACAGCCGCGTGCTGATCCGCGGTATCGCCGACGGCTCCCGGCAAGCGCTGGAGGAACTTCGCGATGTCCTCGGTGTGCTGCGGGCCGACCCGAATTCGGCGGAAACACCGCAACCCGCTTTCGACCGAATTCCGGAACTGGTCGCCGAGACCCGCACCTCCGGACTGGATGTCACGCTCAGCACCAGCGTGAGTGAGATCCCATCCGACGCTGTCGGCCGAACCTGCTACCGGATCGTCCAGGAGGGGCTGACCAATGTCGCCAAGCACGCGCCGGGCGCCACCGTGCACATTCGGCTCAGCGGCACAGCCGGGGACCAGCTACACGTCAGCGTCCGAAATTCCGCGGCTACCAGCACAATTGCCGTGCCCGCGCCAACATCGGGGTTCGGGCTGCTCGGGCTCACCGAACGAATCGGCCTTGCCGGCGGAAAGCTCATGCATCATCCAACAACCGATCACGGATACCTGCTCACCGCCCAACTACCCTGGCCGAACCCCAACGGCCACAGGAGAATTTGAGTGCACAGCAACCGGGAGACAATACGTGTCGTCATTGTCGACGACGATCAGCTGGTACGAATGGCGTTGCGGCTCATCATCGACGGCGAACCGGACCTGACCGTCGTCGCGGAGGCGGCAGACGGGGACGCTGGCATCGGCATCGTGGACGAGTACCGGCCCGACGTCGTGCTGATGGACATAAGGATGCCGGGCCGCGACGGCCTCAGCGCAACCCACGAGATTCTCCGTCGGTCCTCGCCGCCACCAGTGCTCATGTTGACCACCTTCGACTCCGACGACCTGGTTCTCGGCGCACTGCGCGCCGGAGCACTGGGCTTCATCCTCAAAGACACCGCACCGTCCCGAATCATCGACGCCGTGCGGACCGTGGCCGACGGTAACCCCATCCTCTCTCCCGAAGCCACAGCCCGCGTAATCGCGGCCGCCACCGGACCCCAATTCTCCGACGCCCGACGCGCCACCCGCGAAGCCGCCCGCAAACAACTCGCCGCCCTCACCGAACGAGAACTCGAAACCGCCCGCGCCATCGCGGACGGACTGGGGAACCCACAGATCGCGGAACGACTATCCATCAGCGTGGCAACCGTAAAGGCCCACACCGGCAACCTATTCACCAAACTCTCGGTCGACAACCGGGTACAGATCGCCCTCATGGTACGAGACGCAGCGGACTGACCGATTTCCAGCCCAAGGCACCACAGCAAGCCACTGCCCGATACAGAGCCCCGCTGCCGGGCCGTGTGCTGCCGCCCGATCCGGAGCAGTGCCGCACGACACTGATCCAACTCCAGCTGACAGGTCCACGGCCGGTGGCTGGATTGGCTCCTGAACAGCGGCCCGCAACCCACATCGGTCCGCTGCTCTCGGCCTGAAGAGCCATGCTGTTCTGAGTCATCCGAGTTCTGGTGGGTCGGTATCGTCAGCGCCCGACAGAGCGCTGGATCAGCTCGAGCGCGGCGGACTTGGCCAGCTGCAATTCCTCCTCGCTGATGCCCGACTTGTGCAGAAATTCGATCCCCTGCATGACAGCGATCAGGGCCCGGGCGGTCGCTTCCGGGTCGACGTCGGCATCAATCTCGCCACTGTCCCGAGCCCGGGTGATCTGTCGGGCAAACAGCGCGTGTGTCTCGGAGTAGAGCCGGTTCACGCGCGCCTGGACTTCCTCGTCCTGCGCGCTGAGAGCCGCGGCGCTGTTGGCCATCAGGCACCCTTGCGGTGGCAGGTCCATGCGGCCGCCGTCGTCGAACGTAACCGCCGAGGTAACACCGTGCCACGGGCTCGGGTCTACGGTGACGGCGGCCTCGAGCCCGGCGAACTGGCAGGCGCAGTAGTCGTCGAGGATCCGGACGAACAGGTCGTGTTTGCTGCCGAACGCTCCGTAGAGGCTTTGCATCCCCAGTCCTGATGCATCGCAGAGGTTCTGGACCGACGTAGCCGCATAACCGTTGCGCCAGAACGCGTCTCGCACAGCGGTGAGGACGGCCTGCTCATCGAACTTTCGGGGCCTCGGCATGTGTGAACGCTAGCAGTTATGGAGCGACTACTCAAGAATTGACAAACCGCCTCGGGCCTTGTGTATTTGAGTGACTGCTCCATAATTTCGAGAGGACACCACACATGGCCACACGACCGCTTGAAGGCAAGACCGCACTGGTGACGGGGGGATCCCGAGGTGTCGGCGCCGGCATCGTCGCCCGGCTGGCAGCAGACGGTGCGCGAGTGGCGTTCACCTACGCCAATTCCCCGCAGCGCGCGGAGGCCGTCGCAGCAGCGGCCGCCGCACACCCGATCCGCGCCGACAGCCTGCATGAGCAAGACATCGAGGCTGCTGTTGCGCAGACCGCCGACCGCTTCGGCAGCTTGGACATCCTGGTCAACAACGCCGCCGTCGGCACTTTCGCAACGATCACCGACCTGAAGATGGCGGAGATCGATGCGATGCTGACGATCAACGTGCGATCTGTGATCGTCGCTATCCGCGAGTCGCTAGCCCACATGGGCAGCGGCGGGCGAATCATCAACATAGGCAGCATCAACGCCGACCGCACGCCGTTCCCCGGCCAATCGATCTACGCCACGACCAAGGGCGCGCTGGCGAGCCTGACCCGCGGCCTCGCACGCGAACTGGCCCCGCGCGGAATCACCATCAACAACATCCAGCCCGGCCCGATCGACACCGACGCCAACCCGGCCGACGGGCCCGCCGCATCGACCATGCTCGGAGTCATGGCAATGGACCGATTCGGCACCGCCGCGGAGGTCGGCGCATTCGTCTCCTATCTCGCCGGACCCGACGCCACCTACATCACCGGCGCCAGCCTCGACATCGACGGCGGCTTCGGCGCCTGACCCCAAGGGCACCGTCCCGAGTGTTCGTGGCAGTCACGAATCTCCTGCCCGTCGACAGACCGGCCACCGGGACTCGGCGGCGAAGGCCGCCTCGGGGTGGGCGGCGAATGCCGTTCCCACCGTCGATCGCCGCCGACACCGAGCGTCGCGAACGGTGGGATCCCGTGGGCGATTTCGACATCGGAGCCAGGATCAGCGCACACCGGATCGCGTCGGGTTGCCTCAGCCGCGTGTGGCGTCGATTGAAGGCGATCCGGCGGCGTCGACCCGAGCTGAGCGGCTGCTCGGCCTCGTCATGGGCGCACTGCGCCCGAAGACCTGACAATGGTGGGACCGCCGCCGGTTTCGGCCCGCACGGTGTCGGCGATCAGAGAGAGGGCTGCACCGAGGTGGCGGCGCTGCACCGAGGTGAGCGGGTCGAACACGAGTCGGCGCACCTGTGCGACATGTCCGGGCGCGCTGTCCACCACCTTCGCGCGACCAGCGTCGGTCAAGGTCGCCAGGGTGTAGCGGCCGTCGCTCGGGTCGATGCGGCGAACGATCCACTCCCGCGCCTCGAAGCGGTCCATCACCTTTGACAGTCGCGGCAGGGTGCTGTCACAGCCCCGGGCGAGTTCGCTGAGCCGCATGGTGGCCTGGTCCGCCATCGACAACCGGGCGAGCACGCTGTACTCGAAGTTCGAGATGCCCGCGTCGCGCTGCAATTGCCGGTCCAGCGCCGCGGGCAGCGCGATCACGATGGTGAGAAGGTCCTGCCACAGCTCCTGCTGCTCGCTGTCGAGCCACGGTGACGGTTCGTCCATGTGCGTCATCTTACTTTCCTGGGCAACAAATTTCTGTTGCCTGGGAAAGTTAATTGAGTCTAATGTTGAGTTGCCTAGGCAAGTCATCCTCAGACGTAAGGAGTCCCCTGTGATCAAGCTCAGCATCTTCCTGACCCGGCGAGCAGACCTCACCCACGAGGAATTCGTGGAGTACTGGACGCACAAGCACACCCAGCTGATCGCTAGTGTGCCCGACGGAGCGGTCCCGGTCCGGCGCTATGTCCAGCTCCTGCCCACCGCCGACGAGATCCCCGGCATACGCAGCGCCTACTACGACGGCGTCGCCGAGGTATGGGTCGACGACATCGCCGACGCCACCCGCTGGTTCACCTCCGACACCTATACCACCACCATCGCCACCGACGAGGAGAACTTCATCGACCGCTCGCGCACCCGATTCCTCTACACCACCGAAACCCCGATCTTCGGCTGAGCACCATCGTCCGCGGCGACAGCTGAACGCCGCGGCAAGAAACGAAAACGCCATGACCCTCCCGCCCACTCCCCCATCCCGGAGGTTAGTTTCAGTCCTAGTTCGCGGTATACCTCCAGCTTGCCGCCGGGGTCGGCAGCCCGCGGATGTCGTGCGCGGGCTGTACGACGCGCTGAGCATGGGCGACGTGCCAGGGGTGCTGGCCGCGCTCGCTCCCGACGTGATCGTCGACGAACCGAGCCAGCTCCCCTACGGCGGCGTGCACCGGGGCCGTGAGGTGTTCGTGCAGTCGATCCTGGGCGTGATGATGGGCTACGCGAATGTCGCTATCACCGACGCCGAAGTGTTCGATGGCCCGGCCGACGTCATCGGAACGCTTACCGGAACGCTCACGGCCCACATCACCGGTGAGCGGTCTCCGCTGACATGGTCGAGATCTACCAGGTCGAGGACGCCTCGGTGCACAAGATCGACGTCTACGTCAAGAACCCGCACGAGCTCGCCGCGTTATACGCACGCGCCGAGGCTGGCACCCGCTGACGACATGCGTCCGCCCTCGTCACTTCTGTTCCACCAGGTTCTTGGCGGTCATGGTCTGTGCGGCGGCGATGATGGCCTCCTCGGGATTGCGAGGCCGCCAGCCCAGCACGCGGCGGGCCTTCTCGTTGGAGGTCTTCTTGGCGTAGCCGAGGTCGGGCGCGACGGTGCGCAGTTGCGGGGAGAACACGGCGCCGAGCCGCACGACGACATTCGGAATGGTTCGTGTCGGGACGTTCTCGGCCGCGTCGCCGAGGTGCGCCCGGATGGTGGCGGCGATGTCCTTCATCGGGATCGCCGGCCCGTTCGAGAGCAGGAAGCGCTGGCCTGCGGCCTCCGGCGTGGTCATCGCCAGGATGTGCGCCGCGGCCACGTCGCGGACGTCGACGACGGGGATGAACAGGTGCGCCAGGCCGGGCATCTCGCCGCCGAGCATCGTCTGGATGAGGTGGTTCGAGCCCGAGACGTCCGCGCCCATGACAGGTCCCATCACCGCGACGGGCAGCAGCGTGGTCAGCTCCAGCGATCCGCCCTCGGTTTCCACGAAGGCCCAGGCGGCCCGCTCGGCGAGGGTCTTGCTCTTGGCATACGCCTCGACGCCGGGGCCGTCGAGGACGGTCCAGTCGGCCTCGGTGAAGACGTGGCCGTCGTGCGGGTGGCCCCAGCTCACGGCGTGGAACGCAGAGGTGAGGACGACGCGCGCGACGCCGGCGTCACGCGCGGCGCGCAGGACGCGCAGGGTGCCCTCGCGCGCCGGGATGACGAGGTCGTCCTCGTTTCGGACATGCCCGGGCTGGACCGGGGAAGCGACGTGCAGCACAAAGTCGACATCAGCGACGGCTTCGGCCCAGCCGGTGTCGTCGGTGAGGTCGGCGGCGACGAAGCTCAGGCCGTCGCCGTTTGCCATGCCCGCATCGGCGAGCACGGATCGCACGGCGGGCTCGCGGCGCAGGGACCTGACCGTGGTGCGCACGAGGTAGTCCTGTTCGAGGAGTTGGAGGATGCAATGACCGGCGATGAACCCGGACCCGCCGGTGACTAGAACGCGTTGCTGGGTCATAGGCATCATGTTCCGAGATGGCGAGACCCACCGCCAGCACCCTGGCGTTCCTGGGGGCGTCAGGACCAGGCACGTTCACCAACTGCCGGATTACGGTGGGAGACATGGCCGACGAACAGAACTTGCTGGGCGACTACCTGCGCGCGCGCCGTGAGCTCGTCACCCCCGAGCAGGTCGGCATCCCCGTCCTCGGCGTGCGGCGAGTCCCCGGCCTGCGCCGTGAGGAGGTCGCGATGCTCGCCGGCATTAGCGCCGACTACTACCTACGCCTCGAGCAGGGCCGCGACCGCAATCCTTCGATACAGATCCTCGAGTCCATCGCGCGCGTCCTGCAACTCGACGAGGACACGAGCGCCTACCTGCTCGGGCTCACCGCCGACAAGCCCCGACGCCGACGGCGACCGCACAAAGAGACCGTGCCACCCAGCATCATGAAGCTCATCGGGACGCTTCCGCTGCCGGCGTTCGTGGAAGGGCGCTACTTCGACGTCCTCGCCGCTAACCCTCTGGCCACGGCACTGTCGCCGTGCCTGACGGTAGGAGCCAACCGGCTGCGCGATGTGTTTCTCGACCCCGGCGAACGCTCCCTCTTCCCGGACTGGGAGATTGCTACCGAGGGTCTGATCGCGGGCTTCCGCCGATCCGTCGGCACCGACATCGACGATCCCCGTTCCATCGAGCTCGTCGGCGAACTCTCCCTGGCCAGCCCACGCTTCCGTCGGCTCTGGGCCCGGCACGACGTGAAAACGAGACAGGGCGCGCTCATGCGCTTCGACCATCCCCAGGTCGGCCGACTGGTCCTGAACCGTGAGAAGCTCCTCATCACCGGCACCGAGGAAATGATGCTCGTCATGTACCACGCCGACGCCGGGAGCGGCGACGCCGAAAAGCTCGCGCTCCTCGCATCCGCCACACTGCCCCCAGCGGCACCCCGTGGGTTGGTCACCGACGAGGGCGCCCGATCTGGCACGTCCCGATCGGCTCGAGAATCGAACAGGCACGGTTGAGCTGTGCGCCGTTTCGGTCCGTCGCTGCGGATCAGCCGGCGCGGCCGAATTCGCTGATCTGCGTGACGGTTTCAGCTGCGAGCTCGATCGAGATGGCGACGCGGGGAACGACATCGACGGCACCGACCTTTTGACACTGGCCGGGGCGCTCACGTTCGGCGAAACACTCGCTCCCACCGCGCGCCGATCACCTCTTCGATGTTGTCGCGAGTGCGATTCCGACAAACGCAGCCAGCAGCGACGCCGAGTCGTCCGCCGCGGCAGACGACGATCAGTGGCTCGGTCGGATCGAATGAAGGGATACCCCGCACCGGGCGACAGGTATCCGCACAGGGCGCGGATTCCGGTTAACGTCGTTGGGGTGCATTATGTTTCGTGATCACGACGGTTGCAGCAGCGATCGTGAACAGCACCGCCGCGACCACGAAGGCAAGTCGATAACCGTGCAGGTAGCCGTCGAGCAGAACTGGCCCGGCGCTCGCGCGGGATGCGTGGTGTGCGCTCAGATAGCCATCGAGCGCGGTCACATAGAGGGTGTTGAGCAATGCGGGCCCGAGTGCACCGCCGACTTGTTGGGTTGCACTGATGAGTGCGCTCGTTACCCCGGTGTCGCGGGGCTCCACATCGGACAGCACGGCGGTGGGCAGGGCGAGGAAGTACAGACCGAGACCGAGACCGCTCGCCAGCTCCGGGCCGAGGATCCCCGCGACGAATCCGGTGCCACTGCCCAGCGCGGCCAGCCATAGTGCGCCAAGCACGGTCACCGAAAGGCCGCTCAGCATAATGACTTTGGGACCCAGCCTGGGAACGAGTCCGGCGCCGAGCACGGAGGCGGCGACGATGCCGCCGGCGAAGGGCAGGAAGGCGGTTCCGGCGCGGATCGGTGAGTATCCAAGATTGACCTGGAAGTAGTAGGTCAGGAACAGCAGCATGCCGAACATCCCGGCACCGATCAGTACCGACGACAGCAGTGTTGCGGCGCGGTTGCGGTCGGCGACCACCCGCGGCGGTAGCAACGGATGGGCGGTTCGCCACTCCAGGATGCCGACCGCGCCCAGCAGCGCCACCGCCAGGGCGAGCACACTCAGGGTCGTCGGGGCAACCCAGCCGGTTCCCTGTGCGGCCGTGGTGAATCCGTACACGAGCGCGACTAGTCCGGCGGTAACTAGCACCGCGCCGCGGACATCGAGGCGTTGTTCGCCCTCGGCGCGGCTCTCGCGGACGGTCGGAATCGCGGCGAGCGCAACGACTATCGCGATCGGGACGTTCACGAACAGACACCACCGCCAGTTGGTGTACTGGGTGAGCAACCCGCCCGCGATGAGCCCGATAGCTCCGCCGCTGCCCTGCAGCGCCCCGTAGACGCCGAAGGCACGGGCGCGTTCGGCGGGGTCGGTGAAGGTGACGCTGATCAGTGACAGCGCCGCGGGAGCGAGTAGTGCGGCGAATGCGCCCTGCAGCGAGCGGGCGGCGAACAGGACCGGTCCATCGGGGGCCAGACCGCCGAGCGCCGAGGCGGCGGCGAAACCGAGCAGCCCGATCAGAAAGGTGCGCTTGCGCCCGGCGAGATCGACGATGCGTCCGCCCAGCAGCAGCAGCCCGCCGAAGGCCGTGGCGTAGGCGGTGATCACCCATTGGCGGTCGGCGTCGTCGATGCCCAGGTCGCGCTGGGCGTGCGGTAGCGCAATATTCACGATGGACGCGTCCAGCACCACCATCAGGGTGGCCACACTGATGACGCCCAACGCGAGCCAGCGTCGCGGATCAGGTGTTCGGAGCGGTATCTCCTGCAGCGTCGTATTCGGATCGGCACTCATGACTGTCCTTTGGATAGATGGCGATGATGATGCGCGGCTCGCGATTTCGCGCTGCCGGTCGCCGCACCGAGAGTGGACTGCGGCTGCGCCGCGTTGCAAGATCTCTTGCCGTTTCGGCAAGCTGGCTGTATGGAGGATCTGACCCACGTACTGGCTGCCGTAGGACCCCGGTTGCGCACGCTGCGTCGGCAGCGCGGCACGACCCTGGCCGAACTGAGTGAACTGACCGGAATCTCGGAGAGCACCCTGTCCAGGCTGGAGAGCGGCGGCCGACGCCCCAATCTCGAGCTGCTGCTCCCGCTGGCGCGCGCATACGCCGTGCCACTCGACGACCTGGTCGGAGCCCCGCAGACCGGAGACCCTCGAGTGCATCTGCGTCCGGTGCGTCGCGATGACATGATCTTCGTCCCGCTGACCCGGCGGCCCGGCGGATTACAGGCGCACAAGCTGGTGCTGCGACCCGACCGCGGCGAACCCGAGCTAAAGACCCATGAGGGCTTCGAATGGCTCTACGTCCTCGACGGCCGGCTGCGCCTGCTGGTCGGCGACGCGGATGTGGTGCTACGTCCCGGTGAGGTGGCCGAATTCGACACCCATCTGCCGCACTGGCTGGGAGCCGCCGACGACCGACCGGTGGAATTGCTCATCTTGTTCGGCCGCCAGGGCGAGCGGGCCCATCTACGAGCCCGATCGCGCTGAATCATCCGGGTCCACCGGCTGATTCGCGATCTACCGATCGAGGGCGACGCGCAGTGCGGCATCCAGATCGGCGGACAACCGCCGGGCGGAATCGGTGCCGAAGGCCCGGTACCCGTGCACCTGACCGGGGTGCACGTGCAGTTCGGTGGGGACTCCGGCTCGCAGGAGCCGTTGCGCGTAGGCGAGATTCTCGTCGAGGAACAGATCCAGGGCGCCGACGATCAGGAATGCGGGCGGCAGACCGCTGAGGTCGTCGGCACGCGCGGCCGACGCATACGCGGTGGCGTGGGCAGTGCCCGATTCGGCGCCGAGCAGATGCCGCCAGGCGATGGCGTTGTCGGCGCGGGTCCAGATGAATTCGCCGGTGTAGGGATGCGGCTCGGCGGCCGGTCGATCATCGAGCATGGGATACAGCAAAACCTGTAGCCGCACAGCGACTTCCGCGCGGTCGCGAGCCAGCTGCGTCAGGGTCGCCGCCAATCCACCGCCCGCACTCTCGCCCGCGACGACGATGCGGCCGGGGTCGATATTCAGCTCGGCGGCGTGCTCGTGGATCCACCGCAGGCCGAGGTAGCAATCACGCAGCGGGCCGGGATGCGGGTTCTCGGGGGCGAGCCGGTAATCGACACTGACCGCGACACAGTCGTGTTCGACAACGATCCGGTCGAGCAGCGCCTGATCCTGGGCGGCATCGCCGAGACAGTAACCACCGCCGTGTACCCACAGCACTACGGCGACGGCGTGCTCGGCAACCCGGGCCGACCGCGTGATCAGGACCCGGATATCGGGTCCGCCGTCGTCGCCGGGTAGCCAGCGCTCGACCGTGACGACGTCCTCACGGGATTCGGATGACTGGAACAACGATCCCATCCACGCCCGAGCCTCCGGCAGTGTCCGGTTCGACAAGTCGACGCGGGACACGTTCGCCAGTATCGGCTCGAGTGCGGGATCGAGGAGATGACTGCTGATCATGGATCCGAACGTTCCCGGAATACGGTTTCACGAGGCAAGCCTGCTTGCCGTTCCAGCAAGATTGGTGTTTCGGCCGGTCCGGATGGACGTCTTTGCGCCGTAAGATGTTCCGAATCAAACGATTTGGTCGACTCAACACCTCACGTCTCCTCGATACGTCCTCAGTTCGCGCCCGTGATCAGCCCATGTTGGGTTCCGATTCGGCTTCGTCGAGCGCCTCCGGCTCGAATCCCGATGCCGATTTCCGCGTCTGTCCGGTTGTGGCGCACCAGCTGGCTAGCAGCTTCAGGCCGTCCTCGGCGGCACTTCCGGAAGGTGCGCTGTAGACCACCACGCTCAGGCACGTTTCGTCCGGCAGGGTCACGGTCTCTTGGGCATGCGAGTCCCGCGTGGGTGTGACAGCAGCCGAGCACAGTGGCTCCGTAGGAGTTACGCGGCGAGTCACAGAGTGGGCAGGTTCCGCGCTACCTCATGTAGGCAGGCGCTCACAACTTGGACCGCCTGATTCGTGGTGGCGGGCATGCGCGCCAACGACGCGCGCCGCGTCACAGAAACCCCGTCGACCACCCGCACCAGGCGGACTGCACCGGGCAGCACGCTCGCCAGATACGGTGGGACCGTGGTGATCCCGTAGCCCTTCGCTACCAGGGTGAGCTTGCTGAGCCAATCGCGGGTACGGTGTGCGATCTCCGGTCGCCGCGGTAGAGCGGGCCATACCCCGAACGCGGGATCGGCGACGCCCTCGGTGCTCGATACCCATGGCATCGTCGCGAGTTCGGCGATGGTGACGGTGCCGTCGCGGCCCAGGTCGCTGTCCTCGGCGACGGCCACCGCGAGCTCGCCTTCGAGCAGTACCTCCAGTTCCAGCGGCGGATCCTCGGCGTCGGGCGGCGGGTAGGGCGGCTGCGCGCCGAGCACCGCTAGGTCCAGGGTTCCCGCCCGCAGACTCCTCGTCAGCGAGGGAGTCGAGCCCTCGCGCGTGACGATCCGAATGTGCGGCGCGCGTTGGCGAACGAGAGCCAACATCTCGGGTACCAGCACGGGCGCGGCACTGAAGAACATCCCCAGCCGGACCACGGTCTCGATCCGCTCACCTGTGCGGATCGACTGCGCGGCCCGATCGATCTCGTCGAGCGCGACCGACGCACCCCGCAGCAGCACCCGGCCCGCGGGTGTCAGGCGCACCCCGGCGGCACCGCGTTCGAACAGCGTCTCTCCGACAGCATGTTCCAATGCGGCCATCTGACGCGAGACCGCCGACTGCGTGTATCCCAGGACACCGGCGGCCGCGGTGAACGAACCGTACTCGGCCACCGCCCGCAGGACCCGCAGCGGTGTTGACGACCACTCCACACCGTCAGCCTAGGCAATGGTATGCGTGTCACGCATGCCCTAGGTTCCGAACCTTCGCTTCCCGCATGTCTGCCGACAGGATTGACTGAGAACGCGCCGGACAACCGGCCCCGCAACAGGAGGTAATGCCATGCCGATGACGAAGATCTACCTACGCAAGGGATCCTTGCCCGAACACCGCGTCGCCATCTCGGAGTCCATCCACCGCGCGCTCGTCGAGGTGCTGGGGATCCCCGAGGACGACCGGTACCACGTGTTCCATGAACTCGACGACGACAACCTGATCTCGGCGCCGGTGGCATTCGGGCTGGAACGGCGTCGCGAAGCCGTGTTCATCCAGTTCTACTTCGGGCAACGCCCCGCCGAGGTGCTCACCGCACTCTACAAGTCGGTCGTCGGCTACTTGACCGATCTGACCGACCTGGAAACCCGTGACATCTATCTCAATGTGGTGCCGTCCCCATCGGAGAACTGGTGGGCCGACGGCCGAGTCCTCGACTCGCGGACCGGATTCGACGAGCGCATCGCCGCCGACAAGATCCCTGGCCGATCGTGACCGGCGGTGAGCAGCGGGAAACCCCGATCGAGAACCCCGATCACCTGGGCGGGCGCCTTCCGCTGCGGTATCCCCATCAACTCGGCACAGACCAGCGAGCCGTGCACGAGGCGCTGAGCAATCTCGTTGTGCCGGAAGGCCACCACAGCGGATTCACCACCCGGCTGGCGGACGGCAGATTCATCGGCCCGTTCAACGCGATGCTGCGCAACCCGCGAATCACCGCCGGATTCGGCGAGTGGGTGCGAGCCATTGTCGAAACCGGCCTGCCCGAAGAGGTTCGGCAGGCGGTCATCCTCACCGTCGCCGCGCACTGGCGCGCGCCGTACGAGATCTACGCGCACACCGCCGCAGCACGCACCGCCGGAATCAGCGACGCCGCCATCGACGCGATCCTCGGGGGAACACCACCCACCGACCTGACACCCGCCGCGGCATCGGCCCAACGGCTCGCCACGAGCCTGCTGCGCCACCACGACGTTCCGGACGAACTCTATGGCGAGCTACACGGCCTGTTCGGCGAGCCAGGAATGATCGCCCTGCTCGCCCTGCTAGGCCAATACCAGACCGTGTCGTCGCTTCTGATCACCTTCCGCGTGCCCGCGCCGACGGGATCGACCGGCGACCACTAGCGCACGGCGAGTTCCGAGTCCCGGCGAAGCGTCCGCGGTTGTCACGCTGCCCTCACGGATCGCTTGCCCGACACCACATCCCACACATCCGCCCGGATCGCGAACGTCGGCATGCGGCACGTGATTGTCCAGCGGTGATGTCGTGTGCCTCATTCGGGCCGCGCGGGTTCGGGTCCGGTGAGGTGAGCGCGGGCGTATTTGCCGAAGGCGGTGATCAGGCGATTGCGGTCGTCGGCGCGGGTAGCCAGCACGACGTGGCTGGGTTCGGCATCCTCGAGCGGGACCGTGGTGAGGTCTGGGCGCAGCGCGCTGGCCGTGGGGACGGCGGGGATGATCGCGATGGCTTGGTCGTCGGCGACGAGTTCGAGTTTGTCCTCGATGGAGTCGATGCGGGGGCCGTCGGGGGCGGGGCGGCCGTCCGGGCGAGGGTCGATGCGCCAGAACGCGTCCCATGTGGGGTCGCCGCCGCGTGGGAGCGGTTCGTCGGCGATGTCGTCGAGGGTGACCGAGTCCTTGCCGGCGAAGCGATGGCCGACAGGTACCAGCAGAGCGCGGGGTTCGTCGTAGAGGACGGTCACGTGCAGTCGGTCGATCGGGAAAGGCAGACGGGCCACGACGGCGTCGACTCGGTGTTCGAGTAGTGCCGTGTGTGCTTCGTTCCAAGGGAGGTAGACGGTGTGCACGTCGGCATCGGGATGGCGGCGGCGCAGCTCTCGCACAGCCGGAGTGATGATGATGTTCGCGGTGTAGCCGATGGTGACGCGGCGGGGGTCGGCGGCGGCGCGAGTGCGGGCCACGGCCTGCTCGGTCGATCGCAGTACCGCGTGCGCCAGCGGAAGGAAGACCGTCCCGGCTTCGGTCAGCGTGGTTCCGCGCGGGGTGCGGGCCAGCAACCGCGCGCCGACTTGGCCTTCGAGACGGTCGATCTGCCTGCTCAGTGACGATTGGGTGAGGTGCAGGGCCGCGGCGGCGCGGCCGAAGTGCCGGTGTTCGGCGAGAACCGTGAAGCAACGGACCAGCCGCAGGTCGAGGTCGATCGGCGGCAAGGTCGAATCGGGCATGTGTTCAGCGTAGGCCGCCGCTTCCGGGCGCGCAGTCGCTCCGGCAGGGCCTGAACTGGGGTGTTGCGCAGAACGGGATGCGTATTGCCGAACATTCATTGGACCCGCGGCACGCCCGGGGCGCACGGTGAAACCACCTGCTGCCCACGGACCACCACCGGAGCGGAACCCCTCGGTTTGCCCCGGATCATGCTCGTGCGCAGCGTATTTCACTGGTCAGATTGGATGAGAAGTGGATGAGATCTGGGTTCTGGGCGCTACCGGGCGATCCGGTCGCGCGATCAGCATCGAACTGGCGGCCCGGGGGTTGTCGCCGGTGCTGGTGGGACGCGACACCGCCGGGTTGCGCGAGGTTGCCGCCAAAATCGGCGGCCGAGCGCGGACGCTGGAAATCGGTTCGGCCCTCGACGTCGCGGCGCAGGTGAGTCGGCAACGCCCAGCCGTGGTGGTCAACACGATCGGCCCGTTCGCACGCACGGCGGCACCAATCGTGCACGCCTGCCCACCCGGCACGCACTACCTGGATCTGACCAACGACGCCTTCACCATGATCGACCTACTGGCGCTGCACGAGCAGACCGCCGCCGCGGGCAGTTGCGTGATACCGGGCGCGGGCTTCGGTGTGCTCGCCACCGAGAGCGTCGTGAGCGCGCTGTGCGCGAATCGTCCGACACCACAGCGCGTGCGGGTGGCCGCGGTTCCCGCGGTCGAGATCGAGCCCGGACCGCTCGGATCCGCCTTGGCCGCAAGCATTCTCGACCTGCTCCCGGCCGGTGGCCGCCGCTACGAGCACGACCGGATGACCCGTATGCGCCTCGGCGGCGGATGTGAGCAGCTCACCCTGCCCGATGGATCGACGGTGCGAACCGCCGCGTTGCCCTCGGGCGAGTTGGTGGCAGCCCAGCACGCCAGCGGCGCCGCGTTCGTCGTCGCCGCCTCCAGCGAGGCTCCGACCGGGCGGCTGATCCGAGCGGTTCTGCCGGTGGCGGCGGCTCTGCTGTCGGTGCGGGTGTTGCGTACCACCGCGACTCACCGGCTCGCCCGGGTCCACCTCGCGCATCGCCCGCGACCCCGTGAATTCACCTGGGCTCACGCCCGGATCCAGTGGAGCGACGGTAGCGTCCGCGAGGGCTGGCTGCGCGCCGGCGACGCTATGGCCTTCACCGCCGCGGTCGCTGCCGAGATCGCCGCCCGCCTGCAACGCGGCGAGGGCCGGCCCGGTGTGCACACCCCGGCCGAAGTGTTCGGGCCCGAACTCGCCATCGCAGCCGGCGGCCACCTCATCCTCGACCAGTCGGCATAACAACAATCGACGGCACCACCGGACCGATTGCTGTGCAACAGAATCCGGAACATTTCACGCACGGACCGGCTAGAGAACCTGCGTGCCAATTCGGCTGGAGCGATGCGAACTTTCAGGTCGAAGCTCGGCGACTCATTGTGCCAGCACAATAAGTCGCCGAGGGTTCGATGCACTAGACCTGCCGACGCCAGCCACTCGACGGCTCAGTTCAGCAGTCGGTCCAACGAAAGCTGCTTCAGCGAAACCTCGAGGTCACCTCGCCGAGTCCAGCACCGCCCCAGCCATATCTCCGTTCGCGTGAGGTCCCATGGGGGATCAGACGGTGAGGACGACCTTGCCCTGGAGGTGACCGCCCTCGATCAGCCGGTGCGCGTCGGTGATCTGCTCGAACGGGAAGGTCGCCTGCACATGGACCCGGAGCTTGCCCTGTTCGACGAGGTCGACGAGTCCTCGCAGGGCGACCGGATCGGGGTCGACCGCAATGCCGCTGAAATGCATGCCAGCCGCCTCGAACTTCGCGATGAGCTCCGTATCCTCGTCGGCGACCGCAGTCACGAGGTGGCCCCCGGGGCGGAGCACTTCGAGCGAGCGCGCGGCGGTGTCGTCACCGAGCGTGTCGAGCACCACTTCGATGTCGCTGACGACCTCAGTGAAGTCGACCGCGGTGTAATCGATGACCTCGTCGGCGCCGAGTTCCTCGACGAACTCCCGCTTGCTCGCGCTGACGGTTGTGATCACATGCGCGCCGAGTGATTTCGCAATCTGGATCGCTACGTGACCGACACCGCCACCACCGGCGTGGATCAGGACGCGGGTGCCCTCGGTCACGCCGCCGAGGTCGACCAGGCCCTGCCACGCAGTCAGCCCGACGATAGGCAACGCCGCAGCCTCGGCGTGTGAGAGCGATGCCGGCTTGCGCACCAGGTGCAATGCCGGTGCTGCCACGAACTCGGCGTACGCGTTGGCCGCCCGCGGGAACAGCGGCATCCCGAACACCTCGTCGCCGGGCCGCAAGCGCCACGTCCGCGCCGTCTCGACCACACCGCTGATATCCCAGCCGAGAATGAACGGCGGCCGACCGAGCAGCGGGAATTCACCGGCGCGCAGGCGCGGTTCGAGTGGGTTCAGCCCGATCGCCTCGACCCGAACGAGGACTTCGGTCGGCAGGGGCTGGGGCGCGGGCGCTTCCGCGATGGTGAGGACCTCCGGGCCCCCGAGTGTGCGCTGGGTAATTGCTCGCATAATTCAACGATGACCGCCAGAAGACAGGCGTACCACCGGTGTCACGCCAGAAAATCCTGATAACCCGCCAGTATTGCCGATCCGATCGCCGCCTAGAGTGGGTGCTGATGGCCGAACTTGTCCCCGAGCCGGTGTTCTGGACCGACGATTCTTCGGTCTGCGAACTCCTGACCCACGGCGAGGACGTCGCCGCGCACTTCCATGACTTCGGGCAGCTCAGGTACGCCGTTTCCGGAGCGCTGGTCACTGCGACCGAGGTCGGCACCTGGGTGGCGCCGGCGAACCGCATTACCTGGGTGCCACCTTTCTATGTTCACAGCAGTCGCTCGTACGGCGAGACCGATGTCCGAGTGCTCGGGGTTCCGGCGGCACTGGCCGAGCGACTGTCGGCGGAACCGTCGGTGTTCGTGGCCAGTGCGCTGATACGCGAGGCATACCTGGCGGTGGTCAGCGACCGCGAACCCGTCGACAGCCCCCGCGCCCGGCTGCTGCTCGAGGTCGTCGTCACGGAACTCGCTCGCGCCCCGAAGGAACCACTGCGCCTTCCAGAGCCGAGCGACACTCGCCTCAAGGCCGTGACCGATCTGCTGCACGCCGACCCGGCCAGCCCAGCGACGCTGAGGGAGCTGGGGCACAGAACCGGTTCGAGCGAACGAACTCTCAGCCGGCTGTTCAGCAGCGAACTGTCGATGAGCTTCCATCAGTGGCGCACCTTGCTGCGTATTCAGCGGGCACTGATCGAACTCTCCGAAGGCACCTCGGTCACCGACACCGCGGTGCGACTGGGCTGGGCGAATCCGAGCAGCTTCATCGATGCCTTCACCAATCTCGTCGGCCAGACACCCGGTCACTACCGCGCTACGGCGCGCACAACCCATGACTAGCGTGAATGTGGCGGGTTATCCGTAATTCCAGGCGGAACATCGGTGGCACGCCCGTGGTGTAGGCGCCCATCGTTGAGGTATGTCTCATTTCGTCGACGTGCCGAGCGCTTCCGCTTCGGCAACTGCCACGGCGGCCACCTCTGGGGTGACGCTGGGTGATCTGATCGTGCAGGCCCTCACTCGGCACAGCTCGTCCGAGGCATTCGTCGCCGGTGATCGGCGACTGACCTACGCGCAAGTCGGAGATCTCGCCTCGCAGTACATGGCCGCGCTGGCATGTCGGGGGGTGGGGCTCGGAGTGGGTGTCACGATGCTCGGTCCGAACACGCCCGAGTCATGGATTATCCAGGCTGCGACCTACCTGATAGGCGGGCGCTTCACCGGCCTTCAGGCCCTGGCCTCGGTTGAGGACCACATCGTCGTCTGCGAGGATGCGCAGGCCACGGTGTTGGTCGTTACCGCTGCTCTCGAGGAGCACGGGCGCCAAGTCCTCGCAGAGGTCGGCTCGCTGAAACACTTGCTGGTTATCCCGGCCGCAGGTGGCCTGCCCGAGGGCGAGTCGCACGCGGCTCGACCACTCGACCCCGGCCCGGCCACCGAGACGGACGTCGCATGGCTGCAATACACCGGGGGGACGACCGGCAGACCCAAGGGTGTGATGCAGCCGCACCGGTCGATGGTGCAGATGGTGTATGCGCAGATGGCCGACTTCGAACAGCCGCACCTGCCACGATATCTGGCCTCGGCCCCGCTCACCCATGCCGCCGGGCTCGGCGTCATCCCGACGCTACTTCGCGGCGGTACCGTCGTGATCGAGCAGGGCTTCGAACCCGGCCGATTCCTCGACATCATCGAAACCGAGCGCATCAACTGTCTCAGCGGCCTGCCGACGATGATCTACACGCTGCTGGACCACGAGCGTCCGGAGACCAGGGACCTGTCCAGCCTCGAGGTGATCTGGTATGCCACCGGGCCGATGTCCCCGGTGCGCCTGGCCGAGGCTCGGGAGCGGATCGGCCCGGTCTTCGCCCAGATATACGGGCAGACGGAGTCGACCGGCATCGGGACGGTCCTGCCCAAGGCCGCGCACGAGACCGCGAGCGTGGAGCGGCTCGCCTCCTGTGGTCGTCCCGTGGTCGGGAACCGCATCCGGCTGATCGACAATGACGGTCACGATGTTCCCCCGGGCGAGGTGGGCGAGATCGTCATGCGCAACCGCGGAGTCATGCTCGGCTACCGGAACCTTCCCGAGGAGACCGCGACAGCGCTCGAGGGCGGCTGGTTGCACACCGGAGACCTGGCCCGGCAGGACGACGAGGGCCTGCTCTACATCGTCGACCGCAAGAAGGACATGATCATCTCCGGGGGTTTCAACATCTACGCGAGCGAAGTCGAGACCGCCCTGACACGGCACCCTTCGATCGGCTCGGCGGCGGTGATCGGCGTGCCCGACGACAGATGGGGCGAGATCGTCACCGCGTTCGTGGTCACGCGCCCCGGGCGGGAGGTTGATGTCCACGCACTCCAGGGCTTCGTGAAGCAGGTCAAGGGCTCGATGTATGCGCCCAAGAAGGTCGTGGTCGTCGATTCACTTCCGCAGACGGCGGTCGGGAAGGTCGACAAGCAGGCGTTACGCGCACCGTATTGGGGCGATTCGACCCGCAATGTCCACTGAGCAATTCCAGCAACCATTCACGAAAGGTATTCAGCGTTGAACGCGTCGCCACCCCACCTGATCGACTTCCACTCCCACTGGGGTACCGAGCAGGGCTGGAAGGGGAGCCCGTACGAGACCGCCGAGGACCGTGCCGCCCTGCAGGGCTATTTCAAGTGGGGCATGAGTTTCGTCAGCGAGGAAGAGCAGGCGGCCCGGTTTCGCCGGGCCAACGCCACCGTGATGCTCGACTTCGCCTTCACCTACAAGATGCATGCCGGTGCGTTGCGCGACCAGCACGACTACGCGTTCGACTTCGCCCGTACACATCCCGACGTCGTGCTCGGCAATTGGATCGGCATCGATCCCACGCGGCCGGATCATGTCAGGGAATTCGAGCGCTGCCTGAGCGAGGGGCCGGGACTGGTCGGGCTGGCCGTTCATTCGTTCACCCCGGCCGGCACGCCGGACCAGCCGGAGTGGGAGAAGTGCCTGAATCTGTGCATCGAGGCCAACCGCCCGGTTCTGGTCCATGTCGGTATGTCTGCCACCGGCGCCGGAACCCGTGGCGGCATGGGCATCACACTCGAGGGCTGCCACCCCCGCTACGTCGATCGCATCGCAGCCAGATATCCCGATCTGAACGTGATCGCGGCTCGGGTGGCGTGGCCCTGGCAGTCGGAGATGATCGCAATCGCACTCCATAAGGCGAACGTCTGGATGGAGTTGCATGGTTGGTCCCCGCGCTACTTCTCCGACGAGTTGAAGCGCGAGATCGGCAAGCGCCTGCGTAAGCGGGTGTTCTTCGGGGCCGACTACCCGATGCTCAGCCATGAGCGACTGGTGCAGGAGTGGCTTGAGCAGGGATTCTCTCCGGACGTCCTGGACGACGTGTTCTCGGGCAATGCCGAATCATTTCTTACCTCGATCGGAGTCGAGTGATGGACCTGGGACTGACCGGGAAGGTGGCCATCGTCGGCGGCGGCAGCGATGGTTTGGGTTTCGCGATCGCGGATCGCCTGTTGACAGAAGGCGCCTTCGTCACGATCTTCGCGCGTCGCGCGGAGAAGGTCGCGGCCGCCGCAGCACAGCTTGCCGACAAGTACGGCCGAGAACAGATCCTCGGGCTTGCCGCCGATTGCTCGGTCGACGCCGACATCGAGCGCGTCACGGCCGCGACGCTCGAACGGTTCGGTCCAGCCGTCCACGTCCTGGTCACCAACGACGGTGGACCGCCGATCCGCCGCATCTGCGAGCTCACCGACGACGTATGGCTGACAGCCTTCGAACGCCACTTCTTCTACGTCGTCCGATCCGTACGAGCGACGCTGCCGCACATGACAACCGAAGGCGGCAGCATCCTCAACGTGGTCTCCGGAGTCGCTCAACGCCCAGCCGTCGGTATGGCGGCCCCGGCCACCGTCTGGTCGGCCGTGATCGGCTACGCCCAAACCCTCGCCCTGGAGGCCGGGCCGCACAACATCAACGTCAATACCCTGCTGACCGGATACTTCGACACCCCCCTCATCGCCAAGACAATCGACAGACAACCGGAACTCTCCAAAACCCGTCTCGGAAGCGGCCTGCCGATGGGTCGCATCGGGCAACCCCGCGAATTCGCCGACCTGGTCGGTGCGCTCGTATCACCGAACCTGAGATTTGTGACGGGCGCGGTGGTCCCGGTCGACGGCGGAGCGAGTATCGGAATGGGCGTAAGCTTCGATTCGGCGGCCGCCTCGAAGTGAGGAGTCGTGGTCGGGAGGCGCTCCACGATGCTCGTGTACGGCGGCGACCCCGCGGGCTGGCCGTTGAATTCCCATCGCAGCAGCCAGATGATGAGGTCGTTCTCGGTTTCGTGGGCGACCTCGATCAGTGCCTTCTTCACCTCCGAAGACTGCTCGGCGGCCGCCATTGCCCTCGGCCAGCGAAGATGGCGGCATCACCTGCCTACAATTGGAATTCGGCTTCAATCACCAACTGCCCGACAGCAAACCGCAGTTCATGCCCGTTCCCATGTTCACAGTGCCCCGCCCGAGGCACGAACCTGCGGCAACCGGACCAGAACCGTCACGCCACCGCTATTTGCCGATGACCAGCAGTTTTCGGTGTTGCAGCAGGTTGGCGTACTGGTCGATACCCCTCCGGACACCAGTGCTAACCCCACAGGGGTCACACCAACGATTGCGAGCTTGGGTTGGTAGCGCACGCACCTGGAGGTCCAGCGCTGAATACAGGATCTTGTCGGAGGGATTCCCGGCGGCGAGGACAGCGCGGATGTCGCCGAGAGATTCGATCAGTTTCCTGATCTCGGTTTCGGTGGGTCCACCTGTGACGTTCGGTGACCGCAGGCGGGGCTATATCAGTGTTCGGGCCTTGCCTGCATCGGGAGGGCGGACGTGAAGAGGGCGCGTAGGTCGTGGAAGGCTCGGCAGAGATGCGTGTCCAAGCCGTCTGCGGGGTCGTCGATCCAGGCTTGGACTGCGTGCTGATAGGCGGCCCAGCCGGTCCCGGCGGCAAGGCCGGCCATCCCGTGATCGACACCGCGTTGCCGCAGCGCCTGCGCCACGGCATCGGTGAGCCATGCATGCTTGGCCAACTCGCGTTCGCGCAGTGCCGGGGTCACCGCGATGACTTTCCATCGTGGTTCGGAAAACGGGCGGTTGTTCTCCAGATTCCGAGCGGATTTCCGGAAGGCGCACAGCAGTATCTCGAACGGCTCCAGCCCCTCGGGAGCTTCTGCAACCGCCTGCATCAGGGCGGCGCGTAGATCGGCCTCGCCGTCGAAGAGCACTTCACGCTTGTCCGGGAAGTGGCGGAAGAAGGTGCGCTCGTTGACCGCGGCCCGGGCGGCGATCTCCGCCGCCGTGGTCTGGTCGAACCCCTGCTCCTGATACAGCTCCAGGGCCGCCTGCTGCAGGCGGCGCCTCGCATCTGCTCCGCTCCGTGGCATCCTACGAGCCTACCCCAATATGTCAGTGACTGGCGTCACGTTGCGCCAGTGACTGACACTATGTGTAGAGTCAGTGACTGGCGCTACTTAGTGCCAGTTAATGGCGTTAATGGGAAGTGTTTCATGCATATCTTCGTCACCGGGGGTTCTGGCCAGACCGGCCCCACCGTCGTCGCGGAGCTCGTCGCGGCGGGCCACACCGTCACCGGCCTGGCCCGCTCGGACACCACCGCCGCCCGGCTGCAGTCGCTCGGCGCGACACCCCATCGCGGCCGTCTGGACGATCTCGACAGCCTGCGGAGCGGCGCGCTAGCCGCCGATGGGGTCCTGCACATGGCCTATGGTGGCGACTACGCCGATCCGGATGACCTCATCCGCCGCGACTGCGCCGCGATCGAAGCGCTCGGACAAGCGCTGGCCGGGTCCGGCAAGCCGTTCGTCAGCACCTCGGGCACCTTGGTGGTCAGGGCCGGGCGAGTCAGCACCGAGCAAGATGCACCGGATCCCCACTCGGTCGCCGCCTTTCGTATCCCGGGCGAGCAGGCCTGCCTGGGTTTCGCCGCGCTGGGTGTGCGATCCAGCGTCGTGCGGCTCGCACCGACCGTGCACGGCCCCGGCGACTACGGGTTCATTCCGGCTCTCATCGCGGCCGCGCGCAGGGCGGGGGTCTCGGCCTACATCGGTGACGGCGCCAATCGGTGGCCGGCAGTCCACCGCGCCGACGCCGCGGTTCTATTCCGGCTGGCATTGGAGAAGGCTCCCGCCGGCAGCGTGCTGCACGGCGTCGGCGAGAGCGCCGTCACAATCAAGAGCATTGCAGCACAGGTCGCGCAGATGCTCGACCTCCCCACCGCTTCGCTGACCCTCGAACAGGCCGCCGGGCATCTCGGGAACCCGTTCCTGGCCCGATTCTTCTCCCTCGACGTGCCCGTCTCCAGCGAGCACACCCAAGCGCTGCTGGGGTGGGCGCCGAAATACGCCACGCTGCTCGAAGACCTACGGACCGGCGACTACTTCACCCCGCAGGCCAGCATCCGCGCCGAACAGATCTGGCTGCATGACGGCCCGCACGAGCACAGCCACAGCTGACCGCCCATATCCGGCGACACCAAGCCTTGGAGAGAAGGCCATGCCCATCGACGACCTGCGCCCCGCCATCGACTGGGGCATATACCGCACGCTCACACTCGAGCGACGAGACAATGGGATAGCGGCGACGCCAAGTTCCACGGGGCCACGTTCGGCGGCGGCGTCGAGTTCGACGCGGCAACGTTCGGCGGTACCGTCGATTTCGGTGACGCCACGTTCGGCGGTACCGCCGGGTTCCACGGGCCAGGTTCAGTGCTCGCGCCGCTATCGACAAAGTTACGCTCGCAGGCCGGACCAGTTTCGCCGCTACCGACTTCGGTTCCGGACGAGTCGTTTGCACCGAGCCAAGGCAGTGGGGGCCGCCGACACCGGAATTCGATTGACGCAAGGACGGTTCCAACAAACCAGCGAATGTCGAACCCAAAGATTGGCCGCCTGCGGTACCGACACCAGACCAGCGCGCTGCTCCACTGACGGACCGGGTCCCGGCGACCGATCCGGTCAGTGATGATGCCGCACACGATCATTCCGGCGCCAATAGGTCAATCCGAACACCACCCACGGAAACATCCGCGAGCGAGCAGCCCGCACCGGAGCTGTCACTGAACAGTCGACGGCAGTGGGATGAATATCCATGGCGCTTCCTCGAGCCTGGCGGAACCGACGGGCCGGCGACCGGAGCCGGCACTGTCGAACGACAACGACGAACAGAAGAGGGTGGTGGGGCAGCGCGCGAGCCGCGCGCTGCCCGCTGGAATCAGACGTGGTGGAGGAAGCCAACCTGGCCGGGTTTGCGGTTGGGGGGGAACCCGATCTTGGCCAACGCGTCGTCGGTGTCGGCGTAGACCTCATCGAACACGAAGGTTCTCCACGCGCAGGTTGGCCTCCATGAACCGCTTGATCGACGACACCGAAGCCGCCAGCCCATGCTCATCCCGCAGGCTGCCAGATCGTCCGGCGGGTACGGCGCGCGTCATTACCACGATGAAGTCGCGATGCTCTTCGAACTGCGGCCAGGTCGTCGGCCGTCTGCCACAAGCTGTTTCCACTCATCCGGCGACAACGCCGGGTCGCCCGGCGACAACCCAGCCGCGATCGCCGGATCCACATACTTCTTCACGGTCTTGCGGTCCAGCCCCAGACTGGCCGCGATCTGACTCTGCGAACGGCCCGCATGCCAATGGATCAAGATCTCGACGATACCGACCACGATTAACGAGACCGTGCGGAATTCCGTGAACGAGGATCGATCTCATCTGGAGATTTTCATGAACGCCGACAGATCAGAAGGGGCGGGGCGGCAGGGGTTTGATGAGCGGGGCGAGCAGTTGCCCTGATCGCTCGCCGGTGAGCACTTCGGAGGGGTCCAGCTTGACGAGTTCGCGCTTGGATTCGTCGATCTCCCATACGTCCTCGCCGATCAACCGACCCTGGTCGTCGTAGGGCCAGATCATGTGCTCGACGTTTTTGACGAGATAGGTTGCCTGCGGGTCGATGTCGACTCCGCTCTGGGCGAGGATCGTGCCGGGTGTCTGCTGGTAGATCGTTGCCGTCGAGCAGATCATGTTGTCGCCGACGGCAAGTTTCTCGTCGTCGGTGTAGAAGATGCCTTGGTCGGTCCGGGCCCACTCGCTGTAGAGGGCCTGCACTGCTTCGGCGCCGTCGAGGACGGTGTTGATGCCGAAGACGTTGAAGTGGTACACGGGGTGTTCGACGGTCATCTCCGGGTCGAAGATCTCCTTCCACCGGCCCGCCATTTCCAGGCTGCGGTGCCGGTCGTAGGCGTGCAGCAGGTATCGGTGCCGCGGGTTCTCGGTGGTCTCGATCAACCGCCGCACGGCGATGTTGGTCATGGTGATGTCGAATCGGCTCATGACGGTTCCTTTCTGTTTCTACTGTGTTCGCTTGGTTGCGCCGAAATGGGTTGGGCTGGTGTCGATTCGGCGGGCCGGGAAAGCACCTCCGCAGCCGGGCATATCGGGTGCTACCACGCGGGCGAACGCCGCGACCTCGGTCAGCAGCGGCATCCATAAGGTGCGATGGATGGTCGTTGCGAGGTGCCCTAGGCTCTTACATCGGCGAAGAATTCCAGCAGGCGCTCGATGACCCAGCCGGGGGCTTCCTCTGGGATCCAATGCCCACAGGTCTCGGCTACTCCACCACGCACGTCGGTCGCGACGCGCCGCCATGACTCGAGTGCTTCCATGCCGCGACCGGCCGCGCCGCCGCCGTAGACCAGCACGGGCATCTCGAGCTTGCCTTGGGTGGCGAAAGCTCGGTTGTCCGCCACATCCTGGGCCATGGTGCGGTAGTAGTTGAATCCGGCACGCATGGCACCGGGCTGCCGATAGGCCCGGATGTACTCGCGCTGAGCCTCCTCGGATATGGCGTCCGGCCGCGCGCCCCCACTGCGGTAGCAGTGTCGGAGGTAGATGTCTTCGCGGCCGACGACCAGCGCCTCGGGCAGGTCGATCTCGTTGTGAAATCCGTGATGCCAGCGCGGACTGGGCGGCGTCGGCGAGCCGTCGCCCGGCACCGGCGCATCGAACACGGCGACCGCGCGGACCGCGTATCGGTGCTGGGCGGCCAGCGCATAGGCGACCGGCCCGCCCCAGTCGTGGCCGCCCACCAGGAACCTTTCGTGACCGAGGAAGTCATGCATCAAGCGCCAGATGTCCTGGGCCACTGTCTTCTTGTCGTAACCCCCCAGCGGGCGCGAGCTGTCGCCCAAGCCGCGTAGGTCCGGGACGACGACCTGGTGGCGCATGGCCAGGCCGGGCAGCACGCTCGCCCAGGTGCGCCAGGTCTGTGGCCAGCCGTGCAGCAACACGACCGGGTCTCCCGCACCGGCGCAGACATAGTGCAGGCGCACGTCGCCGAGATCGGCGTAATGATGAGTCGGTTCGATCATGGTGTTAGTCCTCATGCCGGCTTGTCGCCGATGATGGTGGCGCGTTCCATCTTCCGCACGGTGTCGGGCGGGTAGTCCATGACCGCGTAATGCTGGGTGCAGCGGTTGTCCCAGATCGCCACGCTGCCCGGCCGCCACCGCCATCGCACCTGATATTCGGGGATGTAGGCCTGGCTGATCAGATAACTGAGCAGATTCGCGGCGCCCGGGGAGGCGTCCTGACCGTATCGCACCCGGGCGGGGGTGTGGAAGTTGGTGAAGTGCGTGGTGAACCCGTTGACCATCAGCGATCTGGCACCGGTCACGGGATGGGTGCGCACGACGGGGTGCTCGGCGTCGGGAAAGCGCTCTTTGAGGGCCAGCCGCTGCTCGCTGGGCATGGCCGCGCCGAAGCTGGCCTCGATGCTGTGCCGAGCCTGGAGTCCCTCGATCTCGGACTTGACGCGATCGGGCAGCCGGTCGTAGGCCAATTCCATATTGGCCCACATGGTGTCGCCACCCACGGTCGGGCATTCCACGCAGCGCAGCACCGAGCCCATCGGCGGGGTCTCCCGCCAGGTCGCGTCGGTGTGCCAGGCGTTCTCATAGCGCATGGGCGGTTCGTCGGGGCCCTTGTAGAGCCGGATGATGCCTGGGTGACCGGGAACGCTGCCGGCGATCGGATTGTCCTCGAGCGGGCCGAATTTGGCGGCGAACGCCTCGTGTTCGGCTGGGGTGATGTCCTGGTCGCGCAGGAACAGCACCTTGTATTTCAACAGCAGTGCCTCCACTTCGGCGAACAGATCGTCGTCGCGCGCGGCTTCGCGCAGCTCGACGCCCTGAATCTCGGCGCCCAGCGCGCAGCTGAGTGGTTCAACCTTCACAGCAATGCTCTTTCGGTCCGGGGATGGGCGGGTTCGACGTTCCCGTGGAACTTCCGCCCACTGGCCCTTCCGAAGCTAGGCTTGTGGCGTCTCCCATCGCTTCTCATTTGGTGACACAAACTGTTCACTCTGCGACACTTGGTGGCATGCCTTCCATGCGCGCCGGGATCCTGGCCGACTACCCGGCCGTCGCCAGGGAGCTCGGCCTGGACCCGTCCGCCGAACTCGCCGCGGTGGGCCTTTCGCTGCGGCTGCTCGCCGAGCCGGACCTGCTCGTTCCCGCCGACTCCGCGGTCCGGCTGCTCGAGCAGTCCGCGGACCACGCCGACTGCCCGACGCTGGCGCTGCGCATGGCCGGCCGGCGCCAGCTCGCCCATTTCGGTGTGGCCAGCCTGGTGCTGAGTCAGCAACGTACGGTTCGTGAGGCCCTGCGGGTGGGATTCCAGTTCCGGCACCTGCTCAACGAGGCGCTCGCGGTCTATCTGGAAGAGATCGGGGACACCGCCGTGATCCGCGCGGAGGTCCTGACGACCACGCCGATGCCCGCGGCGCAGTCGAACGAACTCGGTCTGGCGGCCATCGTGCAGCTGATCCGAGCGATCATCGGCCCGCGGTGGCGCCCCCGGGCCCTGCATGTCACCCACGGCGCGCCATCCTCGCTCGACGAGCACCGCCGCAGATTCGGCTGCCCCATCGAATTCGGCAGCCTGTTCAACGGCATATCGTTTCCGGCCACCGACCTCGACCGCGCGAACCCCGCCGCCGACCCGGCACTGGCGACCTACGCGCAGGGATTCCTCGAGACCCTGCCCACCCCGGCGGCCGGAACCGCCGCCGACGTCAAGCGACTGATCTACCTGCTGCTTCCGATGGGTAAGGCCACCATCAAGACGGTGGCCCAGATATTGGGCCGGACCGTCCGGACGCTACAGCGCGAGCTCGAGCACGACGGCGAGACCTACACGTCGTTGCTCAACGCCGTCCGCTGCGAGCAGGCCGTCCGATGCCTGGCGGACCGTCGGGTGACCCTCGCCCACGTCGCCACCCAACTCGGTTACACCTCACACGGGTCGTTCACGCGCTGGTTCATCACGGAGTTCGGCATGCCGCCCACTGCATGGAGGGCCGACCGGATCGCCCACTGCGGCCCGTAAACCGGTATTGGGTGTGGAGATACGACGGCGGTGCTGCTGAACGATCGGGTCACAGTCGCCTGCCATCTGCGCAGCGGTCGTACTACCAACCGGCGGACCAGAGTTTTCGGTGTGAAGTCATTTTCTAGCTTGGAGATCTCGTGGGGGCGGCAGCGTTTTGCGCCTGCACCTGTCTCTCAGGTCTGTTAGAAGCGCAGGCTTCTCGTCGTCATCCATGAATGGTGACGGATCCAAGTGCTCTTTTCCGGATGCAATCAAATCTTCGATGTGGTCGAGGAATTCGATGCCAAGTTGACTTCCGGCGATGAGCTTGTCGCATTCAATTTTGAGAAGTAGCTCGACCGTACTTCGCCACTCGCCCGATCATCGCTCGCGCACTCAGCCGCTGGGGACACATCCTGCTCCCACTGGTGCTCATCGGGATCTGCTTGCTCATCCTCATCGAGGGGGCGCGTTCGGCCTCTAGTCGGCACTGATCCATCCCTCGCCCGCAGCACAAATTCCCATCAGGAGCCGGTCCGACAATTGTCTCGGCTCGATGCCCGAGATCGACGATCACCGGGTCTGTCCGGTCGACAAGTTCGGTCAGGACGTCACCGAATGACCTCGAACCGCTGTTTCCGATCGGGGATGTGGTGCTTTTGTCAGCGATCCCACCGGTCGATCCGGTGCCGCGCTCGAAATCGAGCTTGCTGGCTGTCACACGAATCTTTTTCGGAGGTAGGGTATTTCGCGGATCTTGCGATACCTCGGTTGGCCCCCGTCGACGTGGTCAGAAGCCCGGCAAATGTACGCCGAACCCCGCAATGCTGGTGGCGGATGCCGGCCGACCTGCGATATCGGCCCACCGGTTCGGCTATTGCGCGACCTTTTGGCAGGTGGGGCACAGTCCGTGCAGGGTCAGCCCGGCGGTGTCAGCGAGTTCGAAGCGGCTGCCGCGACTGGCGTGGTCCAGCGCGGTTGTCAGTTGTTCGGCGGGGATTTCGCTCACCGCCGCGCATTGTGTGCAGACGGCATGGTGGTGGGGTCGCTCGGTGAGCCCGTAGCTGGCCCCTCTTGCTCCGACGGTGAGCATGTGCAGCGCGCCGATCTCCACCATCCGCGTGAGCGTTCGATAAACCGTGGTCAGGTCGACGGGTTCTCCCCATTCGATGAGTTGAGCGACGATTTCCTGTGCTGTGAGGTGACCCGCGCCGGGGTCGCCGGTCAGTACCGACAGCACAACCAAACGTGGTGCGGTGCACCGCAATCCGTGAGCACGCAGGATCGATCGGGCGTGCTCGACAGCTGGGTGGTTGGATGTATCCGCAGTGAGCGTCGTTCCGGTATCGCCCACACGTGGCGAAGTGGGTGTCGCCGATCGGCCGACGTTTTTCATGATGTACCTCGTTCGCCACGGAACACGTTGTTCCACAACGCTACTATCTGCGCATGAATGCAGACGATCCGATAGCGCGGTTGCCTGATGATCAAGCCGCGCTGGTCGTCGAGGTGTTCAGGATGCTCGCCGATTCGACGCGCGTTCAGATCCTGTGGGCGCTGGTCGATGTCGAGTTATCGGTGAACGATCTGGCCGACCATGTCGGTAAGCCTGCGCCATCGGTGTCCCAGCATCTGGCGAAACTGCGGATGGCTCGACTCGTGCGGACCCGTCGCAAGGGCACGCAGGTGATCTACCGGCTCGAAAACGACCACGTGCGTCAACTGGTACTGGATGCGGTCTACAACGCCGAACATGCCGGTCCGGGTATCCCCGGACACCACCGCGGCAGCACCGATCTGCACGCGCTGCCCAGAGAACCAGTTCGAGACAGAAAGGGAATGCAGAGATGACCGGGCCGTCATCCAGGCGGCTGAACCGGCAATCGGGTGCGCGCATGGATGAGATTGGCTTTCAGCAGTAGCTCACGGTCGGCGAGGGCGGCGGCCGGTGTCGCCTCAGCGAGGATCCTGTGGTCCTCGCCGAAAACGATGCAGCGATCGGCGAGTCGATCCAGGCTGTCGAGGTCATGGGTAGCCAGCACGATCGTTTTGCCCGCCGCGGCGAGGTCCTCGATGAGCCCGGTCAGCCATTCGCTGGTGCGTGGATCGAGCGCGGCGGTCGGCTCGTCGAACAGCAACACTTCCGGGTTCATGACCAGCACGGTGCCGATCGCGACCCGTTTCTTCTGTCCTCCGGAGAGTTGGAACGGCGCACGGTCGGCGATATCGGCGATGCCGAGCAGGGCAAGAACGTCCTGAACCCGGGCCGCGGCTTCACCGTGGTCCAGACCGAGTTGCAGTGGACCGAAGGCGAGCTCGTCGCGCACCGTCGGCGAGAACACCTGCGCGTCGCTGTTCTGGAATACGAACCCGATCCGTGACCGGAACCCGGTGTTCATCTGCTCGTCTTCCAGGGCGTCCTCGGTGACGGGTGCCCCGAACGCTGTGTAGGTTCCGCTCTCGGGAAATACCAAGCCGTCCAATATCTTCAGCAGCGTGGACTTGCCACAACCGTTCGCGCCGATCAGCGCAACCTTCTCCCCCGCTGAAACCTTCAGTGACACACCGGCAAGGGCTTCGAATTTTCCGTAATAGCGATATCGCAGATCCGCGCACTCCAGGACGGGCCCGCCGCCAGGCAGATGACAGGACTCGGATTCCTCACCGGGTGATGACATGCTCACCCACCAGCAGTGCCGCGCCGAACACCACAACAGCAGCGGCGTAGAGCACATCGGTCCTCGACAACCGCGGCTGGGCAAGAACTTTCGCATCACCGCGATACCCGCGCGCGACCATCGCCTGATGCACTTCTTCCGACATCGCCATCGATTTACCGATCAGCGCGCCAGCGGTGGCGAACACGAACCGACGCGCGTGCTTGTCGTGCTTCTCGGCACCGACTGTGCGGGCTTTGCGCGCCTGATACATATCGGTGACCGTGGCCAGCAACAGGAACAGGTAGCGATAGGCCATCCCGATGATCAGGATGAACATGCGCGGGACACCGAGAGTGCGCAGCGATGCCAACAGCCGCGTCCACGGCGTGGTCAGCGTCAACAGCACGACCAAACTGATCGAGGACGCCACCCGAGCCACGACCAGCAGCGCCGACATCAGACCCTGCCGGGTGATCCCCTCGGCTCGGCCGTGCCAATGCCACAGCGTCACGATCACCTCGCCGTCGGTGACCACACTCAGCGTTGCGGGTATCAACACGATCCCGGTGAAGATCGGGACGAATAGCCACACCCGTTTGACGAAGAATCCCACCGGCAGCGCACTACACGCGGCCAGGATCAGCGTGGCGGCATACAACACCATCAGCGTCGCGATGTTGTGTAGGAACGCCCCGACCAGCAGCAGCGCGAAAAGGGTGACGATCTTGACCCGGGCATCGATGCGTTGCAGCAAACCGTGTTGGGCGGAGGTGTCGTCGCTGAACATCACCTGCCGCAACAGATCCGCGCCGCCGGTCAGTGTCTTCTCGACGTAGGATCCCTTGCGACGCTTGCCGATACACCCGCATGGGCACAACGCGACATCGCGAGTGAGTAACCAGTCCGGAGCGGACACCGGACGCGGATCGGCGGACGGGGTAGCGGTCATGAGCCGGTGTCGGCAGAGGTGCGCGCCGGTTCGGTCCCTGTCCGGCTAGAACCCCGTGAGCCGAGAGCGCGCAGACCGACAGCGATGAGGTAGACCGTCACTCCGACCACGACGATCCCGACCGCGGCCGACACCAGGTAGCCGATATTGGGATGGGAACCATTAGGGAATTCGTAGTCGCCGAACAATGTGTGGTTCCAGAACCCGGCGTACTTCGCCAGCCCCGTCGGCACCGCGCTGAGCCCGAGATCACCCAGATCCAAGTCCTCTGGCGCATCTTCGCCGAAGGCGCCGCCCGGCGCCAGCAGACCTAGCGGCGTCAACAACACCAGCACCGCCACCACCGACAGCGCTACCACACCTGGACGCAGCTTCGGTTTCGGCACCGCGTTGTCCGCCGCATCGACAGGCACTCCCGGATTGTTGACCTGCAGCAGCGGAATATTGGCCCGCTGCAGATACGCCACGACGCCACCAGCCAGCGCAGCCTCGGCGATCCCTGCGATCAACAGATGCGCAAACAGCATGGCGGGCAACGCTTGCGAAAGATGGTAGGGCGAATACAGCGGCGTGCCCGACGCATCATGGAACAGATCGGGCTGTATGCCGAGCTCGATGCCGACACAGATCGCGGCAGCGTTGAGACCGACGTAGCCGCCGACCGCGGCACCGACGACCCGGCGCCATGAGGTCAGGGTGGCACCCCTGGTCAGCAACCGGTAGATCCCGTAGGCGACGAACGGCAACACCACGCCCATGTTGAACACGTTGACCCCGAAGGCAAGTACACCGCCGTCACCGAACAACAACGCTTGGAAGCCCAGTGCGACGGCCACGGCTATCAGCGCTGCCCACGGCCCCAACAGCACCGCGATCAACGCACCGCCCACCGCATGCGCGGTCGTACCGTCCGGGATCGGAATATTGAACATCATCACCAGAAACGACACCGCCGACAGCATCGCCAGCGTCGGGACCTGCCTGGTCTTGACAACGTTCTCGACCCGCCGCGCCGCGACCGCAGCCATCGGAACGGCCACCACGTAACCCACCGCGCAAGTCGCCGGCGATAGATACCCGTCAGGAATGTGCATCGAAACTCCTTCGGGAGATCTATCTGCAAGTTACTGGCATCTACGGTAAACCCAGCAGGCATCGCCGACCAGAACATCGAAGCAATCGACACTCAGCAGAGACAGTCCGACATCAACGCCGTTTCGACGACACATCAACACAACGACGCGAAGTCCAGCCCTCGCCATCACAGCTACCATTGTTGGACAACAGAATTCGAGCGCAGCTGAGCACATCCCGCGTCGAACCGAACCCGACGTTTGTCCGACGAACTACACCACGGTGTCAGCCCGACCCACCCATCACCGATTACGCCGAGTCGTGAGGTCCACGGCGCGCGGCGGGTCGAGTTGAGCAACCAATACCGGACCTGCGATTGCGAATGCCGTTGCCGCCAAGCGCAGTTGATTCGCTCGCGGTGGGGCCAGTGGATACCGAACCCCGTCACCATCCACTGGCTGGACCCGGAGAGTTAATGGCCGAGTAGTGAATTCGTCCCCCGATTCGATGCTTATCATGGAGAGACGTGGTCGACCCAGCGCTGGCGCGTCGAATCGAGCGGCCAGCGCGTGAGCGGAGGTGGAGTGGTTTTATACGACCGCGAAATTGTCGCCGTCACGGTCGAGCGCTCGCTGCAACTCGGCAGCAGCAAGCTCGTGATCGGCCGATACAGTCACCCGCGAGGTGCCCTTGGTATCGAGATCGACACTCACCGATTCGACCCCGGGCAGCTTGATCACAACGTCCTTGACAGTCTGCGCGCACCCACGGCAGTGCAGTCCGTCGACAGAAAAGACCTGGTTAGACATACAAATCTCCCTTCTCGGACGGCCTCGATTTTAGTCCGCACCTCGCCACACCGGCCGACTGATCGCATCGAAGCGACGATCAACCTCCGAACAGCTCGGATCGGGCTATCTGTCGGCCACCACCATGAGTAGATCCCGCCGTCAACCTGCCGACGGCAGCAGCCCGAGGTCCGCTCCACCGACCGCAGGCGGCCGCAACTGTCACCGGGTAGCGACGATCACCGCGTCGGTGATCGATCGCCACGCCACTCCGGTCTCGGCGAATCCGGCTTCGCGCAGCCGAGCGCGGTGCCAGGCAACCGGCTGGGGCACGCCCTGGGCCCCGCTATCGAAAATCGTACGGCTGGCTGCGAATTCAGCGGCGAGCCGGGGCTCGTCGGCGACGTCGGCCCACCATTCCTCCCAATCGCGTGCCCCCTCGGCCCGCGCACGCTCCTGGTGGCTGCGCTGGATGATCTCGTCGATGGCGTTGAGCTTCGGGGTCTCGGGATCGGGCATGTGATCCGCATTGACGAATACTCCACCTGGGCGCAACAGTGCCGTCAAGTCTGTGTACAGCCGGGACAACGTTTCTGGTTGCATCCAATGTGTGGCCGTCGCGGTCAGCACGGCGTCGAACGGCTCGGCGGACAGTTCCGGCGTCCACCCTGGTTCCTCCAGATCGGCGACCACCAACGAAATGCGGGAATCTCCAGCGAACGATCCCCTTGCCATTGCGAGCAGCGTGGGATCCCTGTCCACTGCCACCGAAGTCGCCTCGGGCAGCCGGGCAAACAACCGGCTGGTGATGCTGCCGGTTCCACACGCCAGGTCCAGTACGCGCGGTGACTTGCCGGCCGTCGCCTCGACGACCTCGAGCATCACCCGAAACCGCTCCTCACGATCGGGCATGTACAGCTCCTGCTGCCGATCCCAACTCCGTTGCCACGCTTCCCAGTTCACGCATCCTCCCGCTACCGAGTCGACGTTGGTGCGCTTGTGTCCGAAACTGGTTGGAAGGCGATCGCTGTTATTCGCGCAGCGCTCCTTCCGAGCAGTCGGACCGAATGTGGAGACAACCCGGGACCGGCTCTGACCCGCCGATTCGGGGCTCGATGTGAAGACTAACCCGACCAAGATCACATACCGGACTTCCGACACACGCCGGCACTCCTCATCGGGGAAGGCTTCCGATAACTGTTCGGTCAGCAGCATCGAGTCTTTACGCACCGACAGGCGCGGTGGTGACCCCGGTACCATGCCGCTCCTTATCGGCGAACGTCGCAGAGGCATCGCCGAATTGCGCAGACCACACAGCAGGTGCCGTACCTTCGATGCGCTGCGCGTGGGTGGGTACAACCGACCCCCCGGCGTCGATCGCCGAACCTCGACGATGGAGAAATGCGGGGAGTGCAGCCGGGGAAGCTGCCGAACGGAAATAGGGTGTCACGCCGGAACTTTCGAGGGCGCCGACCCGACTACCTCGCCGAGGGCAGGTGAAGTGTGCCCGGAGAGTGAGGAACCGCGAGATGGTCGATCAGGTTTCGGAGGCATCGGACGGGCGCGATGCGAAGGAGCCGCCGATGCCCGGTGTGTGGGCGCGATGGCGGCCGCTGCTGCTACGGCTGCATTTCTACGGTGGCATGCTCGCCGGGCCCTTCATTCTGATCGCGGCGGTGACGGGGCTGCTGTACACATTCACCCCGCAGCTGGACGCGATCGTGTTCCGGCACGAGGTCACCGTCGACGGATACGAGCCGCAGGTGCGCAGCCTCGCCGACCAGATAGCAGCCGCGCGCACGGTATACCCCGATGCTCCGATCACCAGCGTGAAACCGCCAACAGTGCCCAGCGAGACTACGCAGATCGCGTTCGCGGCGCCGGAGGTGCCGCAGGACTACACCCGCACCGTGTTCGTCAACCCCTACACCGCGCACGTGCAGGGCACATTGACCACCTACGGGCAGTGGCTACCGATCCGCGCCTGGTTCGATGAGATGCATCGGACTCTGCACATGGGCGTCATCGGCCGGTACTACAGCGAGATCGCAGCGAGCTGGCTATGGGTGATCGCACTCGGTGGCCTCGCACTATGGATCGGTCATGCACGCCGGCGCGGGGCACGAGGGTTCGTGACTCCGGATCGTAGAGGTGCGCCGAAAGGGTCGCGGAAGCGGACATTGAGTTGGCATGGCGCGGTCGGAGTATGGATCGTGATCGGTCTGCTGGGGTTGTCGGTGACCGGTCTGACGTGGTCACGGTTCACCGGTGACCACGTCGAGCAGCTGCGGACACAACTGAGCTGGACCACGCCGTCGGTCTCGACGACGTTGCCGGACACCGACATCGGCGCGTCGAACGATCCGGCAGCCGCCGCCGATACGGTACTGCGCAGTGCGCAAGCCGCGGGCCTGCAGCCGCCGATGTGGATGAAACCGCCGGCGAGCGCCGGTGAGGCATGGCAGGTATACGAACGCAAGCGCGATTTCCCGACGCGATTCGATGCGGTCGCGGTCGACGGCCGCAGCGGTGCGATCGTGGATGAGATCAGGTTCGCGGACTGGCCACTCATCGCCAAGCTGACCAATTGGGCGATCGATACCCACATGGGTTTGCTGTTCGGGTTTGCGAACCAGATCGCGTTGGCCCTGCTCGTCGTGTGTCTGATCTCGGTGGTCGTGCGCGGCTATGCGATGTGGTGGAAGCGGCGTCCCATTCGGGGCGGGTGGCCGACGGCGCCGCGGCGCGGCGCGCTGCTGGGCCTGCACCCGATCGAGGCAGTGATCGTGGTCGCCGCTCTCGTGGGCATCGGCTGGCTAGCTCCATTGTTCGGCGCGACACTGGGGTTGTTCGTCCTCGGCGACGTCGTCGCCGGTGAGCTGTCCCGGCGGCGACGGGAGCAGACGGCAGCATGATCACCGATCCTTTCCTGAAGTGGGCCGCCACTGTCGCGTTCGTGGTGGCGGCAGTGTTCTGGGCGATGCGGGCCGGCGCGCGGTCCGCGACGATCCCGGGCCGCATCACCGGGGTCCTGCAGATCGTGATGTCGTCGGCGATGCTGGCGATGGTGTGGCCCCGCCTACCAAACGTGTCCACGGTGGCCGGCATGACGGTCTTCGCCACGGCGGCGGCGATATTCCTGGTGCTGCGCGCCACCCAGCGCGAGCACCACATCGAGAACGGCTATCACGCGCTGAAGATGGCGACAATGGTGTGGATGTACGCCGTGATGGACGAATCTATCGTCGGCGGCACCCAGACGTCCTCCGGTGATAGCACGATGGATATGGGCGGCGGCACCACGATGTCCATGCCGACGACGATGACGATGCAGCTACCATCGTGGGCCGGATACCTCGACCTGGCGATCGGACTCGCCTACCTCGCGACGACGGCCGCATGGGTCGCCTACACCTATCGACAGGCACCCACCGACCACGCCCATCGCCGAACCGGCGCGATGCAAGCGATGATGGCGGCGGCGATGGCGGCAATGTTCCTGTCCTACATCAGCTGATCGGCAAGAACCGACACCACCACAGCCCCGCGTCTGCGCACTGCGGCCAAGCAGTCGCTGCCGACACCTTCGCACTCAACTAGCAGCATCAGCGAACACCCTCTAACCGCACACCACGCTGACCGGACGCGGCGCGAAAGCAAATCACAGGACCGGCGCTGTTTCGGATATGCGGACTCAGCCGTTCGTCGATGGCTCGCGAGTCCAGAGTCCTCGCCCTTCCATGGGCCCGATACCGAGGACGGTTATCCCAGCTCCCATCAGGGAGGCGGCGGCGGGTCGGCCAGCCTCAGTCTGCATGGCGAGCATCCCGGTCAATACCGCTGTCTCCGGCCGAGATCCGGCCAGGGCCCACTCATAGAGCGGATTCCAGGCCTCGCCGGGGCCGTTGGACTTTTCCGGGCCGACGCGGACCAGTCGGCGACTCCGAGGCCCCGGCAGCTGGCCGCGGGTGATCGAGGCAAGCACCTGACCTACCCCCAGGGATCATCCCCACGTGCGCGGGGCGCAGTGCGAGCACCAGCGCCAGCTCGACTACCGCTATCAGGGCCTCGGTATCGGTTGGGGACTTTGACCAGGATCTGCCCGGTCTGCGGCAGCAAGAACCACCGATATGACGATCTGTCGTCGCTGGTCATGTGTCTGGTTCAGTGCGGTGGGCCGGGTTTGGTGCAGGTGAATTGCATGACGTCGATGCGGCCGCGGCGGGCGTAGTCGGCGCATCCGGTCAGGTACCGGATGTAGGCGTCGTAGGTGTCGGGTCCGGCGAGCTCGATGGCGCGGTCGCGGTGCTCGTGCAATGCATCGGTCCACTGATCGAGGGCGGTCGCGTAGTGCGGCCCCATCGACTGCATGCCGGTAACGGTGAATCCGGCGTCTTCGGCGTATGCGGTGACACCTTTGGGGTCGCGTCCGCTTGGGGGCAGCAGCGGGCCGCCGCCGAAGATGGTTTCGGTGAGAAACCGTATAAACGCGTCATCGATGCCGGTGTGCTGAATTCCGTTGGCACACAGGTCGTCGCGGTTGTCGCCGACGACGGCCTGCAGCAGCAGCACTCCATCGGCGCGCAGTGTGCGGTAAGCGAATTCGAAGAACTCGCCGTAGCGGTCTCGTCCGAAGGGGTCGAACGCACCGATGCACACGATCCGGTCTGCGCGGCGGTCGAATTCCTCCCAGCCTTGCAGCCGCACCCCACCATAGGGGCGCCCTCGGACCACCCGGTCGACCAGCAGATTCCGCACATACCGGTACTGGTTACGGCTGGGAGTCAGCCCGATCGCATTCACCCCGTAGGTGTCCATGGCGCGCAACATGGTCGTACCCCAGCCACAACCGACATCCAACAAGGTCATCCCCGGGCGCAGATCGCACTGGGCCAGAGCGAGGTCGATCTTCGCCAACTGGGCTCGTTCCAAAGTGTCGTCCGGGTGGGGCCAGAAGAAGGTCGGGTCGAGGAACAGTGCGAAGAACTCATCCGGCAGCTCGGCGCGGGTTCGTACCTCTGCGAAGGTCGGCTCCCCCGATAGATCGGTGACCTTTCGATCAGCCTTGCTGAGGCTCTGGCGGCTCAAACGTCTTCCTCCTGGTTTTGCTGTGCCAAGCACTTCTCCCTGTGCCCATGACACAGCGGAAGCGATAGACTGACGGTCTCAATCTGAGACGCGTCATCCATTGAGACGGCCGCCACCATGGGTTGAGCAGCAAGCACCGAGGTATGAGCAGATGCCGGATCCTCGAGCCGACGTCGCCGTGAGCCCAGAAAAGGCGCGCGAACAATTCCTCACCGTGGGTTCGCTCGATTTCCCGCCGGTGCGCGACACTGTGCTCGATTCGTGGTGCCGATCGCGCGCGCTGCAGATCCATCCCGACCGTGTGGAGCTGCCTTATGTGCGGGAACCGAATCTCGACTCCCCACTGGTGAGCGCCGCTGCGCCGGTGCTGCAGCGGCTCGCGAGCGACCTGGCCGACCAGGCTGTCAGCGTCATCCTGACCTCGTCGGATGGACTCTTGCTCGAGCGCTGCGCCGCCGATGCCACAATCATGCGCACACTCGACGGTGTGCAACTCGCTCCCGGCTACAGCTATGCCGAGGACTTCGTCGGCACCAACGGAATCGGCACCACCCTGGAAACAGCCACCCCGACGTTCATTCGTGGCGGCGAACACTATCTCGGCACCCTCGGCGGGCTCGCATGTGCCGGCTCGCCCATTCGCCACCCGCTGACGCGCTCGGTGCTGGGCGTCATCGATCTCACCTGCTGGGCCAGCAGATCCGATCCGCTGATGCTCGCCCTCGCCAACAGCGCGAGCAGCCAGATCCAGGACCGGCTCCGCGTGCTCGCCAGCGAAACCGAGACCGCGCTGCTGGAGACGTATCTGCGCCAATGCCGCCAGTATCCGCTCGGCGTGCTCGCGATCGGCGGCGACGTGGTGCTGATGAACCACTACCTGCGCCAGGCTCTTGACCCGCACGACCAAGGGGCGTTGCTGCAATATTCGACCGACCTGGTTCGTCCCGGGGCCGTCGATACCCTCCTGGCCCCGCTGCCGAGCGGTCAGACCGCGAAAGTGACAGCGGTCGAACGTATTTCGATACGTGGCAGCAGCTTCAACATGGTCCTGCACGTTCAGCTGATCGTTGACCGCACCGTGCACCACCCGGTCGCACGCGGCACGCTCGCATTGCCCGGCATCGCCGGTAGGAGCAGCTCGTGGCGGCGCAGCTGCCAGCAGGTCGAACGCTGCTGCCGGGATCGCGAATGGGTGGTCATCGATGGCGAAAAGGGTTCCGGACGAACAAAACTCGCGAAATCTGTCGTCGCGCACGTCAGCCCCGGCAAGATGGCCCGGGTGCTGCGGACGGCCGACTTCGCCGACACCGAGGGCCTACTGGCCGCGCTACGCGCCGAAACCAGCAACAGTAATTTCAATGTTGTCATCAAAGATATGGACTGCCTGCCGACCGAGGCGGTCGAGCCGATCGCGGACATACTCCAGACCTGCGCCGGTCGCGGATGGATCGCGGCAACAATTCATTCGGCCACGCCCGCTACGGCTGTCGATTCGCTGCTGCCACTGTTCAGCCAGACCGTCGGCGTGCCCGCGCTCCGGCACCGCATCGAAGACCTCGAAGAGCTGGTTCCCTTCCTGCTGGGCGAGCTGACCAAGGGCGCCGAAGTCCGGCTTGCCCCGGACGCCATGCGCCAGCTCAACAAGCTATCGTGGCCAGGCAACGTCGCCCAACTACGCCGGGTATTAGCCGAAACCATTTCACAGCAGCGATCCGGTCTGATCCACATCGACGACCTGCCACCACAATGCCGTTCGCTGGCCCGGCGCAGACTGAGCCGGATCGAAGCACTGGAACGTGACGCGATCGTGCGCAGCCTGCAGGAGAACAGCGGCAACAAGGTCGAAGCCGCCGCGGCGCTAGGGATGTCGCGGGCGACTATCTACCGCAGGATCAAGGACTTCGGCATCGAGTAGGCGTAGTTGCCCCGGGTCGCGCTATCCCGCCACCCGGTTGCGCCGCCAACGTCCTGCGAGCACTCCGCCCAACCATCAATCAGCCGACGCCCGGCGGTCAATTGCTCGGCGGGCGGAACCGGCGGTAGAGGTTCTCGATGTGCCATCATCCATAGTTGCCCCACCATCGGCGCAGTCGATCAGCCCTGTGGTAATCTAATCCGCGCAGTATTGCACGCATGGTAGCCAGTCCGCTCAGCGAAACCGACTATGCGCCTTGATGATTGGTGACGCGGCCGAACGCCGGAACGCGCGGTGCCTCGAAGGCAGATCGCCCACCTCGACCTCGCGCTCCTGCAATGCCCGCCGTCAACTCCTCCTCATCCGCCGCAACAACGGCGGGTGCCGGCCGCTCCCCCAACCAGCCCGGCCACGAGCGCGGCGATAAGCGATAACAAGATCGAGAATCATTGCGGTGCAATGACTTCGACCGGGATTACCTCACGAGAGCACGGTCCCGATGCGGGTCGCGGGAGGAGGATGGTGGCGGCGAGGGCCCACCCCGCCGTCATAGATCGCAGACAGAGTACAAACCTAGAGCGGTGCGGGTCCCGCCGATTCGTACCGAGGAAGGGTGCGCATCATGTCGACGCCGACCACAACGAGCATCGTATTCGCCCACGGCTTGTGGGCCGATGGGTCCTGCTTCAACAAGGTGATTCCCGCATTGCAGGCGGCGGGACACGAGGTGGTGTCCACGCAGAACAGCCTCGACACCCTGGAAGGCGATGTCGCCGCGGTCAAGCGGGCGCTGGGCCGGGTCAGCAGCCCGGCCATCCTCGTCGGTCACTCGTACGGCGGCTCCGTCATTACGGCCGCGGGGACCGATGACCGTGTCGCGGGGCTCGTCTACATCGCCGCGCTCGCCCCGGACGCGGACGAGACGTCGCAGAGTCTGCAGGCCAAGTTCCCCACAACGGATGTGTTCGCGCACATCGAGATCGCCGAGGGTCGCATCTGGTTGCGGCCGGAGGGTATCGAATGCTTCGCGGGCGATCTCTCCGAACAGGAACAGCAACTCCTGCTGGCTACCCAGGGCGTACCCGCCGTGGACCTCTTCGACCAGCAGGTCGCGGGCACCGCGTGGAAGTCGAAACCGAGCTGGTACATCGTGGGCAGAAACGACCGCACCGTACATCCGGAGCTGGAGCGCTTCTGCGCAAAACGCATGGACGCCGGCACCTACGAGGCGGACAGCAGCCACGTCCCCATGCTGTCCCAGCCCGGCCTGGTGATCGACGTGATCCGCACCGCCGCGAAGTCCTGCCCGGGGGCGTAACCAGCCTCGTACCGCGGAAACAGCTTTCAGCAGGCGTTTGACAAGGAATTCAAGCGACTGCTTGACTTTCGTCGTGCGGGAACAGAAGACGGATTTGCGGCGGGAGACCGGGCAACGGACGCGCGAGCGGTTACTGGCCGCCGCGCTGGAGTTGCTCGCGCAGCGGGGACAGGAGGGGGTGACACTGCGCGAGCTCACCGAGAATGCCGGAGCCAATGTGGCGGCGGTGAGCTATCACTTCGGATCACTGAAGGCGCTGTGTCATGCGGCCATCGAACAGGCGTTGGAGCGGTACCTGGACGCACAGATCCAGGAGCTCGGCGCGGTGGAATCCACTGCGACGCTTCAGGACTTGGCCGCGGCGTTCACGCGGCCGATGATTCGCGCGCTTGCCGCCGGTGGGCAGGACCTGGCGGTCATGCGGACAGTGGCGCGGGTCGGAATCGACCCGCCGGCGGGGTGGGATCGATTGAACGAGAAGTTCGATCGGACCCGCGCCGAGAGCCTGCGGGTGCTCACGAACCACCTGCCCGAGATCGACGAGCAGGAACTGATCTTCCGGACCCGTTGTGCGGCCGGACTTTTGAACTGGCTCGCGCTGGCACCCATCGGCGCCGAGCTCGCCGCCGCACCCACGGAGGAGATCGAGCGGTTGCTCGTGCCCGTGGTGGCCGGAGCCTTCCACGGCCACGAGCACACTGCCTGACCAGGCCGAACAAATTCTCCCCCAAAACAATTCAAACGATCGCTTGACAAGCCTTCTTGTGCGGCAGAGTATTTAATCAAGCGTTTGATTTTCCCCAAGGAGAGTGCAATGACCACCACCGCCGAAGCCGTCGTCCGCGCCGCTTACCACGCGGCCGAGGGCAGCGTCCTGGACGTGCAGGGATTCAAAGACCTGTTCACCGAGGACGGTGTATTCAACAACATCGTCGCCGGGGAGACCTACCGCGGTGAACACCTCGGAGACCTGGTCGTCTTCATGGGCCAGCTCGCCCCCGATGTCCATCGCAACCTGCACCGGTTCCACGTGATGGGCAACGTCGTCGCCGTCGAACTGACCATCGAGGGCACCTTCAACGGCCCATTCCAGACGCCCGCCGGAACCATCCAGCCCACCGGCGCCAAGCTGGCCATCCCGACCGCCGACTTCTGGTACATCGAGGACGGCAAGATCAAGGAATTCAACTGCTACGTCGGCGTCAGCGTCATGCTCGCCCAACTCGGCATCCAGCCCGACTTTGCCGGCGCCGTGGCCGCGTCCACCACGGCGGTCAGCTGACCCGACCTACCGTCGACCACAGGTGCGCGCCTTTCCACGAGGCGCGCACCTGTCTGTCTGCCCCGAATATCCCGGTAGCGCAGCTACTTCCGCACCGCAAGAACTTCCCGCCCGGAAGACACGACTCGGCTGCCCATGCGGCGAATACATCCGCGCCACAGACTTAGACGATCTCGTCTAGAAGACCCGCGCCCATCTCACCCACAAGCGTCCGGGCACGACTACAGCCGCGGGTTTCATCGCACGTCGACGAAGGCCACCACCTTCTCGGCGGTCAATGGTGTCGGGCCGGTTCGTCAGCGCGGTATGCGGAAACGGATATCACAGATCACGGTGGTTCGACCTCGCCGAGGTCAGGAGTGCCGAGCAGGGTCACGCATTCAGGTGATGGAGCGTCCAGGACCGACTTTGGATACTCGAGCTTGATCCGGCTTTCAGGTGGTCCAGGCCACCGATTGCCTCCATTGCGAGCGAAAGCTAATTCCATGTCTGTCACGATCGATGTCTTCAACACTGGATACCTGCCCATCGACGGTGGACCGGGGTGGGATCCGGATACTGCGGCCACCTGGCCCGCGTCGACCGCCACGCTGATCTCCGGTGCGCGCGACGCCATCCTGGTCGACGCTCTCATGACGGTCGAGGAAGGCCGCCGCCTCGCTGGGTGGATCAGCGAAACCGGCAAGAACCTCACCAGCATCGTCGTCACCCACGGTCACGGCGACCACTTCTTCGGCGCGGGCCCAGTCCTCGAGGCATTCCCCCAGGCCCGGCTACTGGCTTTGAACACCACCGTCATCGAGGAAGCGCGCTACAACCTCGGACCCGAGGTCCAACAGAACTGGATCGCCTGGTTCGGCGATCGGTTCGACCGCCGGCCAGCACTCCCGCAGCCGGTGGATTCGGACACGCTGACCGTGGACGGCCATCCGGTGCGCTTGGTCGAAGTCGGGGGCGCCGACGGTGTCCTCAATACCGTGGTCCACATTCCAGAGTTGAATACCGTCTGCTCCGGCGACGCCGTGTACAACAACATCCATATGTGGCTGTGGAATTCGACTCCCGACAGCCGCCGGACGTGGTTGGCGACCATCGACAAGATCGCCGACCTGCGCCCCGCCACGATCATCGCCGGACACCGGGATCCCGGCGCGCCCGACGACGACGCCGAACGGCAGCTCGCACAATCCCGTTCCTACATCGAGGCATTCGACCGTGCTGTTGCCAAACTGTCCTCGGCACAGGAGGTTATCGATGAAATGACCGGCCTTTTTCCCGGCTACGGGAATCCCTACACGTTGTTCGCCGCCGCCTATTCCCAATTCCAGAGCTGATCGCCTGGACGGAAGGAGAGATCGACCCGACATGATCGGGTCGAGTCGGTGCCGGTCGGGCAGCACCCCCACCGGCGTTCAACTGTCGGACGATCTCGATATCGCTGAATGTCATTCCGATCAGCACCGGGATGCTGCGCCGCCATCCGGGTAGCGCGGCACGATCTCCCGGCCAGTCGCGAAGGCGATCCCGTCGATCGTTGCAAGCCGGACAGGATGTGAGCCGTCCGAAGAGCTGGGAGTTGCAGTCCAGCCGGCGCAATAGGTGGGTGTCATCGATGCACAGAGCCTGCAGGCGATCGTGGGTTGCGATGCGATCCGGATAGGAACACTCGATCCGCTGCGACACGCCCGAGCCGGATCGATAAGGGGCCACCGATTCGAGGGTGAATCCGGGCCATGCGATCAGGAAAGGCAAGTTCAGGCAGTTCCACACGGGGCAGTGCCGGGCGTTCTGGCCGCGCAACGGCCATAGCGGCGGTGTGGATGAAAGCTTCACGCGACCTGCCCTTACCTAGTTAACTATAGTTATATATAGTCAGATAGCCACAAGAGTAGATCAGGGAGGCAGACATGACGACAATCGAAGGTGCGATCGCCCTGGTGACAGGCGGGCAGCGCGGGCTGGGCCGCGCGCTCGCACAGGAGTTCCTGAACCGGGGCGCGTCCAAGGTGTACGTGACCGCACGCAAGCCGGAAGCGAGCGACGATCCGCGGGTAGTGCCGTTCGAGCTGGAGGTAACCGACCCGGATTCGATCGCCGCAGCGAGGGAGCGGGCCGGCGATGTGAGCATCGTGGTGAACAACGCGGGCGTGCTGCGGCCGGGCCCGCTATTGCGGACCGAGATGGCGGATGTGGTGGAGACGTTCGAGACGAATGTCTTCGGGCCGCTGCGGATCGCACGGGCTTTCGCACCGGTCCTCGCGGCGAATGGCGGTGGGGCGCTGGTGGATATGCACTCGGCGCTGTCCTGGAGCTCGGGGGCCGCGGCGTACGGCGCGTCCAAGGCCGCGCTGTGGTCGATCACCAATTCGCTGCGGATCGAATTGGCGGAGCAGGGCACACAGGTGGTCGGTGTGCATCTCGGATTCGCCGACACCGACATGGTGAAGGCCATCGCGGTGCCGAAGATCGGCCCGGCAGAGGTCGCCGCGGCGGTCGCCGACGGGCTGGAGCAGGGAGCGTCCGAGGTGCTCGTCGACGAGTTCACCCGACAGGTGAAGGCTGCGCTGTCCGGGCCGGTCGAGGGCCTCGCTTTGCCATTCGCTCGCTGAAAATCCTTCTCTTTCAAGGGAGTTCATCATGCCGCTGTGGCACATCTATCACCCCGCCGACACCTTCACGGCCGAAGACAAACAGAACTTCGCCAAGGACATCACCGCCTACTACGCGCACTTCGGGCTGCCCGAGTTCTATGCGGTGGCGCTCTTCCACGAAGTCCCGGCCGATTCCTTCTACGTCGGCGGCGTACCGACCCCCTCCGTGCGAATCACCATCGACCATCTGGCACGCCAAGTCGACGACCCCGATATGCGCAGGCGCATGAGCGAGCGCCTGCACGACCTCATGGCCCCGTACACCCACGACCGCGGGTTGCATCTCGAATTCAATGTCAACGAGGTGCCCCGGGACACCTGGATGATCGCGGGACTGTTCCCGCCCGCGCCCGGCAGTGATATCGAGCGCGGCTGGGCCGAGACGAACAAACCCATTCCCTACTAACCAACGGGAAAACACGCACGCTCATCGGCATTTCCGTGCCTCAGCCACGCTGGATCGGAGCCGAACTCAGCTGGCGGCATGCTGATTCATCACGTTCGCGAGCTGAACGCGTGATCGCACACCGAGTTTGGCGAACACGGACCGCAGATGGGTTCCGATGGTGTTGGTGGATACAGCGAGTTCGGTGGCGGCGGATCTGTTGGTATTCCCCGCCGCGATGAGTGTGGCCACGCGACGTTCGGTCGGTGTCAAGGCATCCCACCCGGTGGTGGCCACGCCGGTGGGGGCCTCGCTCGACCATTTCGCGCGCCGCGCGCCGGCCGAGCGCATTGTCCGCTGCACCTCGAGGCAGCAGTACGACGCACCCACCCGGTGGTATTCATCCCAGGCTCGATCGAGTTCGGCGAGCCCGGTGGGAACCTCCCCCGCGGCCAGCAGTGCGCGGCCGAAGGATTCGGCTCCGCGCGCCCGCAGGATCGGGCGGGGGCTGCGGTCGAGCACCTGCACCGACTGGGCCAGGATATCCAGATCGCTTTTGTAGCATCCGCGCAGGTTCAACGCGATGCCCTGGAAGCTGGCAACCCCCGGGTTGCGGGCGGCCGCCAGTTCCGCAGTTTCCACTGCGTCAGCGGCGAATCGGTCGTCCATAGCCATGGTGCCGAAGTCGAAGAACAATCCGCTCCAGCACGGCCACAGCGGCCAGTAGTTGAACTGCTCTCCAGCACCGGCGACAACCGGCCGAAGAATCCGCAGGGCTGCCGCGAGATCCCCTTGTCCGGCGGTCAGCCAGCCGCGGATCATGTTCAGCGCGGGGCGGCGCACACCGTCGGTCGTGTCGACGAGCTCGTCGACCACCCGCATTCGCGCGGTCGCGGCCGGTACGTCCCCGCGCAGCAGCGCCACGGCCGTGCGCGCCAGCACGGCATCCAGCGTGTGCTCGGCATTGCCCAGCTGGTGTCCGAGATCGTGCAATGCCTGCGCCGCGATGTCAGCGTCCCCGAAACGTCCCAGGTAGAAGTGCTGCCACATCTGTGCGCACTGCAGCGCGGGGACCGTCATACCGACCTCGCCACGGCCGCTGACCCCGGACTGATCCAGCAATATCTGCGCATGCTCGTAGCGGTCCAGAATCTGCAGCTCGGTGATTTCCTCTGCTAGACAGGATGTTCCGCGCATCGCGCGCAGTTCACGGAAGTGCCGCAACGCAACATCGTGGCGACCCTCGTTCTTCGCCGCCTCACCGGCGGCCTGCAATGCGAGCAGTACGGCCTCGCGATCATCGACGGTATGGGAGTGCTCGAGCACCGCGTCCGCCTCGCGCGCAGCAGCCTCGCCGGTGGCGATCCGCGTGCTGGCCAATGCTCGTGCCGCCCGCAGCCGGGCGGTGGTGACCGGCGTCAGATCCGGCCGGGCGAGCAGTCGATCGGTGCGCCGCACGAGCTCGGCGACGCGCCCGCTCAACCAGAACGCCTGGGCGGCATCGGTTTCCACCGCACCGATCATTTCGTCGTCATCAACCCGGGCCAGGATCAGCTCCGTCGCCGTGATCGCCTCGGCCGTGCGTTGGGTACGGCACAGCACCGCCAGACAACGCTGGCTCAGTTCCAGCCAGGCCCGGTCTCCGCACGGGAACGTTTGCATGGCGAGCGTGGCCAGCTCGCTGGCGCACTCCGCGTCGGTGTCGGCGAGTGCTTCCGCGGCGACGAGCAGGATCATGCCGCTGTGCACATCTCCCGGCTCGGCAGCCGCACGCGCATGGGCCACCGCCTGCATGGGCCGTCCGGCATCGGTGAGGTAGTACTCGGCGAGCCGACGATGCAGCCTTCTGACGTCCGGCTCACGCGTGCAATCGCGTACCGCCTGGCCGACCAGCTCGTGGCGACACGCGAGCCCCCCGCTGGCTGCTGCGGTCAACCCGGAATCGAGGACCTCGGACACCACGTGTTCGCGATAGGCGGCGGTGTCCGGCAGCAGTGCGTCGATCTCGCCGATCGCCAATGGTGTGCCGGCCACGGCCAGCAGCCGCACAACATGCTGGGCCGCGTCGCCGAGCTGGGCGAGGCGGCTCCTGACAGCGGCGTGGAACTCGGCCGGTACCGACTCGATCGCCCCCCGCGCGACGCTGTCGATGATCCGCGCAGCGAGCTGGGGGTTGCCGCCCGTGGCGTCGAGGTACCGCTCTGTGCGCTCGTCGGGCGTGTGCCCGAGCCGGTCGATGGCCATGGCGACCAGGTCGACTGTGGCCAGCGGTCGTAGCCGAACCTGTTCGAGGCGAAGACCGTCCGCTCCGGCCAACTCACCGAAAAAGTTGTCGTCACGCCCGGCGAGCACCCAGACGATGGGCAGTCCGGACAGCCGCGAAATTACGGTGCGCAAGAGGAATCGACTGGTCGGGTCGGCTCGATGCAGATCGTCCAGCGCGATCAGCAGCGGCCCGCCTGCCCCGGTGGCGGCCAGGTGATCCCCGATTCGATCAGCGACGAGAAGCGGTTCCGCAGCCGTATGCACGAGTTGCGCGTAATCGTCGCTACCGAGCAACGGTTCGCGCCCGGCCCGTAGCATCGCGATCACGGCGGCCCCGGGCGTCGCCTGCTGCGCCGGATCACAGTGCCCGGCAATGACTCTCAGCCCCATCCGGGACGCCTGCCGTCCCACCTCCGCGGTCAGCGCCGTCTTACCGACCCCGGCCGGCCCACGTATCACGACGATCCCGCCGATTCCGTGCCGCTGCGCTCCGCGTATTACCGCCAGCGCCCGCGTCATGGGCTCGGTCCGTCCCCACAACGATCCCGACTGCATGGATCACCCCTCACGATTCGACACTGGCCAAAGTGTGACCGATCGCCGGAGCGCGCACATCGTCAACATGCACGATTCCTGGTGAGTAGGTTACGCGCGCAGTAAGCGATAGCCGCGCGCCGACCATGCACCGGTCGGATCGGCGGGACCAGTTCGAGATCGCGGGCAAGGATGCGCAGGCGACGCGCCCCAGCGCCGGAATATCAGTGCGTCAGCCGGCCTTCGCTGCCGCCGACGTCGACGAATCGGGTCGAGCACGCCGCCAGATTTCGCTCGGTCGGCGCGGGACGGCCGCTGCGTCCCGAGGTTCCCGCTGCCCAGCGAGATCTCCGAAACCCGCACGCCTGCGCGGTGAGCGAAGGTTGTATATCGACTCCTCCGCACTCAATCCCGGTGCAGTGCGGCGTCGAGCACGATTTCGGGTACGCCTGCCAGTGCCCGGCTCACCGGGCAGCCTGCTTTGGCCGCAGCGGCACGTTCCTTGAAGGTCTCCTCGTCCAGTCCGGGGACGATACCCCGGGTGACCAGCGAGATCCTGGTGATCGTCGGCACGCCGTCGACAGGCCGCAACGTCACCTCGGCCTCGGTGTGGATGAGCTGAGGCGGGTGGCCGCTTTCGGCGAGCAGATTGCTCAGCGCCATCGAGAAGCACGACGCGTGGGCCGCGGCGACGAGCTGCTCCGGATTGGACCCGGGACCGCCCTCGAAGCGGGACTTGTAGGTGTATCCGCCCGCGAGTGCTGTTCCCGCGGTGAACGTGCCCGCACCTGTCGGCACGTCGCCCTTCCATTCGGCAGTGCCCTTCGAAACCGGCATGATGATCAGCTCCCGTTTATTCGTAATCGATTGTCCTGCAAACGCTTTGATCCCGACGTCGGTCGTGCGCTCAGGTCGGGATGTCGAGCCGATCGGTCTCGTCCTGCGTCAGATGTAGACCCGCTGCGGCCACGTTCGCGCGCAGGTGCGCTTCCGATGATGTCCCGGGAATCCGCGGTATCGATGAATTGCACACCGAGTTCGACTACCAACCGCAGCACTCCGATCGCAGCATCCGGATCCGCCGGCATGCCCCAGGTTCCGGTCCCGGTGAGTTGCATCGACCCGTATCCGATCCGGCGCAGCGGATATCGCCCACCGAGCATCAGCTGCCCTGCCGCACCGGCCACCGTCATGCTGTCCTCCTCGTCCACTGGTTCTCCTGTGAGGAGTGTGGTGCGTGCCGGTGGGGAAAGACCATCACCCATTCGCGTGACCAGTGACCGCACCCCTCGCCTCACCTGTTCGTGCGATGCCATGCACGACCGCTTCACCAGATAGTCGGAGAGAGGCGTAACCAGGCACAACCTGTCTACCGCCGACCATCCGAACGACCAGAGAAAGAGAAGACCGATGACCGCCACCGACCTCCACACGGCCACCAGCTACGGGTCCGCGCCGAACCTCAGCATCCGAGCCGGCGACGGCGTCGACTACGCCTACCGTGACATCGGCCCCCGCACCGCCCGTCCCCTGGTCCTGCTGGTGCACTTCCGAGGCAACCTCGACAACTGGGATCCGGTCCTGATCGACGCCCTGGCACAACACCGTCGCGTGATCACCGTCGACTACCAGGGCGTGGGCGGCAGCACCGGAACCCCGGCCGACACCATTGAGCAGATGGCACGCGAAGTGCTGGCCTTCACTACCGCCCTGCGCTTGGAGAAGTTCGACCTGCTCGGCTTCAGCATCGGCAGTTTCGTCGCGCAACGAGTCGCTCTCACCCGCCCCGACTCCGTCGGAAAGGTGGTGCTGGCGTCCACCGCGCCCCAGGGCGCGCCGGGCATGCACGGCTGGGCCGCGGACGTCATCAACGCCGTCGGCGGGCCGGAGACCTCCGGCGAGCAATACCTGGATGTGTTCTTCACGTCCTCGGAGTCCAGCCGCACGGCCGGGATGGGAACCCTGTCGCGGATCTACGGGCGCACCGAAGACCGTGATGCGCCGACCGACTGGGCTACGCGCCTTGCCCAGTACGACGCCGTGGCCAAGTGGGGGATCCCGAATATCGCGCTGCTGTCCGAACTCACCGCGCTCACCGCACCAGTCTTCGTGGCCAACGGCGACAGCGACCCCATGATCCTGCCGAAGTACTCCTACCTCGTCGCCGGCCTGCTGCCCGACGCGAAGGTGACCATCTACCCCGATTCGGCCCACGGGTTCCTCTTCCAGCACCACGAGCAATTCGCTTCCGACGTCATCGAATTCCTCGATGCCGAGTGAACCGGAAGGGACGATCATGACCCGCGCACCGCAGCCACCGGACAACGACGTCGTCCAGGCCGCACTCGACGCGCACGGCGGCTTGGACCGTTGGCGGCGCGTCGCCTTCGTCACCGCCCAGGTCGAGTTCGACGGCATCGTTTGGGCAGCCAAGACACGTGAACACCCGCTCGGCCGGGCACGAGTGACCGTCGAAACCGGCAATCAGCGAACCTCGTTGACCCCCTTCGGCGGACGACAGCGCCGCAGTTCCTATGGCCCTGATCTGGCCGCCGTGCTGTTCGACGACGGACGCGTGGACCAGGCCCGTAGCCAGCCGCGCGCGGCCTTCGCGACCGACACCGACGACGCGGCATGGGACGAGCTGCAGATCGCGTACTTCACCTGCAACGACGGCAGCCGCCTCTGTTGCGCTCGCGAGTTCGTGCCCCGCGTATGACGAGAAGTGCGCATCGAGAACGACCGCAGCCTCCTCGAGACGGCCGCGCTGGAGCAACTGTCGCCCCCGAGTGCTCTCGTAAAGACGCACGGCCGCTGTCTGACGGTCTCGCTGCGCGTCGGAGACATACTCGGCGATTAGTTCCTCCGCTTCCGCCCCTCGACCGACCGCATCGAGCACCACGCAGCGCCACTGCTGGGCGACATGCACTCTCGCGTCTTGTCTCTCATGTCCGATGGATGTCACCACACTGTCGGCGAGCTCCAGCGCGGACTCGAAGCGGCCATCCAGATAGGCCAGGCTCGAACCGGTCAGCTCCAGCAGCCGCTGTGTCGGATCATCGGGATGATTTCGTTGATCGACGGTGGCTTCTTCGGATAGTGCTCGAGCCTCCGCCACGCGACCGGCATCCACCAGGTTGTGGGCGAGTAGCGCCCGGTGTCGCGTCCGCAGATGTCTTGGAATTCCGTCGAGTGCCAATGCCTTCCGTGACCGGTCGCAACGCAGCTCCGAACAGGACGAATAGAGCCCGGCAACGCTCAACTGAATCGTCGCCTCCTGCTCGGGAGGCAATGCTCGACGCAGCGCGGCGTCAGCGAAAGCCAGCGCTTCCTCGACCCGACCCGAACCATGCAACCCGGCAACGGTTTCCGCGACCAGTGCCCCGCGCAGCGGGTGCCGCGACGGCGCCAGATCCAACGTGCGCCGGCCTAGGACAGACGCCGCTGAGGGATCTACAGATCCCAGCACCTCGCACGAATCCAGCAGGGTGCGGATCGCCGCGTTGTCGCTGAATTCCGCACCATCCGCAAGCTGCATCGCCACCTCGACAGACAGCGATCCACGCGAGAGCAGCGCCCTGGCGGCCTGCAAATCGAGCGCTCGCCGCATCGAGCGCGGCACAGACGACCGCACCACGTCCAGCACCAGGCCCTGCCCGAACCCGATCCGCCCATCGATCTCGCCCAGAACATCCGCCTGTAGGAGCTCTTCCACCGGTGAGATCAGCCTCGATGCCGGCAACCCCAGAACACCGGCCAGATCATCGAGTTCGAAGTAACGCCCGAGCGATGCCGCCACCGTGACAACCTCACGAGCAGAACCCGACAGCCCCCTCAGCCGATCGCGCACGCCCGCCACGACGCGCTGCCCCAGACGCCCGCTGCCAAGCTGCAGTGCGTCCGGCTCGGGCATCTGCACCCGCCGGTCCTGCTCGAGCCGGGCGGGTAAACGGGTGCGGTGAATCGGCACGCCCGGTATTCCGTCGTCGCCCACATCCGGCAGCCGAGGGGGCAAAATTCTCCCTGGGCGAAGGTCCGTACTGGTCACACTGAATGTGTACGTGTTCGGGACGACGAGGTGCATCACCTCGATCGGGTGATTGGGGTGACGGCGGGTGCGCTGAGGCCGCACTCACTCATTCAGGTGAGTGCGACAGCTATATCGACTGCTGCAGGGTGAGAACATGTCGAGCGCCCAGCAGCCAACGAAGTGGTTACCGGCCGGGAATGGACGCGAGGGAGGTTTGATGACCAGGACGCACATAATCGTGCTGCCCGGCGGTGGATACGCCGAACACGCACCGCACGAGGGAGAACCTGTTGTCGAATGGCTGCGCTCCATCGACGCTCAGGCGAGTGTCTTCCGATATCCACTCAATGTCCGACACCCGATTCCGTTGCAGGCCTTGCGTGCCGAGATCCGGCGCCGACGGGCCGAGGGCGCACACCGAGTCGGGGTCGTCGGATTCTCCGCCGGCGGCCACCTGGCCGGACTGGCCGCCTTGGCGCCCGGAGCGGACACCGACGAAGCAGTACAGTTCGCCGTGCTCGGCTACCCGATCACGTCGATGGAGACCGAGACCTATCGTCCTGCCCGGCTGATCCTGCTCGGTGCGGATGCCAGCCCGGAACTACGCCGGTCGACCTCGCTGGACGCCTTGGTTTCGCCGCAATCACCACCGTTTTTCGTCTGGCACACCGCAGAGGACGCCTACGTAGCGCCCGAGCACACCTACCGATTGGCTTCTGCGCTGGCCGCGAACCATGTACCCCATGCAGTGCATGTGTTCCCGCACGGTCCCCACAGCCTCGGCCTGGCGCGCGGCGCCGGTGACGCCGCGATCTGGACCACGCTGGCCGATCAGTGGATCCATGAACAAGTGCGGGCCTGACGGAAATCTCTGATGGCAGCCCGCACGACCGAGTTCCCGTCTATCGCAGCGGACACAGGCACGAATTCGACTGTACCCAAGTCAATTTCGTGTGAGGTCGATACCGCCATTCAGCTCCGGCGGCAGCTGACCGCCGAGCAATCGGATGAGGGTGGCCAATAGGCCGTCGAGTTCACGACCGACCGCCTCGATGATGGGATCGTCGAAGCTGGCGAACAGCAGACTGGGCTGGTCGACGGCGAATGTCGTCTCGCCGTCCGGGCCGACGAACACCAGGGTGCGCAGGGGCGCATGCAGCATGACCGCTGGGTCGTGCCGGAACATGCGTTCGGCAATCGTGTGATTGCCCATCAGGTACTGCGTGGCCCGCCACTTCGACGGCGACCCCGCCATGGCGGTACCGATATCGCTGCGGTAGTAGCGCATGAACCCGTGCGGAGCGCTGAGCGCCGCTGTGTCGAGGACTTCATCCCAGGATCCCGCCTGCGCGAACGCGGCTGGATCCATTGGCGGAACAAGCTTTTCGTAGATCGTCAGCGCCTCCTCATAGGTTTGGGGTAACGCGACAAGAAGTCGGCGGGTCTGGTGTTCGGTCGTGCGAGAGGTGGCCATGTCTGAACCTGTCTGGTCTGTGCCGATCCGGCCTGAATCAGTCGCTGTCAGCGGTTGGGCGCAACAGCTTTCGTGTAGTCGCAGCATGCACTTGTTCGCGGCCCCTGCGGGAATTCCCAGCGGTCAGGCTTTGCCGGCGGCGGGATGTCGGGGACCTCTTCGATGGCCATCAAGGTGCCGGCGAGGTCGCGGGCGAGTTGGTGGGTATCGCTGAAGATTCCTTCGACTGCGTACACGTCGATCATTGGCATGACGGCTGCTTCCTTCGTTGCGTTGGCAGTGTCGCGATCACCGACCCACACTGCGCAGGGCGGCTCGAGTGACAGTGCGGTCAGTGTCGGACATCGTCGCCGAGACATTCACTCACCTGTTCGGGTGATGGGGAGTACTCGCATGCCGTTGCGCTACGGCGGTCGGGACGACCCATCCTGGCCTGCTGCGCGACGCCATTACGGCCTGCACACCGCGATGCCTTACAGGATCGTCAGTTTGATGTGGGCCCATGCGTTGTTGCCGTATCCGCGGGGATTCCATACGGATGCCAGGGATTCGGGTTGGGTGGCTCCGGCGTCGTCCCAGGCGCGGGCGGTGATGTTCAGGGGCCCGGGTCGCATGTCGACGGTCAGAGACCACGGCCGCCACGCCCACCGGCCGGGTGCGGGGTGCAGGTCGGCCTGCCGCCAGCTGCGGCCGTCGTCGACGGAGACGTCGACCCGTCTGATGCCGTGGCCGTCGCCGGCCATTGCCCATCCACGAACAGTCCGGGAGCCACGCGGAATCCGATCGCCCTCGGTGGGCACGAGGATGTCGCAGTTGAGCGCCAGCGACGATAGCGAGATGCCCTCGCCCGGTGCGACCGCCCCTGGGTCGGCCTCGGGCGGAAGAATGCGGTAGTCGAGGGCCTGAAAATAGTTCTGTGATGGGACCGGTTGCACGGTGACGGCGGTGACCCATTTGACGCTGCGAGCCCCGATGTAGCCGGGCACCACCACACGCACCGGGCCACCGTGAACGCGCGGAAGTGGCTGAGAATTCATCTGCCAGGCCAACAACACCTCCTCGCGCAGCGCCTTGGTCAGCGGGATGGAGCTGCCGTAGGACTGAACCGGCCGGGCCTCTTGGGCCACATCGGGGGCAGCGAATGCGACGTGCAGTCGGTCATCGTGGTGCACCCCGGCCGCCTGCAGTACATCGGCCAGCCTGGGCCCGGCCCACTCGGCGGTCGAGATCGCGCCGTGCTCCCATGGCTCCTTGCCGGGGATCGGGCGCACCGCCAGCAGTTCAGCGCGCCGGTTGCCGGCACACGCCAGCGTCGCTACCACGCTGTGTTGCTCAAAGCCGGTCGTCAGCTGGTCGTAGGTCACGGTGAGCGGATTGTCCACCCGTCCATCGACGCCCAACCGCCACTGCTCGGTGGGGATGTCGGAGAACGGACCGTGATTGCGCGCATAGAACGCGTCCACCGCGGTGATTTCGCTGCCCGCCAGCACCGATGGCGGCGGCTCGGCGTTGAACGGCAGCCGTCCCCGCACAATCATGTCCTCGCGCTTACCCCACATCTCACCGCCCCGGCAAGGAGTCGTCGCGGACTGCGACTGCGACTTCAATCCTATCGCCGGTTGCCGGGGATCTGCTCGCAGTCGACTCCGAGGCGGCGCGGTGTGCGTCGGCGTAGGAGAAGCCACTGGCGAGCAGCATTTTGTCGGGGGCTGAGACCGGTGCCGGGCACCTGGTTCCGCTTGAAGTTGGCCATCTGCTCGATGATCATCGCCGCAATCGGCACCCCACCGACACCTAGCGGCGCGAAGGGCTTCTACTGCCGACCGCGGTTCCGGCGGTGAACACCAGGCCTGGCCCAGATTTCGGCGCGGGCAGAGGTGAGCAAACCGGGACGCTCACATGCGGTAGATTGGTTATTGAAATAATCATATTATCGTTTGGATGGGCGAGAGGAGCGGATTCGATGCGACGGGAGGTCACCCGTGCGCGCAATCGCGCCGCACTCCTCGATTCGGCCGTGGCCGTCATCGCGCAGCACGGGTACGAAGCGGCTCGCGTCGGTGCCATTGCCGACGCGGTCGACCTGACCACCGGCGCCGTGTACTCGATCTTCGGCAGCAAGCGTGGGCTGCTGATCGCCGCCGCCGAGCGCATGAGAGAGGAGCAGCTCGACGTCCTGGAGCGGCTGGCGGACCCGAAACTCACGCTGACCGAGGTACTGCACGAGCTGGCGCGGATCAGCTACGAGGCGGCGACCGGCGACCTGGCGAACGTGCGCGCATCGTTCCAGCTCGAGACGATGGTCGCCGGTATGCGCGACCGCGACCTGCTGACATCGGTGACCATGGTCGAGCGGACCGATACGGCGCTCGCGCGGCTGCTGACCGACCGGCAGCTCGATAGCTCGGGCACCCGCACCACACCCGAGCAGGCTGCCCGCTTAGTGCCCGCCGTGACCGCGCTGCTGAGCGGATTGTCGCAAGAGCTGCTGTTCGCCCCCGGCGGCATCGACCTCGACTACTGCACCGACGCCGTCGCCGTGCTCGTTGGACTGATCAAGTAATGGCCGCGAGCGCGAGAACCGCCGGAGCCGCCATGCGGGTTGCAGTCGCCGAGGATCATGCCCTGATGCGGGAGGGGCTCGTGCTGTTGCTGCGTAGTTCCGGTATGGAGGTGACGGCGGCCTGTGACAATGCCGTCGATTTCATCGCCGCGGTCACCGCCGACCGACCCGACGCGGTGATCGTCGATGTCCGGCTGCCGCCGACGCGCACCGATGACGGGTTGCGCGCCGCGATCCAGCTGCGGCGGGTGCATCCCGGGCTGCCGGTGCTGGTGCTGTCGAGCAGCATCGAGCCTGAGCATGCCGGCGACCTGCTTGCCGATGGTGCGGGCGGCGTCGGCTACCTACTCGAGGAGCGGGTGGAGAAGGTGGCGGACTTCCTTGATGTCCTGCGCCGAATCGCTTTCGGCGCAACGGTATTGGACCCCGAGGTGCTCGCGCGGATCGTGCGGGGCTATCGCGCCGACCCGCTCGCGGCGCTGACGACTCGGGAACGCGAGGTGCTCGCGCTGATGGCCGAGGGCCACAACAACACCGCCATCGCCGAACACCTGCTGGTCAGCAATGCCGCCGTGCACAAACACATTCGCGCCATCTTCGCGAAACTCGATCTGGGCAGCGAGGATCGGGTGCACCGCCGCGTCCAGGCCGTGCTCGCCTACCTCGACGCCTGACGCCGAGCCACCCGCGGCCCTCACTGCGAGCAGACCGCGGTGTCGAAGGCGGCATCGATCGCCGCGCGCGGCTGGTCTTCCATGGTCAGCAGGTTGACGGTCAGGTGCACGGCGCGCCCATCGGGGGTGACCACGGATCGTGTCGTGAAGCCTTCGAGGTCTCCGCCATGTCCCCATGCTTCCTTACCGCAGCTCACTTGCCGTCGCATGAGGCCCAGCCCGTACTGCATTCGGGAATCCGGCGGACCGGCCACGGTGTGCTTCATCTCGGCGAGCAGGTGCGGTGGCAGCAGGCGGCCGTCCAGTAGCGCAATAAAGAATCGGTTCAGATCGGCGGCGGTCGAGACGAGTGCTCCCGCGGCTCCGGCCCAGGATGTGTTCATATCGGTGGCGTCGACGAACGTGCCATTGGCATCGCGATAGCCGTGGGCGTGTGGCCCGCGGATGATGGTTTCGCCGTCTTGCGGATAGTAGGTGGAATTCAGCCCGAGTGGTTCGACGATGCGACGCGCGATCTCGGCGCCGACGGATTGTCCGGTGATCTTCTCGATCAGCATGCCGGCGAGCAGGTATCCGGTGTTCGAGTACTGCCAGCCGGTTCCCGGTTCGAACAACGGCGGCTTCTTCGCCAGCACGGTGCGCACCAGATCGGCTGCTTCGAGCTGCTGCGTGCGGACGGTGTCGAAATTCTCCAGCAGTTCTTCGTCGGCGTAGTCGGGCAGTCCTGCGGTGTGCTGGAGCAGTTGGCGCACGGTGCTGCGATTGCCGTCGAATCCGTTGCCCTGCAACGTGCCCGGCAGATAGCGCTCCACCGGCGCATCCAGTTCGATCTTGCCCTCGTTCACCAGTTGGAGCACCACGGTCGCCACGAAGGTTTTCGTATTGCTGCCCACCCGGACACGGTCATCGAGGGCGAACGGCCGACCGGAGGCAGTGTCCGCGACGCCCGCGGCCACCTGGCGATCGCGGCCGGCGGCGGTGAAGACCACCTGTGTTCCCGGGATGCCCTGCCGGACAATCTCATCCAAGTTCCGAGCCAGCTGGGGCGGGATCGACTCGGGCGGGCACACCGCGGCGTCGAAGGCAGCCTTCATTGCCGTGGCCGCCTCGGTGGGCTGCGGCAGCAGGTTGGCGGTCACGGTCGCCGCGACGCCGTCCGCCGTCACGCCGCCGCGCGTCGCGAACCCGAGTGTGGCGCCGCCGTGTCCCCAGACCGCTGTGCCGCAGGACACCGGAATACGCATGAGACCAAGACCGGCCTGGGCGCCTGGTTGCAGCGCGTCGGCGGGTACAGTGCGCTGCATTTCTTCCAGCAGGTGCGGCGCCAGCAACCTGCCGCCGAGCAATGCAGTGAAGAAGCGATTGAGGTCGGCCCCGGTCGATACGATCGCACCGTCGGCGCCGCCGATCCCGTAGGGATCCAGTTCCGTTGCGTCCGTGCGTTGTCCGTCGATCACGAGATAGCCGTGCGCATGGGGGCCGCGGAGGGCGGTTTCGCCGGGCTCGGGATAGTACGTCGAGGCCAGTTCCAAAGGCTGGATGATTCGAGTGGTGATCTCGGTCCCGACGGGGCGTCCGGTGACCTTCTCGATTACCAGGCCCGCCAGCAGATACCCAGCGTTCGTGTAGATCATCCGCTCGCCGGGTTCCGCCAGCGGCGGCTTCGTCGCCAGGACCTCGCCGACCAACGTGGCGGCGTCGAACGGCTGCCGGTGCAAATTTCCTGCGCTCTTCGCCATCTTCTCGGGTTCGATATAGTCGGCCAATCCGGCGGTGTGCTGCAGCAGATTTCGCACGGTGATCCGATGTCCGTCGTACCCGTTGCCGTGGACGAACCCGGGCAGGTAGCGCTCGACCGGCGCATCGAGTTCGACCTTCCCCTCGCCGACGAGTTGCAGCATGACCGTCGCGACGAACGACTTGGTATTGCTGGCGATCCGGATCCGATCGTCAAGTGCGAAGGCGCGGCCGGATGCCGTGTCAGCGGCGCCCGAGGTGACGGCGCGGTGGCGGCCATCCTGGGTGATAACCACCTGAACACCCGGAATCCCCTGCCGAACAGCATCATCCAGCGCACTCCGCAGTTCTGGTGGCTCCGCCGCAGTGGTCGCATTCGAGTCATCGGAGGTGCCTTCCGCGCACGATGTTGTGATCGCGAGAACGGTGGCCGCTGCTGTCATCGCACAGGCGGTACGTCGAAATTGTTTCCAGGACAATGGATTCCTTTATCAGTGGGAATTTTGGGCGAAATGACCAGAACGAATTTCCGAGATCGATCGGCCATCTCAACCGTAGTTGTCCATGCAGTTCCTGACGATAAAGCCAGTGACCGAATTATCGGTATCGCAAAAGATATCGAAAGAGTATCGCCAGCGCTACGTTGGCGACACCATCGGACGGTGAATACACAAGACGACCGGTGGCAAGACGCCGTCGAGCACTCTGCGCTGGACGTCACCCAGGGGTGACGGGTACGGCTGCGGTTCGATGACCGGCACTCCATTGCTGGCAGACACGCGGCATGACACAGCCGATCCGGTGAGCCGAGTTCGCCACGTCGGGTCATGGTCATTGCCAGGCGTGGCGAAATCGGGGTTGCGCGAGGACACTGAAGGCGTAGCACCGAATTCGTCTCCAGGAGCAATGTGATGGCACCCGACGGGCCTTTCGGAATCGATCCGGAAGAATTCGAACGCGCGCTACGGGAGGTGGGGATCGAATTCCGCGACCTTCTCGGAAAGGCCGGCGAGTACATCGATCGCGCAAGCGGGAGCACACTGGCGTCGCTGCTCGGTCAGTTTGTTCAGCCGGAGCGTACGCGGCCGCCGCAGCCGGAGGGCGAGACCACCGGCGAGACCGGCAGTGGGGTATGGGTCATCTACAGCATCGACGACATCGGCGAGGCCAGGGTCGAGCAGGTTTTTCCGAGCGAGCTCGAGGCCTTGCGTGCGCACCGCGACAATACCGATGAACGCCGTCGCGTGCGGTTCCTGCCCTATGGCGTCCCGGCAACTGCGCTGGACCCGCCCTGACACAAGCTGCGGCCGCTCACCTCTCGGGCTGATCAGATCTCGGCATCGGATACCGCCGAGTGGAGCGCAGCCAGCTGACAGCGCGCGAGTTCGCAGTCGAGCATTGGTCGCGGCTCACGCTAGGACCAGCAATTTCTGCTGGTACGGACGCTTCGCCGACCGGGCGCACGCGGTCGAGATCCAGCGGTCCCGGCTCGACCCGACTACCGGTAGCAATAGGAGTCGGAGGATGCGTCGCCGCCCTGGAGGCGCACCTGATGTACCCGCAGACCTCGAAAGTCCTCGTCGTGTGGGAAGAACGACTCCTCGATGGTCATTCCGCCGTCCGGATCGGTGTCTATCACGGCCATCCAGGCGCCGACCCCATCCGGGTAGAACTGGTCGTCCCACGCGCTATAGAGCGAGTTGGTGAGGTAGACCCGCCGACCATTACGGCTGATCTCGACCATCTGGGGCCCGCCGGCAAGCGGCTGGTTCGGCGCGGCCGGGTGGGCGCTGCGGCGGACGATCCCGCCGAGCCGGATCGACCCGGTTTGTTTCGGGTCAGCCGGATTGCGCACGTCGAACTGCCGGAGTTCCCCGGTACCCCAGCACGAGACGTAGAGGTATGCGTCGTCGACCGACAGGTCGATGTCGGTGACCAGCGGCGGCACCGCGCCGAACGGTTTCAGTGCCGGCGGCAGCAGGTCGGGATCGGCCGGTTCGGCCGGAATGGTGATCACCTTGTCGACCGCCCACTCGCCACCATCGCGGTGCCAACGCCACACGGAGGCCGACAGATCCTCGGTCGAGATCACCACACCGACGAACCCCCAAGTGGCGTCCGGATCGTGCGAAGGGCGCAGCTCGAGTGGCATCTGGTACTGCTCGCCGAGATCGATCCGCTGCTGGTGCCGACCGGCGGCGAGGTCCCAGAAGTGGATCGCGTGACCGTACTTGTTGGCCAGCAGCAGCTCCGGCTTCAGCCCGTCCTCGATCATGAACGGGGCGCCCCACTCGCTGCTGATCAGCGTGTTCTGGTTGAGATGCCACCAGGCGTCGTACGCGAAGTACTGCGGCCCACGGTCGGTCTCCCATTGCCGCAGCACATCGAACGTGGCGTGATCGAGCAGCGCGATCCCGCCCGGCCCGTCCGATCCGTTTGCCGCGCCGAGGCAGGTCATGAACACACCGTCCGGCCCGCAGTGCAGCGTGTGTGGACGGGAGTAGCCGGCCTTGGCCGCGAGCTCGGAGCTGTCCACGATCTTGGACAGGGTGGGCTGGCGTGGGTCGGGCTGGGTATCGAATACGTGCAGTCGTGACGAGCGCAGACCCGGCACGATCAGGTACCGCCGAGCCAGCCCCGCACTGTGGTGACCCTCATGCTTCAGCGCGCTGCTGCAGGCGTTCCAGCCGAAATGGTGCAGCTCGTTGCCCAGGTGCGGTACCTCGGTCCAGCCCACCACCCGGCCGTAGGTGGCCGAGCCCGGATCCACATCGACTACTGACAGCGCATCCGGCTTCTGTGCCGCGCCGTCGAACGCAACAACGTATGCGAGCTGCTCCGGTGGCGCGGCCGCCGCCTCCGCTGCGCTTCGATAGAAGGTCGGGTCCAAGTCCGAGTGATTCATTTTCAGCCTCCTTCATGTCGATAGGCGGAGACCCACGCACCTCGCCCGATCTGGCGGTGCCGAGCGACTCGTGTGGTCGCATGCAGTAAAGGCGCGGGCAGGCAGCTACCAGTCTCGGCCTTTCGACCCAGATCCACCAGCTACGGCCGGCGCAGCGGTCAGCTGGCCAGGAGACGACGTGCTCCTGTGATGTTGATCCGCCACCGAATCCTTTCGACGCTGTTGCCGAAGTTCCAGGCGGCTTCCTCGAGACCGTTGCACCGCTTGGCAATTTCCTATGCTGCCGTCGCCGGGGACCAGCAAGGCTTCAGCGAGGAAAGTTGCCTCATTCTGGTGGCCGGCATTCCAGTTCCGACATCTACGGGCGTCATGAAGCGCGATAGGCGGATGCATGCCGCAGACCATGGCTCAGTTCATCAGCGATGTCGCTCGCCTTGAGCCGGGCCGCAACACGGTGCAGATCAACCTACCGCTGTTCGAGGGCTCCGTAGAGCAACATATCGCCATGGAGATAACCGGTATCGAGATGGAGACATTCGATCGCGACCACAAGCTGCGACCGTACCGGCGCGTTTTCACCGGCCGGCCAACAGAATGGTTGGGTTCGACCGGACCGAGTGCGAGCAACAAATGACCGAATCCGGCCCCGAAGATCTCAAGGCGCGACATCGTGCAATGTGGGCACTGGGTGACTACCCGGCCGTCGCCACCGAAGTCATCCCCGGGCTGGGTCGGCGTCTCGTCGAGGTCTGCCGTATCGGCCCGGGTCAGCGCGTGCTGGACATTGCGGCCGGATCCGGGAATGCGGCGATCCCGGCCGCGGAGACCGGTGCGGACGTGGTTGCGAGCGACCTCACGCCCGAACTGTTCGATGTCGGCCGGCGTCTCGCCGCCGCCCGGGGCGTCGAGTTGCAGTGGCAGGAAGCCGATGCCGAGGCATTGCCCTACGCCGATGCCGAGTTCGACGCCGTGATCTCGTGCGTAGGCATCATGTTCGCGCCGTCCCACCAAGCGGCCGCGGACGAACTGGTGCGGGTCACCAAGCCCGGCGGCACGATCGGGCTGATCAACTGGACACCCACCGGTTTCATCGGGCAGATGTTCGCCACCATGAAACCGTTCGCTCCGCCGCCCCCGCCCGGTGCGCAGCCACCCCCGATGTGGGGCGACGAGATACATGTCCGGTCGCTCTTGGGCGATCGCGTCACCGCCCTCGAGCTGCGACGCGAAAACGCAGTCATCGATCGCTTCGCCGACGGCGCCGGGTTCCGTGACTTCTTCAAGGCCTACTACGGACCGACCATCGCCGTGTACAAGGCCATTGCCGCGGAACCAGACCGGATTGCACGGTTGGACCGGGAACTCGCCGATCTCGCTTCCCACCACGACCTGGGCAACGGGCGAATGGAGTGGGAGTACCTCTTGGTCACCGCACGCCGATCGGCCTGAACTGGGCGGCAGGCGCCGGGATCGCGCGCTCGAAAGTGGTCTGCGATGAGCGAATTCGGTTCGGGCGCGGTTGTCACCGGGGCTGGCCGCCTCGACATTCCCCTCCGGACGCGAATCGACACGAAAGCCGTTGCAATGCAAGTGTCAGGGCGGAAGACGTCGGTGAGTATGCCGTCGCGAACACCGAGCGTTGGCCTGATGATGGAAGGAATATACCCACGCAACCCAGCGCCTACCGACCCGTGAACCTGGGTTCCCGGCGTTCGAGCATGGCGGATACCGCTTCGTGGTGGTCGTCGGTCTGGTGGGCGATGGCCTGTAGGGCAGCGGATAGTTCGAGCAGACTTTCCAGGCTCTGCCATTGGCCTTCGCGGAGTAGCTTTTTGGTCATCCGCAGCACATGGGGTGGATTGGCGGCGACCCGGGCGGCCAGCGTGTGGGCCGCGTCGAGCAGTGCGTCGGGCTCGACGACCGCCGAGACCAGCCCCCAGTCCAGCGCCGTGGCGGCGTCGATCGGCTCGCCGGTGAATGCCATCTCGCTGGCGCGAGCCATGCCGATGGCGCGTGGAAGTAGCCAGGCACCGCCGTCACCGGGGATGATGCCGACCTTGGCAAAGCTCTCGGCGAATGTCGCGGTGTCGGCGGCGATACGCATATCGCACATGAGGGCCAGATCGCAGCCCGCGCCGATGGCGGGGCCGTTGACCGCGGCGATGGTCGGAATTTCGCAGTGATACAGGGCCTTCGGGATGCGCTGGATCCCGTGCCGATATCCCTGCCGCAACTCGGCGGGTGCGCCGCCGAACATGCCGGCCTGGTCGCGCATGTGCTTGATATTGCCGCCCGACGAGAAGGCGGTACCGGCACCGGTCAGGATCGCCACCCGCACCGAGGGATCGGCGTTGGCGGCCGACACCGCCCGCTCGAGCGCGTCCACCGTCTCGGCATCGGATATCGGGTTGCGGGCCTCGGGGTTGTTGAGGGTCCAGACGACGACGTCGCCGGTGCGCTCGATGATGACGGGCTCACTCACGATCTACTCCTCGGGTGCAATAACGATCCGGACATCCACCGGAATTGTGCCGGTACACGAGGCGACGACGGGATCGAGGTCCAGTTCCGCGATCTCGGGATGGGAAGCAGCCACCAGATCAGCGAAGCGGTGATGTCCAGTTCCTCGTGAGGACATCGCGCTGGTGACGGCACGGCTGGCGCGCTGACCGACGACCTGCGCCGGGTGCGTGCGGGAGACTGCTTCGTGGCCATGTCGATTCATCGCTATTCGACCGACACGGTACGCGGCGTGGGCTCGGCCGGTCGGCGCCGATGTCGTCGCACTCCGCGGAAATTCGATACCGCGGCAAGCTCGGACGGGACGCTCCGGCGGTCTGGCGTCGGCCGAGCGCAGGGATGACTGTCCTACTACCCCAGCGCTATTCCGACACGCCCTTTACACTCGCGAAGTAACCTACGCCGAACGAACCATGCCCTCAGCCGTGACACCTGGGAGTAGACGATGTTTTCTCGATGGAAGAACACCGCCGCATGCGCGGCTGCACTGGTGAGCGCCGCCCTGCCGGTCGGCGCGGCCTCGACCGCACAAGCAGCCCCACAGCAGTGCCCCGACATGTATGTCGTAGCGGTTCCCGGCACCTGGGAAACGTCGAAGTCCGAACCGGGCCAAGGGATGCTCGCCGCCGTTGCCAACGGCTTGCCCGGCAACGTCCAGACCGACTACGTCGCCTACGCGGCGACCGCGTTCCCTTGGGAAGGCGACGTGTACGGCCGCTCCAAACGAGAAGCCCTCGACAATGCCCGTGGCCTGGTCAGCGCGATGGCCCAGCGCTGTGGCGCAACACGATTCGCGCTGGTGGGCTACAGCCAGGGCGCGGACGCCGCCGGTGATCTCGCCGCCGAGATCGGCACCGGGGTCGGTGTCGTATCGCCGAACCGCGTGGAATTGGTCGGACTGATCTCCGACCCCCGCCGCTCCCCCACCGACAACCTCATCGGCCCGCCCGTCCTGGGCGCGGGCGCCGGTGGCCCACGCCTGGGCGGTTTCGGCTGGCTCACCCCGAAGACGTACACCTTCTGCGCCGTAGGAGATCTGTACTGCGCAACCCCCGACGGCGACTTCGCTGCTCGCATCGCCGGATTCTTCGCCCAGATCTCCAACCCCGACCCCGCCCAGTTCGGTACCTATCAGCTGGAGGCGGGCAACCTCATCGCCGACGCCCTCGCCGCGGGTGGTCTCGGGCTGCTCAACGACCAGCTCAATAACTCGGCCTACGAACAGCGCAAACAGCAGATCGACGATTTCGTGAAGTCCGGGATCCACCAGAGCTACCCGCACTACGCGATCGGCCCCGGCGGCGCCACCCCGCTGACCTGGCTGCACCAACAGCTGATCGACGCGGCACACAACTAGCCGCTTGTGCGGTATCGGTGACCGACTGGCCGGTCGCCGATACCGCCGTCGCATCCCGTCTTTCAGCAGACCCGACCTGCACGCTCATCGGCAAATATTCGCCAGACATGCGGTACGTCGCGCCATCAACCGGCCGATACCACGAAATCCGCTCCAACGAACAAGTCGACCACTGAGAAACGGTTGGTCGCACCGGATCCCATCGGGATGGAGCGCCGCCAAAAGGCGGTCAACGACCGGTCGGCAGCTCCGCCGTTGGAGCATGCTGACAGCAGATGCCGACGAGGCCGTTCGCTCGGACCTGTTACCACCTGCATCAAGGACGTTGACAGACATCAGCAGCACTGATAGTCGTAGGCTATGACCTATCCAGATGATTTCGATTTCGAAGCCGTCTACCAAGGCACAGGCGGCCCGTTCGGGCCGGGCGTCAAACCGCCGTGGAGTATCGGGGAACCCCAGCCCGAACTCGCCGCGCTGATCCAGCAGGGCAAATTCCATGGCGAAGTCCTCGATGTCGGATGCGGAGAGGCGGCGATCTCGCTGTATCTGGCCGGGCAGGGCTACACCACCGTGGGACTGGATCTGTCGCCGACCGCGATCGAGCTGGCCCGCGCCGAAGCCGCCCGGCGCGGCCTGGCCAACGCCTCCTTCGAGGTCGCCGATATCACTTCCTTTACCGGCTACGACGGCCGCTTCGGCACGATCGTCGACAGCACGCTGTTCCATTCGATCCCGGTCGAGTCGCGGGCGGGCTACCAGCAGTCGATCGTGCGCGCCGCCGCGCCTGGCGCGTCCTATTACGCGCTGGTTTTCGACCGGGCCGCCCTGCCCGATGCACCCGTGCCGGGGCCCGCGCCGGTCACCGCCGACGAGCTTCGGGAGGCGGTGGAGAAGTACTGGGTGGTCGATGAGATCAGACCGGCGCGGATCCATGGCGACCTGCCCGAAGGCGACATCGAGCTGTCCGCGGGCGGCCCGGTGTTCCGGTTCGAGGGCATTCGCGACGAACCCACCGGCCGCAAGTCGGTTCCGGCCTGGCTGTTGAGCGCCCACCTCGGCTGATCCCGCGACAGCGAGGTCACGGGTGCGCTGAACCCCCAGGAGGGCGGCATCGTCAAGGGTTGCGGCTGTGGTGGCGAATCGGCACTCCACGACTGGTAGATATCTGGACCTTCCGGTTCTGTCCCAACAGGATTCGACTCCCTGAGATCATCTTCACTCACCTTTTCCGCCAGCGCGAATAGCTCGCGGCATCGAATAATGCTGCGCTGCAGGGGATTCGGATAAGTTTGACTGAAAAGCACTAGCAAATGTGGAGTTCCGCGCGGCCGACCCCGCACAATTCCGATGTACCACGAACATCCACCCGACCTGCAGAGTTCATGGCTTGATGGAACGTCCGGCCCGCTGTGAGTGCATCAGCAGTCCTTCAGGAGGGTGATCCGACGACTTCGCGATCGGCGTGACGCTCGAGCGGCGACAGCTGGACATCAATGTCCGATTCCCGAATTCTGTAACAGTCGCATATCTTTCGCGGAAATCCGAGACCACCGATTACATCTTGTCGGACTTCGGCGGTCACTGGGATGGTTCGCGAAAGCTGACGCTGTACCGGTACACCCGCGAGCAATTAGCAGGGTCCGCGCGTTTGCACAGAATTAACGCGGAAGGCACACGACCGCAGCCGACAGAACCCCGCGGGCCACTAAGCTCGATGACGCGTCCTCGACACACACATCGGCACCACCGGAAGAGCGGAGCGGCTCGAACGGTTCGCAGCGCCCGCAGATACCGACCGACCACAAATGCGTCGCGGCACCATCACACCGCCCGTTGAACTGAATCGGCAGTCTGTCCCGAACCAAGCGACAACGCGGAGTCCCTATGTTCCACGCCGACTTGAAAACCGCCCGACACCTGGAAGCCCGCATCATGACACCGGGCCAACTCACCAGTGGCACATCCGCTGACCGAGCGACACCGTCGCAAAAGATTCCGCTATCGCCCGACAACGGGCCATCCCGGCAACTCAGCTCGCTCGATGTCCTGCTGCTCAATGCCGAATCACCCACCATGTTGCTCCACGTCGGGTCGGTCACGCTGCTGGAACCACCCACCACAGGTGACGCGCTGGATGTCACGGTACTGCGCCGGTTGATCGCGGGCCGACTACATCTGATCGCACCGCTGAGATGGCGATTGCGCACTGTTCCGTTGGGTCTGGACCTCCCCTATTGGGAAGACAGCGACACCATCGACCTCGGATATCACGTGCGCGATACGCGCCTGCCCGAGGGTTCGACCGACGTGGCGCTGGCCGATCTCGCCGCCCGCCTGCACGCGCAACCGCTCGACCGAACTCGACCACTATGGGAATGCCACCTGATCTCGGGGTTGGCCGACGGCCGACAGGCCATCTACACCAAGGTGCACCATGCCCTGATCGATGGCGTGTCCGGAGCGGAGGTCATGGCCGCAGTCTTCGATATCGTGCCCGAGTCCCAGCCCGTGCCGCCACCGCCCGACGGGCTCCGCTTGGCCCGAACGCCCAATCCCGCCGAAGTTCTCGGCCGCGGCATCGCACACACGATGACCCGCCAAGCCGATCGAGTACGCCTGCCGCTGCGCCTGGGACCGATGCTGCCGAACGCACTCACCGACATGCCCAAAGTAAATCCCGCACTGCCGGGCAACGGCCCCAACGGCACCGACCGGTCCTTCGCCTTCGTCTCGCTACCGCTCGACACTGTCAAACAGATCAAGAACAGCTTCGGCGGCACCGTCAACGATGTGGTAATGACATTGTGCACCAGCGCATTTCGCCGCTGGCTCCTGGACAACGACGCACCGGCCGACGACCCGGCCGTGGCCGCGATCCCGGTATCGGTGCGCACCCAGGACCAACTCGGCACCGCGGGCAACCAGTTCTCCATCATGCTGTGCGAACTACCGATCGGCGAACACGACCCACAGCACCGCATGAAACTCACCCACGCCGCCATGCTCGCCGCCAAGGACCGCTTCCAAACCACCCCACCGGCCCTGCTGCACTACGCCACCGCGGCCCTACCGCAGATCCTGCACGGTCTGGCCACCCGCCTACTCCTGCGCGTCGCCGCCCCCGCACTCCCCTTGGCCAACATGGTCGTCTCCAACGTGCCCGGACCGCAGATACCGTTGTACGCCGGGGGAATTCAGGTGGCAGGGAGCTACCCCATCTCCATACTCACCGATCTGTCCGGCCCGCTCAACATCACCGTCATGTCCTACAACGGCCACCTCGACTTCGGCATTCTCGCCTGCACCGACGCCATCCCGGACGTCTGGAACTTCGCCACCTACTTACAAGACGCACTCGCCGAACTAGTCGATTGCGCCCATTAGCTCGTCGGGGTTGCCCGGTGGTGGAGTCGTTGAGGTAGGCCCTGGCCATCGAGCCGTCCCCAAGTGCCTCGCCGCGTTCGAGGCCGCGGCCCCGCTCCAGCAAATTGCGGGCACCCGCTCCGACGCCAGCCTCACCTTCGTCAACGCCCGCGCCCGCCCGGCGCTCGATGCCCGGACCGATTCCGGCGCTTCATCCGATTCGCGCTGTGCCCCATTCCGTCCATGGCCTGTCGACGATAGGCAGACAATATGACCGGGCGCTGGTATCCGGTGCGTCGTCTGTATGTGGTGCATTCGACGGAGAGGAGGCTGAGCATGACTCCGGCAAACAGTGGACACAAAGGTGAAGACACCTACGACGTTGTCGTCCTCGGTGCTGGTCCGGTGGGCCAGACCGCCGCCCAACGCGCCCGCGCCGCAGGGTTGAGCGTCGCCGTGGTGGAGCGGGAATTGGTCGGCGGTGAATGTTCGTATTGGGGTTGTATCCCGAGTAAGGCCCTGCTTCGTCCGGTCATCGCGGTGGCCGACGCGCACCGGGTCGATGGGGCACGGCAAGCGGTCTCCGGTGCGCTGGACGTGCCCGCGGTATTCGGTCGCCGCGACCGCTACGTGACCGATTGGGACGATACCGGGCAGGCGGACTGGGTGAAGAACATCGGCGCCGTGCTGCTCCGCGGTCACGGTCGCCTCGATGGCACCCGGCGAGTGGCTGTCGGCACCGAAGCCGGCGACCCGGTGGTCCTCACTGCACGGCAGGCGGTCGCGGTGTGCACCGGCAGCCGGGCGGCGGTACCGGATCTGCCCGGTATCGCCGAGGCGCGTCCGTGGACAAATCGCAACGGCACCGACAGCAGCCAGGTCCCCGCCCGGCTTGTTGTGGTGGGCGGCGGCCCGGTCGGCGTGGAGATGGCCACCGCCTGGCACGGCTTCGGCGCCGAGATCACCGTGCTGGCACGCACGCCGCGACTGCTGCCACGGATGGAACCGTTCGTCGGGGAACTGGTGGCCGATCGGTTCGCCGCCGATGGTGTCGAGATTCGCTTCGGTGTGTCGGTCAGCGCGGTGCGACGCCCGGAGCCACAGGGCCCGGTCACGCTGATGCTGGACGACGGCACCGAGATCGAGACCGATGAGGTGCTATTTGCCACCGGCCGCCTGCCCAACACCGACGACATCGGTCTGGATACCGTCGGACTGCCGCCGGGTGACTGGCTGGATGTGAACGACAGCTGTCAGGTGCGCGGTGTCGACGACGGCTGGCTTTTCGCGGCAGGCGACGTCAACCACCGCGCGCTGCTCACCCATCAAGGCAAATACCAGGCACGGATCATCGGGAACGTGATCGCCGCCCGTGCGGCCGGAAAGCCGGTGGTCGCGAGCGAGTGGGGCGCTTACACCGCGACGGCCGATGCCGGTGCGGTGCCGCAGGTGGTTTTCAGCGATCCGGAGGCCGCCGCGGTCGGGCTCACCGCCGAGCAAGCCGAGCGAGCCGGACACCGCGTGCGGGTCGTGGATGTCGAGATCGGCGATGTGGTCGCCGGGGCATACCTGTATGCCGATGGTTATCGTGGCCGGGCTCGCATGGTGGTCGATCTGGACCACAGCCATCTGCTCGGTGTCAGCTTCGTCGGTCCGGGAGTGGCCGAATTGTTGCATTCGGCTACCGTCGCCGTGGCGGGTCAGGTGCCGATCGACCGGCTCTGGCATGCCGTTCCGTGTTTTCCCACCATCAGCGAGGTGTGGCTGCGCCTGCTCGAGGCCTACCGAGGCTAGCTCCCCGGCTGCCTGAAATCGGTGTCGGTGCGTGTCAACGGCCGTCTCGCCAAGCGCGTAGTTCCTTCAAGGGGCTGAGGTCGTAGCGGAAGACATCGCGTCGCGCCAGGCCCGGTAGTTCGGTGCTCCGCCGGGCCAGATGTGGGCGCCGATACGAATATGACGAGTCATTGTCTGTCTGCTCCATTCCGGTAGACGGACGGGATGCGGGTCGATAGCGAAGTGCGAACCCGCATCTGCTGTCAACGCCGGATTCGGCGGCGGCTTCCCGACCCGCTGCAGGTTCTGCTTATCGCCGCCAGCGGCAGAACCGATGGCGAACCGGGATGTCCCGCAGCGGAATTCGGTTGGAACGGACTGCGGTGTCGGCGACATACCCGACGCCGGACGAATGGATCGATTCGACGAATACGAAATGAGGAGATGTGATGTCGGAACTGTCTGGACTCTCGGCCTTGGTTACCGGCGGCACCAGCGGAATCGGTCGAGCCACTGCGTTGACATTGGCTCGGCGCGGTGCCCGGGTGGCGCTGTCCGGGCGCAATGAGCGGCGCGGTAAGGAGGTGGTCGCCGAGATCGAGGCAATCGGGGGAACCGCCGTGTTCATCCCGGCAGACCTGCGGGGCGAGGTATCCGCGCGGGCGCTGGCCCGGGACGCGGTCGCCCGGCTCGGCCAGGTCGATGTGCTGGTCAACAATGCGGGCAGCTATCCGTCCGGTCCGACGGAACAGATGACCGAAGCCGATTTCGACGCGGTGTACGCCATCAATGTCAAGGCGCCGTATTTCCTGGTGGCCGAACTCGCCCCCCAGATGGCCGCACGCGGCCACGGTGCGATCATCAACGTCACCACCATGGCCGCCGAATTCGGTATTGCGGGGACCAGCCTGTACGGGTCCAGCAAGGCGGCCGTGGTGTTGCTGACCAAGGCATGGACCGCCGAGTACGGGTCCCGCGGGGTGCGGGTCAACGCAGTCAGCCCCGGACCCACCCGTACCGAGGGCACCGCGGCATACGAGGGCTTCGACGAGCTGGCGGCGACCACACCGGCGGGACGACCGGGAACGCCGGAGGAAATCGCCGAAGCCATCGCCTTCCTGGCCGACAGCCGGGCGAACTTCGTCTACGGTGCGATCCTGCCGGTCGATGGCGGGCGCACTGCCGTCTGACCGGCTCCGGTCCATGCAGGGCGAGTGGGTCGTGCCGGGATAGGCGCAGTGGAGATACGCGAGTTGCGCGCCTTCGTCGCGGTCGTCTAGGAGGGCGGCCTGTCCACGGCGGCTGCACATCAGAGACCGGCACCAAGTCTTCTGCCAGTAGTTCAGTGCGACAGCGGATTCGGCATTTGACGTTGCGGAACTCGTTGGTCAGGAGTTGGTCTCGGCCGGTGTCTGCACGGGTATTTCGCCGCCCAGCTCGTAGCCGCCGTTCAGCTGCAGTCTGTCCCCGCTCCAAAAGCGTCCAGGGTCGTACCAGTTGGCGCTGTGGTGCCGCGACAGCAGTCCCATCTCCTGGTATGTCGCGGCCACGACTTCCGCGCAGTACGCGTTCTCGAATTTTTGTGCGGCAGCCTGACGAGACTTGTTGCGCGGCAGGCGCGCCCGGCCGCGTAGCCAGCGTCCGGCGAGAGCGGCCGTGGATGGGAACGGGGTGCCGTCGAGTCGGGCGATGGTGCGCAGCAGGCTGTCCTCCATCTCCCGGGTGGCCGGACGGTTCAACTGGCGCAGCCAGGTCTGCTGACCGTACCGGTGTGCCCACACCAGCACGGCATCGCGCAGATTGTGCAGCTGGACGCCGCGGTGCACGACTCCCGACCACATATCGGGCAGCGATCGGCCGAGTTCCGCATGCCAGATCAGCGCGGGCAGATCGTCGATCACAACCGACATGCCGACATGGTTCACCGGACTGTTCGTCGTCATCCGGATCGCCCGGTCGGCGGCCGAATGACCACGGAACAGCCAGATGTCGCCGGTTCTGGTGAGCTCGAGTGCTCGGTCGAGATCGATGCCCGTACCCGTCATGGCCGTAGCCTATGCGGTATGAGGTGGTGGAAGGCAGTGGGATTGGCCGGTGCGGCCGGTGTAGTCGCGACCGGCGTGGTGATCGTGCGCGCCGAGCGCCGCCGCCGTGCCTACACCCCGGACCAGGTCCGCGAACAACTACACATGCGATTCGCCCAAGCGACCTCGGCCGGGGCAGCTGAAAGCCCCGCGCCGGCACCGCAGGACGCTCCCGGTATCCGCGTGCGCATCCGACGTTTGTTTCGACGCCGACCACAGTCGGAGCGCCGACCTGGTTGAGGTCACGGGGTGGGCAAGACCGGCGGAACGTATTCGAACGTCCTTCCGAGCAACCACACGAGAAGCAGTACCACTGGCAAGTGGAACATGAACTGCAGGAATGTGAAACCGACGAGGTCTCGCGCCCGCAGTTTGAGCACTGCCAGCAGGGGCAGCATGAAGAACGGATTGACGAGGTTGGGCAATGCCTCGGCCACGTTGTAGATCTGGACCGTCCAGCCCAAGTTCATGTGGACATCGGTCGCTGCCTGCATGACGTAGGGGGCTTCGACCAGCCACTTTCCGCCGCCGGACGGGACGAAGACGCCAAGCACCACCGTGTAGATGGCGATGACGATGGCGAAGCCGCCACCGCCGCCGATATTCGTGAAGAACTCCGCGAGGTGCGCGGAGACGGTAAGTCCGCCCCTGCCCTTCGCTTTGGTGAGTATCGCGGCCATGGCGGCGTACAGCGGGAACTGGACGAGGATGCCAGCCGTGGCGGGTACGGCCAGCGACACGCCTTGCAAGAACTTGCGCGGCGTTCCGTGGAGCACCAGGCCGAGCATGAGGAAGACGAGCAGATAGCCATTCAGGCTGCTGACAACGGTGAGTACCGGTTTGGTGACGAGCTGGGAGATCAACCAGCCTGCCGTCATCAGGCCAGCCAGGACCGACAGGGTACGGCTGTACTCGAGCCATTCCCCTGGCCGCGAGCGTGGCGCCACTTGCGCGGGCTGGTCGTCCAGATCGACATCCAGGTCCTCGGCGGTCTTGATGGCTGCGCCCTTCGGCGCCGAGAAGTGCGCGACCACCACGGTCAGCGCCATGATGATGGCGCACATGAGCAGGGACTGCCACGTGAAGATGGTGCTGCCGAAGTCGAGGACACCGGTGATCTTCAGCAGTGCCGGAGGCAGCGAGCCGGCGGTGGCCTGTAGCTGCGCGGCCGAGGAGGATATTCCCAACGCCCACACCGCGCCCAACCCCATGAACGCCGCCGCGCCGAGCGCGCGATAGTCCACGCGTAGATCGGTCCGACGGGCGATCGCCCGGGCCAGCAGACCGCCGAAAACCAAACTGAGTCCCCAGTTCAGAAACGATACCGACATGGCAAGGAACGCAACGAGACCGACTGCGCTGCTAGCGGTTTGCGGCACGGTGGCCAGCCGGTCGATCAGCCGGGCGACAGGCGGGGAGGTGGCGACGACATATCCGGTGAGCACCACCATGGCCATCTGAAGAGTGAAAGCCGTCAGATCCCAGAAGCCATCACCGAACGCGTTTACCACCGTTTGTGGCGACGAGCCGTTGGCCAGCGCAGCGGCGGCCACAATGAATACGCCTGCGAGTGCGACGACATAGGCGTCCGGGAACCACTTCTCCGTCCACCCGGCGAGCGACTGCGCGACCCGCGCAAGGCCCTTTTCGGAGCTGGCTTCTTCGATGGTGGACGTCATCCAGTTATCCCTCTTCTTTCCACACACTGCCCGTGCGCATGTGACGCACCACACACGCTCGGTTGGTCAGTATTGGTGCCAATTTGCGTGCGGGGCAATAGGGAAATGCGCAGGTACCATCTGCAAAAGTGCAGAAACTGTCGGTGGTCTCGCACTCGACAAGAAATTAGCGGCTCGTCCTGCGCCGCACTTATCCGACGAGCCTCGGATCCGTGAGCTGCCCGTCCGGCAACGCCTCCGTGACCTCAGCCAATTTCGGTGACGGGTAACGTTTTCCATTGCATCGACTTCGGGAAGCACAGCGGCACAGCAAATTTCGAAGCACGAACCGAAGTGATATCGACCGAGGGCAGATCCGGAGGGGTTCTGTTGCGGCACTGGTGATCAGCGATCCGGCCCCCGGCGTTCAAAATTCGATCACCCTGCTCACGACGCCCATTCGCCCGAATCCCGAATTCAACGACGACTTTCGAGGGTCCTGCGGACCGGACAGGGGAGGTTAGCCGCCGCCGCCAAGCCAGCGTTGCTGCAACCGCCAGTGGTTATCCCACCAGGCGCGGATGACCGCAGGATCCGCGTTCAACGGTGGCGGCGGGGATTCACCGGGAAAGAGCCAGTCGCCGTTCGACGACTCGGCGGTGGTCGAGGTCGGTGTCGACGACTCGGTGGTCGTGGCGGTGGTTGGTTCGGGCGGGTCCGTGGTTTCGGATGTGGGGGCGGAGGCGGTGCTGGGCGGGCGCTGTACCGGTGTCGGGGTCACGGTGGTCGACCAGCTCGCGGCCGACGTCGGTTCGATGGTGATGGGTTCGGACGGGGCTGTGGTCGGCGCGGGCTCGACCGTGATCGGCGCGACTGGTGCGACGGATACGGACATGCCCGGCGGCAGCGATTCCGTGGTCCGATCGACAACCTCCGACGGATGGTCGTCGCGGATCTGTGCCACCGCAATTCCGGACGCACCCAGCACGGTCGCGACGGCGGCAGCACCCAGGAGCAGTCGCCGGGTCCGGCCGCCATCGGCCGACACCACCTCCGGTAGATCTCGAAGCCGCTGGGCGGCGATCAGTGCCGCACCGCGCGCCGCGGCATCGGCGGGATCCGCAACCAGGATCACCGGCGCCTCGAATCCGAGTACCAGCATGGTCGCGATATCGGGATCCGCCGCACTCGAACCGCAGACAGCGACTGCGTCCGGTCGCATGTCGACCGAATCCAGCATCGGCAAGATCCGGCCGATCGTCTGACCCGCGGTATCGGCGTCGACAGTGCCATAACCCCACGAGCCGGATGCCGATACCGCCTCCCGATCCGGTCCGAGCAGCACGAATGACGTGTGACCGTCCGCCATCTCCAATACGAGCACGGTGCCGAATTCGTCGAGTCCCGGCTCTTCTCGGGTCAGCACGGCCAGCGCCGACCGCTCCGAGACCAGTGACGATGACGCCCATCGTCGGCCCGCCAGCTGCGACACGATCAACCGCCGCTCGGCCACCGACCGGTATACGATGGCGATGTCCTCGACCCGGGCACTGTCACCCAGAACTTCCGCGAAACCGTCGAGTACGCCAGTGATCGCGGCGCCGACCCCATCTTCGTGCGGGCGTGGCCGTGCCGCAGACGACACGATCTCCGCTACCCCGTCCGCCAGCACGACCCCGCGTACCACCGTCCGCTCCGCTGATATCCCCACTGTGGCCATGCCGAACACCCTTTACTCGGTAAGGACTCTCCGGACTCTCCTCTGTCATTCGCAACGGACGCGTCAACCGACTGCACGTCTGCCCGATTTCCTCCGGTACATCGCCAGCACTGTCGGCTTCCGCGTTCCCGACCACCAGCGTTCACCTGTTTCCGCAGATCGCCGCTTCGGCACGCCGAGTGAGATCAGATTCGGTGCCGTCACCGAGCCCTGGGCCCGCCTGCGTCCTTCCCAACCATGAAGTCTCCTCGACCCGTTCGGGTGGTTCGGATGGTCGAACATGGAGTCCAGTCGATCCGAGGAAGGTCATATGGAACCCAGCGGCACAAGGATTCTCGACGTTGTGGGCAGCCGTCGGATGGCGGTGGCGGCGTTGGCGACGATCACGGGGTTCTACTACCTGTTCGTCGCATTCACCAACTGCGTGGACACCGATACCAACCGAAACGCGGTCGCCGCTGTGCTGTCGATGAAATCGACGATCCACAATGCCGGAACCGATTGGCGAGCGATCACGAATAGCAGCGTCGCCCTGATCGCCTACATCCTGATCGTCATCTGGGAATTTCTGATCGCCTTCGTACTGCTGGCGGCCGCAGCGGTATGGGGCCGAGTACTGACCGGACGGCCGCGCCGACTTCGGGCGGGTCTCGACACCGCGGTGAAACTGTCGAGCCTGGGCTGGACCATGGCAATGCTGCTGTTCGCGGGCGGGTTCCTCACGATCGCGGGCGAATGGTTCCGGATGTGGGCCAACAAGCAGGTGAACGCATCATCGGCGGCGCTGCAGAACTTCCTGATCGCCGCCGTCGGCCTGATCCTCGTTCACCTTCCGGACTCGAACACACCGCGGGATACGCCCGCGTGACGCGGGTGCAGCCGCAGGACAGAGAGCCGCAGTCGAGGACGAAAGCCACCGCGGTGGACCAGGTGCTCAGGCACTCGCAACGCTGAGATGGCGGCGGAACCAGTCGAGGGCCAGATCCGCGACCTGCTCGAGTGCGCCGGGCTCCTCGAACAGATGCGTCGCGTGCGGTACGACGTCGATCTCGCTCGGACACGGCATCCGCAGCCGGGCCTCCTGATTGAGCTCGAGCACTCGCCGGTCGTTACCACCGACGATGAGCAGCGTCGGCACGCGCACCAGCGCCAACCGCGGACCGGCCAGGTCGGGGCGGCCGCCACGAGAGACAACGGCGGCAATCTCGATGCCGGGTTCGGTGGCTGCCCACAGCGCCGCACCAGCTCCGGTGCTCGCGCCGAAATACCCGGCGGGAAGCTCGCTCAGCTCCGACCGCGTGCGCAACCAACGGGTCACCTCGACAAGCCGATGGGCCAGCATCTCGATATCGAAAACGCAGGCACGATCTCCCTCTTCGTCCGCGGTCAGCAGGTCGACCAGCATCGTCGCGAGTCCCGCACGATTCAGAACATCGGCGACGAACCGATTTCTCGGACTGCGCCGACCACTACCACTGCCGTGCGCGAAGGCAACCAGTCCTGTGACGTTCTGCGGGACGGCCAGTATCCCCGCCAGCCGAATGGAATCCGACGGCACTATGACCTCGTCTGTCCGTGTCAAGGGATCGGATGCAAACGACTGCATCGAACACCTCCTGGTATCCGGACTACCCGACGATTCGGTCATGCACAAGGGGTTGGCATGGTCGCGTCCGGCATGCTGACTGCTCGGGCTCCGACGACGACCGAGCTGATGGGTCGGGGCCTGCGACGGCTATCTCAGAGTTTGCGGCTGGCTCGGGCCAGGCTGGTTTCGATGCGGCCCAGGATCTCGATGGCCTCGGATTGCTCATCGTCGGTCAGGGAGTCGGGCCCGCGCTCACCGCGTGATCGCGGCCGCCTGAGCGACCCGGGTCACCACCTCGCGCGGCGGTGGTGACCTGGGCGGTCGCGGCCCGGAGCAGCGTCTTCAGCAACCCGATCTCGGCGTGTACGCTCTCAAAGAAGATCATGTAATTGTGACAGGGGTCACAGCTCCTGCCGCCAGTCTCGTTGTGCCAGATCGTCGAACCAGTCGCCCTATTGGAGTTCCATGGCGCTCGTTCACACACCCGTCTCGGCGAGTGCAGGGGTTCGTTCGGCACTCGGGCATCGTTGCTCGATAGCCGGGTGTGTGCCGTATGCAATCACCCTGTCGGGGAAGCCGGACCCGTCACTACGGAGACCTCATGAGTTCACCGAACCGATTCGACGAAATGCAAAGTCGCGTTGCGGATATCGCTCCAGTGTTCCGCACGCCGCTGGACTCGCCGTACGAGATTTCGAATGAACTGTTCGCCGCGCTGCGACACGTCCTGCACGACGTCGGCGGACAGCCGGATGTACCGATCGAATACCAGGAAAAAGTCGAAGAACCCTGGGAGATGAACACCTACGTCACGTGTGAGTGCCTCGGCTGGCGTGGTGTGTGGAATTCCGAGGAACGCCGCCGCGCCGAGAACGACCTCGGCGCGACGCTGTACTTCGGTCTGCCCTACTACGCGCGCTGGGCGACTGTCGCCGCGAAGTGCCTGATCAACAAGGGTTTGATCACCCCGGACGAACTGTCGGCGAAATTGGACGAGGTACGCGCACGGCTGGCGGCGCGGACATGACAAGGAAATACCAGATCGGCGATCGCGTCCGGGTGCGCGACGCGACATCAATGTTCCACACCCGCACCCAGGCCTACACCCGCGGGCGAACAGGTGTCGTCGTCGAGAACCGGCCCGAGTGGGTGATTCCCGAGGACGAGGCATGGGGACGCGATAACGGCCGCTTCGAACCGTTCTATGTGGTGCGGTTCCGCCAGATGGACCTGTGGCCCAACTACACCGGCTTCGACGTCGACACCCTGGAGACGGAGGTGTCCGAGCACTGGCTCGAACCAGCGGAGGAGGATGGCAAGTGAGTCGAACCCACGATCACGGGGCGCACGCACCGATCCAGACGAGCGGCGAGATCAGCGAGTTCGAGGTCCTGGAGACCGCGGTTCGCGAACTCGCCATCGAGAAAGGCCTGTTCTCACAGGAAGACCACCGACGGTTCTCGGAATGGGCCGAATCGGTCGGTCCGCACGGCGGTTCGAAACTGGTCGCGAAGGCGTGGACGAATCCGGATTTCAAGGCGCGCCTGCTCGCCGACGGGACCGAGACGTGCAAGGAAGTCGGCATCGACTGGCGTGACCCGACCGGCTCCGGAACGCCGAGCGACTACACCTATTTCTACGTGCTGGAGAACACGCCCAAGGTGCACAACGTGATCGTGTGCACGCTGTGTTCGTGCTATCCGCGGCCGGTTCTCGGGATGTCGCCGGACTGGTATCGCACCCCCAACTACCGTCGGCGCCTGGTGCGTTGGCCCCGGGAGGTGCTCGCCGAATTCGGCCTGCACTTCCCGCCCGACGTCGAGGTCCGCGTGCACGACTCGAACCAGAAGTCCCGTTTCATGGTGATGCCGATGCGCCCCGCGGGCACCGAGGGCTGGACCGAGGAACAGCTCGCGGCCATCGTCACCAGAGACACGATGATCGGCGTGGCACTGCCCCAGGTCGACTGGACCGCACAGATGCCGCCGAACCAGGTCCAGGCCGCCACGGGCAAGGACGGGCAGCGATGAACAATAGTCCCTACGAAGTCCTGCTGGATACGCTGGACCCCGCGTCCCGGAGCGAGCGCACCTTGCCGGAGCTGGACCGCAAGCCCGACCCGTGGGAGTCGAGCATGCAGGCAACCTGCGAATGCCTGTCCTGGCGCGGCACATTGGACAACCTGGAACGCCGCCATGCCGAGGATGCGCTCGGTGAGACGATCTACCACGACTTTCCGGTACGGACCCGATCGGTCGTGGTCACGGCGCACACGCTGATGGATCGTGGATTGATCACCCCGGAGGAACTGCGTATGCGGATGGAGGCGGTTCGGACGCGGTTCAACCGGGACTAACCCCTCCTGCGGATTCGTGGTGTCCGTGCGGTTCGGAGCGGCCGGGATCGCAATGGGTTCCGAAACGGTCTAGCTCGGCCGGGCGGTGACCTCGACCTCGGCATTCCCAATAGGACCAAAGGCACCTCCACTACCACGCACTCGACACCCACCACCACTCCGACGCGGTAGCGGCGAACTCCGCGTTGACCGAAATTTGTTGTGCGGCAACAGTTCCTACACTCTTATAGCGGTCGCTAGGATGGAGGGGTGCGGATCGGAGTCGGACTCTCCACCGCGCCGCAAGCGCGGCAGGCGGGCGTGGAGGCCGCAGCGATCGCACGCGACCAGATCGCGGGCGAGTCGCCATTGCTTGCTGTGCTACTGGCATCACGCGCACACACCGACGAGGCCGCGGCCGTACTCGCCGGAGTCCACGAGGCGGTGCGGGTGCCCGCACTCGTCGGATGTGTGGCGCAGGCGATCGTGGCGGGTCGCCGCGAGATCGAGGACGAGCCCGCGGTGGCGGTATGGCTGGCATCCGGATTGCCCGCCGCCGCCGAGACCTTCCAGCTCGACTTCGTCCGCACGACGGCCGGAGGGCTACTCGCGGGCTACCGCTTCGACAAGGCCGCACGCGATTTCCATCTGCTGCTGCCGGACCCGTTCTCCTTCCCCGCCGACATACTGCTGCAGCATTTGAACGCGGACCTGCCCGGCACCATCGTGATGGGCGGGCTGGTGAGCGGCGCGCAATGGCCCGGCGGCAGCAGGCTGTTCTGCGACCATGACGTGGTGACCTCCGGCGCCGTGGGCGTGCGACTGCCCGGCCTGCACGGTGTCCCCATCGTGTCGCAGGGCTGCCGACCGATCGGGTACCCATACATCGTCACCGGCGCGCGCGGCGCACTGATCACCGAACTGGGTGGCCGCCCACCGTTCGATCGGTTGCGCGAAATGGTCGAGGTGCTGCCGCCCGACCAGCAGGAACTGGTGACGCGCGGGCTGCAGATCGGAATCGTGGTCGACGAGCACCTGGCAACGCCCGGACAGGGCGATTTCCTGATCCGTGGCCTCCTCGGTGCCGACCCGTCCAGCGGCGCCATCGAAATCGGTGAGCTCATCGAGGTCGGTACGACCGTGCAGTTCCAGGTCCGCGACGCGGTCGGCGCCGACGAGGATCTGCGGGCGGCCCTGGTACACATGGGTACGGATCTGCCGGGCCGCCCGGCCGGTGCATTGCTGTTCACCTGCAACGGACGCGGTCGGCGGATGTTCGGGGTCGCCGACCACGATGCCGCGACCATCGAGGACCTGCTCGACGGCATACCGCTCGCCGGCTTCTTCGCTGCGGGCGAGATCGGTCCCATCGCGGGCCGCAATGCGCTGCACGGATTCACGGCGTCGATGGCGGTCTTCACCGAATGAGCGTCGATATGCGGGTCTACGCCGAGCTGAACGACTTCCTACGGCCCGGCGAGCGATACACGGTGCAGCGCAGACAGTTTCGTCCGCACCAGACCGTGAAGGATGTCATCGAGGCGGCTGGCATCCCGCACACCGAGGTCGACCTGGTACTGGTCAACGGGCAACCAGTGGCCTTCGACCGGCGTCCGCACGACGGCGATCGGATCACCGCCTATCCGGTGTTCGAGAGCCTGGATATCGGCCGGGTCACCAGGGTGCGCCCACATCCGCTGCGCGAGCCGCGCTTCGTCGCCGATGTCAATCTCGGCGGCCTCGCCAAGCTGATGCGGCTGATGGGCCTGGACGTGCGCTGTCCATGGGACGCCGACGATGCCGCACTCGCCGAACTGTCGGCGGCCGCGCACCGGATCCTGCTCACCCGCGACCGCGGATTGTTGAAGCGGCGCAACGTAACTCACGGCGTGTACATCCGCTCGGACCAGCCGGTCGATCAGATCGTCGAGGTGATCCGGCGGCTCGACCTCGGCGCGCAACTTGCACCGTTCACCCGCTGCCTGCGCTGCGGTGGCGCCGTCGTCGCGGTCGCCAAAGCCGAGGTCGAAGCTCTGCTGGAACCGCTCACCCGGCGCCATTACGACACGTTCCGGCAGTGCCGCGGCTGCGGGCGGGTCTACTGGCAGGGCTCGCACCAACGTCGGCTCGATGCCACGGTGGAGAAGATTCGCAGCGAGCTGACTCGATCCTGACACCGGGCGGCCGGGCTATTTCGACACCGACACCGCGGCCGGAATCTACTGTCATCGGCTATCGTCGCGGCGCTGGCGGCGATGGCCGAAGTCCGGTAGCGACGGAAGCGGTGCGGCGGGCTTGGTGAGCAGCGATATCACCGAGCTGGTTCGGTCGCACGGAGCGTTGGCGCTCAGGCGCCGATGCGGGCCACCGTCGCGGCCACTCGCTCCAGGTGATCGGTCATTGCGGCGCGTGCGGACTCCGGCGAACCGGCCTCGATGGCGCGGACGATGGCGTCGTGCTCGTGGTCGGAATCGGTACGGCGGTCCTGGGTCAGATTGAGGAATTCCGATTGCAGGTCCAGCGCGCGGCGGGTGTCGGCGACCATGGCGGTCAGCATGGCGTTACCGCTGGCCGCCGCGATGGCGGTGTGCAATTCGCCGTCGTAGCGCACCCAGTTGTGCGCATCGGTGGCCGTCGCCAGCTTGTCGAGGATCTCGAATAGCAGTCGCAGCTGGTCCGGCGTGCGCCGCTCGGCGGCGAAACCGGCGGCCGGTATCTCGACGAGCCGCCGCGCCTCGATCAGGTCATCGGCGCCGACACCCGCGAAGGTCGGCTGGGTATCGGCGTTCTTGGAGAGGATGAAAGTGCCTCGGCCGGTATGGGTTTCGGTGAGTCCGAGGATCGCGCACGCATGCAGTGCCTCACGGACCACCGGCCGGCTCACGCCGAACTGCTTGGCCAACGCCAGCTCCGCGGGCAGGCGGTCGCCCACCGCGTAGTCCTCGCTCTGGATGAGACTCTTGAGCCGACGAAAGACCGCCTCGGTGGCGCCGATGCGCTGCACGTACCCCTCTTCGACCGTCACGCGACCAGTATGGAGACTTCCGCGATACGACGTCAAAATGCTCGTTCCAGCGGGTAACGGCCACCGACGGACCCGGCGTTGACAGTCGCTGTGACCCCCATTACAGTCAACCTGTCTTACAGCCTGACAGCCTTACTCCTGAGCGTTCCGAACAGCGCTGAGCCCGCCCATCCGCGGAGGCTGGATCCGGCCCATGGAAGGTTTCGATGCACGACCACGAACAACAGTCGACCGCCACCGCCGCCGCGCCCGAACCGCGCATCGATATCGGCGACCTCGGCTACCAGAAGCGGCTGCGCAAGCGCCACATGCAGATGATCGCGATCGGCGGTTCGATCGGCACCGGGTTGTTCCTCGGCGCCAGCGGCCGAATGGCGCTCGCCGGTCCCTCCCTCGCCCTCGTCTACATCGTGTGCGGGATCTTCACGTTCATGGTGGTCCGCGCGCTCGGCGAACTGGTGATGTACCGGCCGTCGTCCGGCGCGTTCGTCTCCTATGCCCGCGAATTCCTCGGTGAACGCGGCGCGTATTCGGTGGGTTGGCTGTACTTCCTGAACTGGTCGACGACGCTCGTCGCCGATATCACGGCGGTCGCGCTGTACGCGCACTTCTGGTCGTTCTTCGTACCCGTACCGCAGTGGGTGCTCGCGCTGATCGCGCTCATGGTCGTCGTCGGGCTCAATGTGGTGTCGGTCCGGCTGTTCGGCGAGCTGGAATTCTGGTTCGCACTCGTCAAGGTCGGGACCATCGTCGTATTCATGGCGTTGGCCATCGGGTTCATCGTCACCGGAACATCGGTGGGCGACAACGTCGCCGGCATCTCCACGATCACCGACCACGGCGGGCTGTTCCCGCGCGGCCTGGCGCCCATGCTCACCATCGCCCTCGGGGTGGTGTTCGCATTCGGTGGTACCGAGATGATCGGTGTCGCGGCAGGCGAATCCGATAATCCCCGGGCCGTGGTGCCGCGCGCGGTGAACTCCATCATGTGGCGGATCATCCTGTTCTACGCCGGGTCGGTCATCCTGTTCACGCTGCTGCTGCCGTGGACTGCCTACTCCCCCAGTGAAAGTCCGTTCGTCACGGTGATGAGCTCGGTCGGCATCCCGCACGCGGGCGATGTCATGAATCTGGTGGTGCTCACCGCCGCGATGTCGAGCCTGAACGCGGGGCTCTACGCGACCGGCCGCACCCTGCGTTCGATGGCGGTGGCGGGCGCGGCGCCGCGCTTCGCGCAGCGGATGAATCGCAGCGGCGCACCGTACGGTGGGATCCTGATCACCAGCGTGGTCGGCATTGCCGGGGTGGTGCTCAATCTGGCCATGCCGCACAAGGCCTTCGAGATCGTGCTGAATCTGGCCGGACTCGGCATTGTCGGCACCTGGGCCTCGATCATGATCTGCCACTGGATCTTCGTGCGCAGAGCCCAGCAGGGACACTACGACCGGCCCGCCTTCCGGCTGCCGTTCGCGCCGGTGCTCAACATTCTCACGCTCGGCTTCCTGCTCGCAGTGATCGTGCTGATGTTCTTCGACGACGAGATCGGCCGTATCACTCTGGCGGCGTTCCTGCTCGTCGTCGCCGCCATGGTCGCTGGCTGGTTCCGGGTTCGCGGACGGCTCGATCCGGATGTCCTCGCCCCCATCGAGCGGCCCGGCACCGCCGCGGACGGATCGGTGCACGGGTGAGCGCTCGCGAGCTACCGGTTGCGACTGCGCCGCAACTTCTTTCGCCGGTCACTGTCGACATCCTCTACACCGGTGGCACGTTCGGGATGGTCGATCACGGTGCTGGTCTGCGACCCCGCCGCGGCCTCGGCAGTGAGATCGCTGATGTCGTCACACAATTCGAGCGCACCAGCGGCATCGCGGTGCAATTCGAGTACACCGAGCTCGAGCAGGTCATCGACAGCGCCGATGCGGGCGCCGGCACCGCGTGCCGAATCGCCGAACAGGTGCGCTCCGGTATTGCGCGCCGGCGCCCCGACGGGGTCATCGTCGTGCACGGCACCGACACGATGGCCTATGTGGGCGCGCGGATGGCATTCGAACTGCACGATCTGAATGTGCCGGTCGTGCTCACCGGCGCCCAGATCCCGCTGGGTCGGCCCGGTAGCGATGCCGGGAGCAACCTGTCGCTGGCGCTGAACCACATTGCCGCCCAACCAGTTCCGGGAACTTGCATCGCATTCGGCACATCACTGCATCCCGCCGTGCGGGCCAGCAAACGCGCCTGCGACCACTACGACGGATTCACCACGGTCCGGGAATTCACACCGCCGCCGACCCCGCCCCGGCTGCCCGAGCGGCGGCCGCGCGCGGACAGCCCACCGGTCGGATTGTTCGCCGTATTCCCCGGAATGGATCCGGACCTGCTCGACGCGGCACTGCGCCACTATCGGGGCGGACTAGTCCTCGAATGCTACGGCTCCGGCACGCTGCCGCAGCACGGTGACGCCACATCGGCGGCCATCCGGGCGGCAACCACACGCGGGACTCCCGTGGTCGTCATCACCCACTGTGACAGCGGCACAGTGGATCTCGACCGCTATCAGCCCGGCCGGGCCTTGCGCGCCGCCGGTGCCATCGGTGGTGGCGATATGACCAGGGAGGCCGCGCTCGCGAAGCTGGCGTATCTGGTCGACCTCGGTATCTCCGGCAGCGGGCTGCGCCGGTGGATGACTGCCAATCTGCTCGGCGAACTCTCGAATCATCATGCGACACAGTCGATCCCGAATCCAACACACAACTGAACAGGAGCTATCGATGATCGAAAGCACGCGCACCGAACGCGATTCCCTCGGCACCCGAGCGGTACCGCGCGAAGTCTACTGGGGCGTCCACACCGCCCGCGCGCTGGACAATTTCGCCATCACGGGCGACCGCATCGGCAACTATCCGGCCCTGATCACCGCGCTCGCCGCGGTCAAACAGGCCGCCTGCCGCGCCAACCGGGACCTCGGCCTGCTCGATACGCGCCGGGCCGACGCGATCGATAGCGCCTGCGACGAGATCCGCGGCGGCGCACTGCACGACCAATTCCCCATCGATCCCGTCCAGGGTGGGGCCGGGACCTCGACGAATATGAATGCCAACGAGGTCATCGCCAACCGTGCGCTGGAACTGCTCGGCCACGACCGTGGCACCTACACCGAACTCGACCCGCTCGATCACGTGAATCTCGGCCAGTCCACCAATGACGTCTATCCGACCGCGGTGAAACTCGCCGTCGTGCACCACATCCACGACCTGGTCGCCGCATTGGGCCGGTTGGCGACCGAATTCGACCGCAAGGCAATCGAATTCGCCGATGTCATCAAGATGGGCCGCACCCAGCTGCAGGACGCGGTACCCATGACGCTCGGGCAGGAGTTCGGCACCTTCGCCATCATGGTGCGCGAGGACTGCGCCCGCCTCGGCGAGGGCACCGCGCTGCTGCGCGAATGCAACCTCGGTGGCACGGCGATCGGCACCGGGATCAACGGCCACCCCGACTATCCGGCGCTGGCCTGCACCCATCTCAGTGAACTCACCGGTATTCCGGTGATATCGGCCGCCGACCTCATCGAGGCCACCCAGGATTGCGGCGCCTTCGTGCAGGTCTCCGGGATCGTCAAACGCGTCGCCGTCAAGCTGTCCAAGATCTGCAATGACCTGCGGCTCATGTCCTCGGGGCCGACGACCGGCCTCGGTGAGATAAGCCTTCCCCCGGTCCAGGCCGGGTCCTCGATTATGCCCGGCAAGGTCAATCCGGTCATCCCGGAGGTCGTCAACCAGGTCGCGTTCGCGGCCATCGGCAACGATATGACGGTCACCATGGCCGCCGAGGCGGGACAGCTCCAGCTCAACGCCTTCGAGCCGATCATCGCCTACAGCATGCTGCGCACCACCGCACATCTGACCGCAGCCGTCGACACCCTCGCGACCAGATGCATCACGGGCATAACCCCGCACCGCGAACATCTGGAACAGGGCGTCCGGCGCTCGATCGGCATTGTCACCGCCCTCACCCCACACATCGGATATGCCGCCAGCGCCCGAATCGCCAAGCAGGCATTGCATACCGGCCGCCCCGTCGAGGAGATCGCCATCGAACTCGGCCCGCTTTCGGCCGACACCGTGAAAGCCCTGTTGGCACCGCACCGCCTCGCCGGACTTTCGCGGCCATGACCTGGGACGACGCGCCGCCGCAGGGGTAATTCTGAACCCCTCGGGGTCGACTGGAGCACAACGCACGGCTGTTCCTGCGCCTGGCCCGCGACTTCGGCGACGGCCAGGACACCCCCATCGTCCCGTGCATAGTCGGCGACTCGCTGAAGGCGCTGGAACTGTCCATGCACTGCTGCAGCAGCGCGGTATCAACGTCAATCCGATCCTGTGCCCCGCCGTCCCGGACAACCTCGCGCGCCTGCGGTTCTTCGTCACCGCACACCGAGGATCAGATTCGCGACACGGCCGATGAGCTGGCGCTGCTCTGACCTGCCCGATGATCGATCGCCCAGCGCGGCGGTTTAGCAGGTCGCTCAGTGGTAACTCGCACAATGCCCCTGCTCGGCGAGCGCGACCGCCGCGCTCCGATCCCTCGCGGGCAACGCAAGCACAATCGACGGGAGGAAGACGATGCCGAATCCTGGTAGCCACGTGCAACGGACCCCGGTGCGGGCCGAGCTGCGCAGTACCGCATTCAGCGACCACACGACAATTCCCGAGCGCTACTCATACGACGGCGGAAATGTATCCCCGCCGCTGGAGTGGCACGGCATCCCCGACGATGCCGCGGAGTTGGTCCTGCTGTGCGAGGACCAGGACGCGCCGGGTGGCGTATTCACACACTGGGTCCTGACCGGGATCGCACCGGCTACGACCGGAGTCGGTGCGGAAGCGGCACCGCCCCGGGCCGTCGCCGGTCGCAATGACTTCGGCGAAATCGGCTGGAGCGGTCCGCGACCGCCGCAGGGCGATAGCCCGCACCGGTACTTCTTCCGCCTCTATGCACTCGACCAAGCGCTCGAGTTCACCGAGGAAACCAGTGCCGATGTGGTCCGATCGGATATCACCGACCACGTCATCGCCAGCGGCACCCTCGTCGGGCTGTTCGCCCGCTGACTCGCCAACGAGCCCGACCGGTCGGCGTGTGAATCGGCCCGGGCGCAGTACCACCCGCACCGGGTGCGACGGAGACATCCGTAGCGGGACGGCGAGCCGTCCGGATTCGGGAATCGCTCCCGAACGGCAAGGAGGCAGGGTGCACGATCACGGTCGCCGTCGCGGCCGATGCGTCGTTCGATATCGAAGTCGCCACAGCAGGCGCCGGGGCAGCTCGGCACCGGCCGTCGACACCTGCGGCTTTGGGTACCGATGTCGCCGCGGCGGTGCTGGCCCATCCGCGGTGACCGCACCGGCGGCGGCGCAGGGTGCCCGGTGATCCGCCGATGGGCATGCTGTGCGATTCGCGGATCACGCGCGCACGTGCAGTCCGAAACCCGTGCGGCCCTTGGCTTCCAGACCCTCGCGCAGGCGCAGGGCAGGCAGTTCGTAATCGCCGCCGTTCTGCGTGCGGAAGGCGATCGGATCGGTCTGTTCGATCGATAGCAACCGCTGCTCCCATGCCTTGGCTACATCGGTGAAGTCCGCTGGCGATACCCGGTCCGCGCCGTATGTCACGAACGGCGGCAGCACATCCATACCGGGGTAGTAGAGGATGCCGTGCTGGATCGGGAAGAGCAGATCGTCGATGGGGCCGTTGATTCCGCGGTCGGTGTAATGCGGTTCACGGCCAGCAGGACCACCCTCGGCCCGCGAACCCGTGGCAATACTGGAGGGATGGACGATCTCTCCGACTTCCTGCGCACGCGGCGATCCCGGGTGGATCCGGAGTCGGTTGGCATTGCCACCGATGCGCGCCGTCGAGTCGCGGGATTGCGCCGGGAGGAGGTCGCGCACCTGTCCGGGATGACATCTCGGTTACGCACTCTTTAAGCGCTGGCATGCATTCCGGACGTGCCCAGCGTGATTGGATGGAAAGCCCCATAGGGGCGCGGCAGCCTTTCGAGGCGGAGGCACCGATGAGACTGGACCGGCGACGAGATCACAGCAGGATTACGAGCCCCCACAGCACACCCGTCAGGACGAGGAGCAGCAGCGGGATCATTCTTCTGAGCTCTGGCCAGTTCGGACGCCAATAGCGTTGCACCACAGGCATGGTCTGCAACCTGCGCGATAACGGAGGGATGCGGTAGACGATGATCAATAACGCCATCAACGCAACATCCAGGACCGCCAGCACCAAGACTAGGTTCGTCATCGTGTCTCACCCTCGCGACTTGACAATGATTTGCCTTGCAGCCTAAATGGATTGGCAAGTTGCTTCCGTTCGTAGGCGAGTGGTGCGGGCAGAGACGGGAGATGCGGCAGGTTCTCTTACTTGGGTTCCGGTTTCTTTTTATTTTTCTTTCTCTCCCGGGGCTCCCGACTTTTCTCACTCGTCTACATGAACCATCAAGCTTGCAGCACAACAGATTTCGCGGTACAGATCGGATTCCCCGCGCATCCAGCGACGCACCCCGGCAGGTACGTACGGCGGTTCAGGAGTGGGGCGGCGAATCCGGCACGACCGAGAGCCCCACGGGTGCCGGGATCACCGTGACGAAAGTCCTCCCGTCTCGAGGTCTGTTCTGGAACGGGCCTACATGCATGCGAAAGAGCCCCTTAGCAGCTCGAGCACAGAAGTGGAACACGTTATCGCAGTGTCGGCTGCGAGCGGTGCACTCCGGTATGACCGATACTCGGCAAGACAGGACCTTCCCGCTGCCTGCGCCGATCCTCCGGCGGTGAGGGAGCAGCTACTCTCCTCGCCAAGGCAAGCCATGGAACGCGAACACAGCCTTGCCCTGCTCCAACACGCTCACGACCATCTCGGCCGGTGCCGGAGCGAAGATGTCCACCACCTCCAGCTCCGCACCTCGCCGATCATGGTCGAGAACGTATGCCCGTCGACCATTGTCGAACTGTCGCAACATGCCCGACGGCCACACATCCGGACGAGCGCCCTGACAGCACAACAGCTGGCCCCGCTCCTCGAGATACTCGCGGACAGCGAGCAGGCAGCTCAGGTAGTCATCATCATCCGACCCGAACACGCCATGACCCACCAACTCCACCCGCACCACCGACGGCTCCCCCAGACGAAGCACGACCGGCCAGAGCACGCCCGCGGAATCAACCGCTGTCAAGTTCACAACCTCCGACATCCCACTCCCATCATCGCCGAGGATGCTACCCACGCTGATCTTGGACCGGCGTCCGCTCATCAGCTATTACAGGGCGCGTTCAGGTGCCGTCGCCGTGATCGGTCGGCCTCGCGGATCTAGAACGCGTTCTCTCAGTGGATCACCTTGCTGCTGGTGGCCCTGTGACTGGAAGCGCGGTGGTCCTTCGACGATGGCAAACGACAAGCTGGAGCGAGGGGCCGCGTTACTGCTCAACGAACGGTCGGACCGCCCACGGAGGACGAACTCCGTTTTCGATCGCGTCCGCGAGCAGCATCAGGATCAGCTCTCGATATTCGATTCCGACCGCGCGGGCGGCAACGGGCAGGTTGCTGTGCCGCTGCACGCCTAGAGTCGTGTCCACCTCTAACGCGTATGCCACACCAGCCGTTCTGGACTGCTGCCGACAGCAGTGGCGGGCGGTTGATATGCGTTCGTCGGTACTGGTTGGATCACGTGGTGAGCAACGGGTACCCGAGACTCCTGGAAGATCGAGATGTTCTGGTGGTCCGTGGCGATGAGCAGAAGCGTGCTCTGGTACGAGGTTGGCTCGACGGCTATGACGGGCCGCTGCCGCGCTACCGGATAGAGCTGTTCTTGGGCAAGGACCTGTATACAGCGACGGCTATGGACATGTTCGAGGCGCTGGTCCGGCTGCGCCGCCAGCTCGAGCCGAAAGGATGGATGGTCGCGGTGCAGGGGTCACGCCGGGACACCTATCCGAGTGGGATGGGGCGTGACGTGGGGGGTGGGAGGCGCATTTACGTGATGCGCATGGGGCGTGCGGCAACATCGAGCGACCTCGTGGACACGCTTGCCGACGCAGCGCTGGACCAGCTAGCGACGATCGCCGAGCAAGAGGCATATCGCGACACATGGCATGCCGCACCCAAACACCGACCATGAGCGGCGGACCGGCACGTCACGCACGTTCCGCGAATCGGACAACCCCTTCTGCCGCGAGCCCGGACCGCCCGGGCGCCGACTCCGCGCCCCTGGAAGCCAAACTCGCCTCCTTCGGGGGTCAGTCACAGTTTTTCGGACCGGTGGGCGCGCCGTCGGCAGGTGCCGGAGCGGGCCGGATCGACCGCGGTCAGCTGACGAGTTTTCCTGTGAGGTCGTAACGCACGGTCTTCGAGAGACCTTTGTCCTTGTCGACCATCACGACGGCCTCGATAGCGGGTGTGGTGTCCTTCAGATTCTTGACGGCGCCGACGCCCATAACGAAGCCGCCGGGCGCACCCGCATCGCCGAGCGCAGCGCCTTGCACCTTCACCAACACCTGCGGCAAGACCGTGTCACACTTGAAGATCCGCTGCGCCGCTTGCTCGGGCGTGAGCGCCACAAACACCTCGGCCACCGAAACCACCTGCGACTGCGGATCATAGGTGTAGGTGGTCATGCTCTTGTCCTTGTCGGGGGTGAGCATCCCGACGACGAGCGATCGTTCCTGGTTGTGAGCGGTCGCGAGTTGGGCCGTCACATTCATGCAGTAGGCAGGCGGCGCACCGATCTTTGTATTGATTGCATCCAACGCCTTGGTCAGATCTGCCGCCGACCATGCGTTCTGCGGTGCGGCGGCCACAGCACTGGACGGGGCTGCGGACGCGTTGGAGGTGGTCGACGCCGAGGTAGTGGTGCTATTCGAGCAGGCGGTTGCGATGAGCGTCACCGCAGTGATCCCAAGGGAAACTGCCCCCACCCGGCGAGCTTTGAGAATCGTCATGCTCAGAAGCTAGATCAACGACGAGCTGAACTTTCCCATCACAGGGAATCCGACATGTCGGATGTCTTCGATCTTGGGAGCTGGCGCGGCCGCCGTTCAGGGACGCTTGCTCCATCGGACGGGACTTCCTGGTATCGGCAGGACCACCATCGCCCGCGCAGCCCTGGCAATACTGAAGAGATGGACGATCTCTGCGACTTCCTGCGCACACGGCGGTCCCGGGTGGATCCGGGATCCGTCGGCATTGCCGCCGATTCACGCCGCCGAGTGGCCGGATTGCGCCGGGAGGAAGTCGCGCACCTGTCCGGAGTGAGCGTCGATTATTACGTGCGTTTGGAGCAGGGGCGGGCCCGGCAGCCGTCGGCGCAGGTGCTCGATGCGTAGGGTGCTCGGCCTCGACGAGGTGGAGCGCGAGCACCTGCACCGACTGGCACGCCGACCGCAGCGCCCGACGAAGTCGGCACCGAATGTCCGCATCCGCCCCGAGTTGCTGCGGGTGCTCGATCTCATTCCCGACGCACCTGCGTTCATCGTCGATCACCGCCTCGACGTGGTGGCGGGCAACCGGCTCGCGGAACTGTTGTACGGGCGCAGTCCGATGAAGGGTCTGAATATCGCCCGGCACATCTTCCTGGACGACCCGGACGACGAGGGCCGCTCGCTCTATGCCGAATGGGATGTCTGCACCCGCGATTCCGTCGGCCACTTGCGCCTGGCCGCGGGCAAGTATCCGGACGATCCGAAACTGTCGGCCCTGATCGGTGAACTGGCCGTGCACAGCGACCGCTTCCGCAAACTGTGGGCCCGCGCCGATGTCCGCTCCCGGACCCATGGCCGAAAAGCCTTCGCCCACCCTCTGGTCGGCACCTTGGACCTACACCAGGAAAACTTCGCTCTCCCTGAGGAAACCGGCACCGAACTCGTTGTCCTGTCCGCCGAATCCGGCACCGAATCCCACGACAATTTGCGCCTGCTGGCCAGCCTCGGTGCTACGGATGCCCGGACTCTCGATCGGTCACCGGATCGCGATATGACACAACCCTAGCGGGCGTCACGATGGTGTAATACGGTGAACCGGGGACCAGGAGAACGGGGCCGCTGATGACCATTCACCGTGACGCACTCGAACACGACATCGTCACCGATTTCAGTTCCCGCATGAGCTACAGCGGCTACCTGGACCTCGATACGTTGCTCAGTGCGCAGCATCCGGTCAGTCGACCGGAGCACCATGATGAATTGCTGTTCATCATCCAGCATCAGACCACTGAACTGTGGTTGAAGCTGGTGCTGCATGAAATACGAGCCGCGCGCACGGCTTTCGATGCCGACGATATCGGGGTTGCGCTGAAATGTATTGCGCGGGTGAAGCACATCCAGAAAACGCTGACCGAGCAGTGGTCGGTGCTCGCGACACTGACGCCCACCGAGTACGCGCAGTTCCGCCACTTCCTGGGAAACTCATCTGGCTTCCAGTCCTATCAGTACCGCGCCATCGAGTTCATCCTCGGCAATAAGAACGCGGCGGTACTCCGGGTCTTCGAATCCGATGCGGCGGCACACGATCAGCTGGCCGCGCTCCTGCGGGAACCGACCGTCTACGACGCCTTCTGGCACCACCTCGCCCGCACCGGGCTCGACGTACCCCGCTCGATGTTGGAACGGGATGTCACCGAGGCCCACACCCTCGACCCCGAACTTCTCGCCTTGGTGCAGTCCATTTACCAAGCCCCGGAACAACATTGGTCGGTGTACGAAACATTCGAGGAGCTGGTCGATCTCGAGGAGAACTTCCAGCTGTGGCGGTTCCGGCATCTGCGCACCGTGCTGCGCGTCATCGGCAGGAAAGGCGGGACAGGCGGATCCAGCGGCGCCGGATTCCTGCAACGCGCACTCGAACACACCTACTTCCCCGAACTCTTCGCCGCCCGCACCTGGACCGGACGCTGACCCGCAATGGCGGATCGAATCACATGACGGCTCAGCACCCCAACCACCGTTCGACTCGCCTCGAGCGAACGCCCGATCCGCAGCTCGCGGGCGCGGTACTCGATGACATCGACGCACGGCCCGGTAGCGCGACATCGCTGGCCCGCACCGTGCTCGGCGCGTACGTTCGCGATCTCGGCGGGTGGATCGCGATCGCGGACTTCACCGAACTACTCGCCCTACTGGGCATTCCGCCACCGAGCACCCGCACGGCGATCACCCGACTCAAGTCCAAGGGCGTGCTACACGCCGAAAGCCGTAGTGGACGTGCGGGTTATGCGTTGACCGAGCCCGCACTGGCGATGTTCGCCCGCGGCGACCCCCGAATCTTCGGATTCCGCCAGATGGTCCCTGGTGATGCCTGGCGACTCCTGTCCTTCGGCATCCCGGAATCCGAACGCGCTGCCAGACACCAACTTCGGCGACGGCTGACAGCGATCGGCTGCGGCACGGTCTCGGCGGGTCTGTGGATCTACCCCGAGCACCTCGCCGCGGAGGTCGCCGCCATCGTCACCGCCTTGGAACTCGATGCCTACGTAACCTCGTTCCGCGCCACCGACCCCGTCGTCCCCGGCAGCCTGCGACAGGCCGCCGCGCAATGGTGGGACCTGGACGATCTCGCAACCCGGCACCGAACCTTCTACCAGCGGCACCGCGACATCCTCAACGAAACTACCGACCGAAACACCTTCGCACGCTTCACCCTGATGCTCGACGAATGGCGAATCCTCCCCTATATCGACCCAGGCCTCCCCAACGAAATGCTGCCCGCCGACTGGCCGGGCCCAGCCAGCGTGCACCTATTCGCCGAGGCCCGCCAGCGCTACCTGGAACCAAGCCGCCACCGGGTGCGAACGCTGGTCGAAAAGCCCTGAACACCCCAGCCACACGACAACCCGGCAACGGCCCCGAAGCCGACGCTCGCGCGCAACCGCAACCCAACCCCCTTGGACAAGCGATCACCATGCGCTCATGCAAGTAAACACCGAGAGCCCACCTGCACCAGCGCATTCTCGGGTCCGTGATCGAATGTGATCTGGGTGCCGGTGGCGTTCAGCGGTCTGGGGCGGCTTGGGGTGGATGCGGCGATCGGCCCGCTGGGAAAGTTTTGGCAGAGAGTTGGCGGGAGATCTGGGGCGGGCGTTGGATGTGATCACCCTGAACGCAGGGAACTGCACGGTGGACAATGCCGATGGGGCTGGGCGGCCGGAGGTTCACCGATGCGGACCATGCCGCGTGGATCGGGGCGCAAGTCAGTAGACGGTGTCGGCGACTTCGCGGCCAAGGTGTATCCACGTGCTCGGGCGGCCTGTACCCAATGTGCGGGCCGCCCAAGGCAATTCGCTACATCAGGTCGGTTGGGTCGATCGCCTTGGCGCGCTGGGGTAGGAACAGGATCGATGCGATGGCGCCTGCCACGGCGATCGCGGTGCATACCCACAGCATTGTTGCGATGCTGTCGACGAAGGCGGTGGTTACCGAGTCGAGGAGCTGTGGGGAATTCAGTTGGTGGGCAATGGCGATGCCGTTGGCGGCGCTCTTTTCGACCGCCGCTGCGGCCTGGTCGGGCAGTCCGTCGGTATGGACCGCGCTGCGGTAGGTGGCATTGAGGACGGTGCCGAGCAGGGCGATGCCGACGGTGCCGCCGATCTGGCGCATTGCCTGGATCAGTGAGGATCCGGCACCGGCGCGGTCGGGATCGAGTTCCCCCAGTGCGGCGTTCATTGCCGAGGGCATACCGAAACCCGCGCCGGCACCGGCGATCGCGATCCAGGTGGCGACGTAGCCGTAGCCGGAGTCCACATCGGTCAGCGCGCCCATCGCCAATCCGGCTGCGAGAATGACGAATCCGATCGCGACGGTGATCCTGGTGCCCGCCGCGGTATCGACGGGTGTCGCCAGTTTCGCACCGATCACCATGCCGCCGATGAACGGCAGCAGCTTCAGCCCGGTGCCCAGCGCGTCCGCGCCCTGTACGGCCTGGAAGAACTGCGGCATCGTGAACAGCAGGCCGAACATCGCGAATACCGTGACGGTGATGAGCAGGGTGCCGCATACGAAGGACCGCGAACGCAACAGGTGCGCGTCGATCAGCGGCGTGCCGGTCCGGCCGAAACGGCCCTCGAGCACCGCGAAGATCGTCAGCAGTACCGCCGCCGCGACCATGAACGCGATCGCCCACCCATTGCCCCAGCCCCTTTCACCGGCCAGCGTCACCCCGTAGACCAGCGCCGCCAGCGCTGCCGAAGAGATCACGATGCCGAGGTAGTCGATCGTCGGCCGCACCGAACTGCGCGATTCCGGAATCAGCGCGACGACCGCGCCGACCGCCACCACGGCGACCGGAACATTGATCCAGAAGATCGACGCCCATGAGTAGTGATCCAGCAGCAGACCACCGACGATCGGACCGAGCGGTAGACCGATGCTGTTGGCGACGACGAAGAAGTTGATCGCCTTCTTCCGTTCGGCCTCCGCCGGGAACAGCACGGCGATCAGCGACATCACCACCGGAACCAGTAGCGCCGCACCGATTCCCAGGAAGGCGCGCGCGGCAATGAGCTGCCCCGCCGAGGTGGACAGTGCGCACACTATCGAACCAGCTCCGAAAAGGACCAGCGCCGCGGCCAGCATCTTTTTGCGGCCGAACCGATCGCCGAGCAGTCCGGCGGGCAGCAGCAGTGCGGCCAGGACGAGGTTGTAGGAGTTGGCGATCCACTGCAGCTGTTCGGTCGACGCGCCGAGGTCGACCGACAGCGTCGGGAGCGCGACATTCAACACGGTGGTGTCGAGGCCGACGACCAGCACCGCGAGACAGAGCGCGGCCAATACACCGAAGCGGCGGTTGCCGGAGAGTTCGCCCGGTGCGACGGCATCGAGCAGGGCCGGGTTCGAGTCCGACGTGTGGTCGGCTCGTTCATTGGGAAGCATGTTGGCACATTATTACTAATCTCTGATAGTTGCAATAGTTCAGAAACTTGACGAGGTAGGCTCTGCACATGACGGCGACAGACCCGACGGCAGCGGAATCGGAGCGAGCACGAGCGTTCGTCGAACGACTCGGCGGCGCAATGGCGGCCAGCGGCGTGCCACACATGGCCGCCCGGGTCCTCGCACAGATGCTGATCAGTGAAAAAGGCGTCATGACCTCGGCCGAACTCGCCGAGGCGCTCCAGGTCAGTCAGCCGTCGATATCGGGTGCGGTCCGGTTCCTCGCGCAGATCGGTTTCGTCTCTCGGGAGCGGGTGCCGCGCACCCGCAAGGACCAGTACCGCATTCGCGATAACGTGTGGGAAACCGTGCTCACCCTGCGCAACGATTCACTCGACGCATGGAAGGCCAACCTGCAGTACGGCGTCGACACCTTCGGCGTGGACACCCCGACCGGGCGTCGACTCACCGAGGCCGTCGACTTCTTCGACTTCGTCCAGCAGGATATGCACGGCCTCATCGCCCGCTGGCGCGAACATCAGCAAAAGGCCGAGCGACACGGGTGAATCGTCGTCGCCGGGGGTGACTAAGCTTCGGGCGATAGGTAACAACGCCCGCCGAACGGAGAGAGCTGATTCATGGCGTCCGCAACAGCATCCGCACAGATCGGGGTTACCGGCCTCGCGGTCATGGGTAGCAATATCGCGCGCAACTTCGCCAGGCACGGCTACACGGTGGCCCTGCACAACCGCAGCATCGCCAAGACCGACACACTTTTGGCCGAACACGGCGGTGACGGCAACTTCGTGCGCACCGAGACGATCGAGGAGTTCGTCGCGGCGCTGGAGAAGCCGCGCCGGGTGCTGATCATGGTCAAGGCGGGCGATCCGACCGATACCGTCATCGAGGAACTGGCCGACGCGATGGAGCCCGGCGACATCATTATCGACGGCGGCAACGCGCTCTACACCGACACCATTCGCCGCGAGGCCGCGATGAAGGCGCGCGGACTGAACTTCGTCGGCGCGGGCATCTCCGGTGGTGAGGAGGGCGCGCTGAACGGTCCGTCGATCATGCCCGGCGGCCCGAAGGAGTCCTACGAATCCCTCGGACCACTGCTGGAATCCATTGCGGCACAGGTGGACGGCACGCCGTGCTGCACGCATATCGGCCCCGACGGGTCCGGCCACTTCGTCAAGATGGTGCACAACGGCATCGAATACGCCGATATGCAGCTGATCGGCGAGGCGTACCACCTGTTCCGCGACGCGCTCGGCTTCGACGCCAAGCAGATCGCCGACGTCTTCACCCAGTGGAATTCCGGCGAACTGGAGAGCTACCTGGTCGAGATCACCGCCGAAGTGCTCAACCAGGTCGACGCCAAGACCGGCAAGCCACTGGTCGATGTCATCGTGGACGCCGCCGAGCAGAAGGGCACCGGCCGCTGGACCGTGAAGTCCGCACTCGATCTGGGCATCCCGGTCACCGGCATCGCCGAGGCGGTCTTCGCGCGAGCACTGTCGGGCTCCCGCGCCCAGCGCAAGGCCGCGGTCGGTCTCGCCGCTGGCAAGCTCGGCGAAAAGCCCACCGACGCAGCGCAATTCACCGAGGACATCCGCCAGGCGCTTTACGCCTCGAAGATCGTCGCCTATGCCCAGGGCTTCGACCAGATCGCCGCGGGCAGCGCGGAATACAACTGGGACCTGCACCCCGGCGATCTCGCCACCATCTGGCGCGGCGGCTGCATCATTCGCGCCCGCTTCCTGAACCGGATCAAGGAGGCCTACGACCAGAACCCGGCCCTGCCGAGCCTGATTCTCGCGCCGTACTTCCGCGAGGCGATCGAGACGGCCATCGACAGCTGGCGCAGTGTGGTCGCCACCGCCACCATGCTCGGCATCCCGGTGCCCGCGTTCGCGTCCTCACTGTCGTACTACGACGCCCTGCGCGCCGAACGGCTCCCGGCCGCACTCACCCAGGGCCAGCGCGATTTCTTCGGCGCCCACACCTACGAGCGGATCGACGCTCCGGGCAAGTACCACACCCTGTGGAGCGGCGACCGCAGCGAGGTCTCCGCCGACTGAGTTCGCTCGCGCCAGCGCGCAGGCCCGGCGTGCGCGCTGGCGCGCGGGTCGACTCGCTCGTACGCGCACGATTCCCAATCGTGGCAACACTTACCGTGGTATTCGTGTCGCAGGACGAGCAGGATTTCTGGCTTCGTACGATGCCCGAAGCCGGACATGTTCGTCTGGCGGCCGCACGGAAATCGCCACGGGCTGGTCGATCGTCCTGATCGCGGTATTCGCGATCTTCAGCGCGGCGGCCTTCGCCACGGGATTCACCGGGTTGGACCGGCTCGCGGATTCGGCACGAGACTTTGTCAGGGGCGTCGTGGTCGTGGCCATCATTGCCACGCTCGCGGCGGCGCTCTCGGCCGGATCCGCGGCCCGTCCACACCACGACCCGCCAGCGATCCCTCGTCGGACACCTTTCGGTTCGAGTACCGGACTTACGCGGGCAACACTTTTCGGCGGCTACGTCGCTCGGTGCTGCTGGTGACCCTCGCCGCCCTCGCGTTGGCGGGCGGTGCGATCACGGTCCCACTCGCCGACTCGACACCCGCCGCGGAACCGCCACTGATAGTGGCCATGGTCGACGGCAAGATGCGGTGCGGTGCGGTCGGTCTCGATCGAAACGGCACGCTATGGCTGCACGCCATACCGTTTAACTAGGCGAGCTTCGTCATCGTCGTCGCGGCGTGCCCGAGGTACCCCTAGGTCCCATCCTTGCTGGTCGCGCGATTGCCACCTGACGTCGGGCGACCCAACAGGTACGCCCGCCCCCGCTGGCCACCGCTTGATACGTCGATCGGTCTCGCGGGATACGGTCACCCGCCCCAGCGCCCGGCGATCACCCGAGACCACCGCCGGGATGCACATCGACCTCTGAACTCCTAACGATAGTCCCACCTCTGGGAAGGCTCGAAAATGAGGACCCGGAATGACGCATCAAGCGCGCGAATGAGGAGGACCGCTTGGCGGACGAACCGAGCGAACCAACCGCCGAGCAGCGACTCGCCGATGCACTGGCTACGCTCGGGCCGAAGGGCTGGCAGCGGGCGGACGCGGTCTTCGCGGTCACGGTGGCCGGCGAGGTCGGACAGCTTGCGTATTCCGTCGGCGAGCAGCTGATTCCGATATCGCCACCGGAGTCGGTTCTTGCCCTGGTCCAGGAAATGCGGGCACTCGCGGCTCGAACCAATGGCGGACCGTGGTGGCGAATGCTGGTGATACTGGCTGATTCCGGCGCGATCGATATCGACTACGACTATGGCGAGCAGCCGTTCCCACCTGGGCAGCTGTTCGGTCCTGAGGCGTATCGCGCCGACCTCGAGGCGTATCCGCGCGACAAGATACCGGTATGGCTGGGCGCCTACATCGGCCACGGCGACCGGCAACGGCGCAGTCCGCAACAGGCCGCCGCCCAGGCGCGCGGCAATCGATCCCGCCAGGTGTGGGCGACGCTGGCGGAGTATGAATTTCCCCCGTTCCCGCAGATGTGGTCGCGCTGGGCGACGATCGCCGCGGCGTTCGTCGCCGCCCGATCAGAGCTCGGTCCGCGGATGCATCCGTGGACGGGAGTGTTCGAGGGCGCGGCATTGGACGGGTCCACGCTGCATGCGCTCCCGGCCGGGCGGGCGGTGCTCTCGGGCGGGGTGTGGAATGCCCCCACGCTGGACGCGGTCTACAACGGCGGCGAGCCGATGCCGAATCTCTATGCTGGCGCACCGGATTGGGTCGCCGATCCGGTGCTCGACCCGCGCGCCGCATCGGGTCTGCTGTCGTTCTGCTACTGGTGGGAGGCAGGGCGCTGGTATCGCGGATCGTCGCCGTCGGCGGAGGAATGCGCCGTGGCGGTGCCCGGGGTCTGGACCAGGGAAACGGTGCTGGGTATTGTGGCCGATCTGCTCGGGCCGAATTCGGATGCGCGGGAGCCGATTGCCGCACTGCTGGCCGCGGCCGAGGTCGGCCGGGTCACGCGCCAGGTGCTGGTCGATGTATTCGGCGATGACGGCCGCTTCGATATCGACGGTGCGCTCTATCAATACTCGCTGGCGGGATTGGCGCCGCCGCGGCCGGAGCCGATGCACGCCGCGGAGGCCATCTCCCGGGTGCGGGACTACATCACCGGGCGGGCACTGGACACCACGGGATATCCGCTAGAGCAGTTGGTCGCCGAGCGATTCAGTGTGGGCTGGATGGTGCATGTGCCGGTGCCCGCCGGGATGGTCGCGACCGATCGGGCGATCTTCTATCTCGGCGACGACGGTCTGCTGGAGCAGTCGTCGTCGTCCATCGATCCGCCGGTCTACATCGCCGACTTCGAACGGCGATGCGCCGAACGCTACCGCTGAGCCGGATCGAGGGAAGGTAACAATGGACCGCTGGGAACGAGAAGGGCTGCGCTCGGCCAACTTCGGGATGCGCAACCAGGTCGAGCAAATTCTCGAGGCACTCGCCGAGCAACGCGAGCACCGAGCCGACGTTCGGCGCCGGATCGACGCGGCACGGGGTACCGCGACCTCGGCGGACGGACTGGTGCAGGTGACCGTCGACAGTGCCGGTGTGCTCATCGATGTGCGGTTCACCGCGGATGCCCAGCGCAGTACCCCCGCACAGCTGGGCCGGTCGGTCACCGAGGCCGGGCGCGAGGCGGCCCGTCGCGTGCGGGAGCAGACCCGACAGATCCTGGCCCCGGTCGTCGCCGCCGCCGACGCGATGCCCGACCTGTCCGATCTGGTGTCCGGCGCACCGAGCCTGCGTGAGCGGCGCGAAGTGGAGAGTCGCGACGGATAGCCCCATCTATTCCCAATGACGGGGAGAGGGGTGTGGTCGCAGTAGGATTCTTCGCCAGGCAATCGCCTACTCGGTTTCGCTGATGAGGGCTGAAGGGGTTACCGGGCATGGGCCAGTCGTTGCATATCGATCCGAATCGCGTCCATGCGCTGATCGCCGAGCTCACCGCCGTCGCCGAATCCGCGCACCGAGATCTGGCAGAGCTGAAGGACACCCTCGCCCACGAGGGAAAACCCTGGGGTGACGACGAGCCGGGACGGAAGATCGGCGAAAGCTATGAGCCACAGGCGAAGAAGGGGCTGGAGGGGTACCAAAACCTGGTCGACAATATTCGCGGACTGAGTAAGGCCGTCGGCGAGGTCAACGACGCTCTGCACAACCAGGACCAGGACGGCGGTCAACGGATCCGCACCGCCGGCTCGAATCAACCCGTGTCCCCCGGGACGGATCCGGTATGGCCCAGTGCCGGTACACCCCGAACCAGTTCACCCGGTTTCGGATCGAATCCCGATAACGCCAACACACCGCGGAAGCTGCCGGACAGCGGCGCCGCCACCTCGCCTACCCAGCCGAACAGCACTCCGCCTACCTATCCGCAACCGGGATCGGTCGGCGGACCCACACCTGCCTACCAGCAGCCCTGGTACCCGGATTCGAGCACGCCGTCGATCGAATCGGACGCCGTGCCCCAGCCCGCTGCGGAAAGCTCGGCCGCGGGCAAAGAAAATGCCGTGTCACCGCCGGTCGCGGATGATTCGATCCCGGCCGCGCCGGGCACGACATCGCCTGCCGCCGCAGCGCCACCCCGGGCCGGTGATCCCGCGGTCGCCGGAAAGCCCACGGGCACACCATGGTCGCGAACGCCGGGGACGGCCTTCCCGTCGATACCGTCGGGCACTCCCTGGTCGGGTACCGGCGCTCGCCCACAGGTCTTCGCGCCCTCGCCGACCGGCGTGGGCCCGGCGCAGCCCGCCGAGCCGAAGCGAGACGGCAAGTCCCGCAAGAAGAAGCGCGGATCGGCAGCGGCGGAGCAGATCAAGGTACCGACCGATGCGGCGGCCTTGGCGGTGGCCCGGGAACTCGCCGATCGGCACGAACTGCGGCTCGTCGGCTTCGACACTTCGGGTATCGGACAGGAGATGGTCGCCCAGCTGGCCGCGGCCATCGACGACATTCTCGGCAATTATCCGTTCGTCGACCTCGGCGGGATCGAGATCACCGAACTCGGCGACCGGATCTCCCGGGTAACCCGGGATCGAGGCGATGACGGATCGGAATCGGCGAGCACCGGGTCGTGGATCCTGCTCGACCGCACTCTCGTCACGAATCCGGCCCAGTTCAGCGAAAAGGTCTACACAGCAATACAATCCGGCAACTATGTAGCCGGATCCGATAAGCGACCGATGTATTCGACGATCGTCGGCGACCTCGGCCGGATCCTGGAGGAGCAGGCTGGTCAGCCCATCCGGCGGCAGGCACAGCGTGCCCTGATCACCGAATATCAGCGCATCAACGGCCCGTGGGGCGCCGGAGACACCCTGGCCCGCATCGTCGGCGGCTTCCGGCGTTGGCGAGACCAGTTGGGCGGCAACAGCATCGTCGACGGCCGGTTCCAGCCGCGCGCGGCGTTGGTTGCGGCATTCGCCGAGGTGGAATTGCGTGGCGATGACGCGTGTGGTCCGGCGCGGGTGCTGTATCGATTGTTGGTGGAGGGCGCCAGAGAGCGGTCGACGCCCCGGTGAGTATTACGATCCCGCCCCATTTCCCGGACTGGCTGACCCGCTGGATAATCGGCCACTTTCCGGTCGGGAATCCCGACGCCATACGCGCCGCGGCCGATGCCTGGGCACGCTCGGCCGAACGTCTCACCATTACGCTGCGAGACCTCGAACGACTCGCGCGCGAGGTACCCGCGGCAATCCAGGGCGAGGCGGGCGACGCGATCCAGCGCGAGCTGAAGACCCAGATCGCGAACACACGTAATCAACGCGAATTCGCCAACGGCATGGCCACCCTGCTCTACGACTCGGCCAACGCGATCGAACTCGAGCAGTACATCGTCATCGGCATCGCGGCGGTCCTACTCGCCAACCTGCTCATCGACACCGCCGCACCGATGAAGGCCGCCAGCGACCGCATCGCCGCCGAAGTTGCCGCCACCGCCGCCCGTCGCGATACCCTCGCCTTCCTATTCCAGCGCTCCGCCGCCTTCATGGAGCGATTCCCCGGTATGGCGCTCGCCATTCGCGCGACCATCATGGGCGCGGTCTCGATGGGTGGCGTCGTCGCCGGTGCGCAATACGCCCAGATCATCCAGGGCCACGGCAAACCCGGACGCCGTACCAACATGGATTGGGGCCAGGTGTGGGTGGCGGCGGCCGCCGGCGGCGGGGGTGGTTTGGCAGGCTCTCTGGCAACTCGCGCGGTCCTGCCCGCGCTCAGCCGCGCCGGGGCCAACGCCGCTACACAGCTGGGACGCACAACCGGACGCACCGTGGCGGTCGTGCTCGCCAGCGCTACCGGCGGAGCCGCGGGTGGGGCCGCCGCCGCGGTGATCATGTCCGCGCTCACCAACACCAAACTCGCCGGCCGAAACCTTGCCGAGATGGTGATGATGGGTGCCGCCAGCGGTGTCATCGGCGGTATGAGCGCGGCGATGCGTGCCGCCCGAGCGATAAACCCTGTTCGACCTCCTGAGATCGGCCGGTCCGGCTCCGCAAGCGGGCGCGACGGACTCTCGGTCGGATCAACGCCCGACTCGGCCAGACCACACAGCAGCACCGAAACACCCCGGCCACGCGAGGAAACCATCCCCGAGACCGGCCGATCCCAGGACAACAGCGGGCACGACGGACTGCCAGGCCGATCAACGCCCGACTCGGCCAGACCACACAGCAGCACCGAAACACCCCGGCCACGCGAGGAAACCATCCCCGAGACCGGCCGATCCCGGGACGACGGCTCGCGTGACGGCCTGCCGGTCCGAGAAACCAATGACGGTTCCATAACTCGGCCACACAAAGAGACCGTCGACGAGATCAACGAGATCGGCTTGTCATACAAGAGGGCCTTCCGCGAACTCGATGAGGGCGGCACCCCGCCGCCTTCGGATACCGACCAACCGCCATCGGGCACGCCGCCGGCCCCACCCGCATCGCCGACGTCCCCCGGATCCACCCCCGAGGCCGGCCACGGCTGGAGCTCCTGGGATGATGCCCTGCAAGCACTCACTGCGGGCAGTTTCGGAGACGCGCCGGCCGATCCCATGGCCGCACCGGGAAGCTCGTCGTCGACCGGCCTTCCCGGCACCGCCCAATTTCACAGCGGCCGACCCGACTCTCCGCAGATGAGCCTGGCCGGAACCGTTCTCGCCGCCGAGGGCCAGCCCAGCGCCACACCGGGATCGGTGCTGACGATGAGTGCAAACACCCATGCCGAGAACACCCCCTACGTCGCTTCCGTCAAAGATCTCGGCGGCAATGGGCCGGGTGTCACGGCGGGACCACCTGTCTCGCACGGGGATTCACCGACCGGAGGCGGACCGGGTTCGCAACCACCCGCGACCGGGAAGGGGCCCGGCCAACTACCGCCCGGCCCGGACGAAGCCATCCTGCTCGACCTCGATTTCTTCGACTACGAGTTGGCTCCCAACGACCCGGTCACACCGGCCGGCAACTCCCCCACGGCAACGCCGCACGCCGCAGGCACCGCACCGGTCGAACCGAGGCTGGGCAGCGAGTCCGGCTCGCCTCCGTCGCGCACGCCGACGGAGGCGAAGAGCCCGACCGCACAGGCGGGGGCAACGCCTGGTTCCGGCGGCGCAGCGGCTGCACCCGCTCCCACACCTGTGACCAACGCACCCCACGCCAACCAACAGGCCGGGCAAGCCAACGCACCTCAGCCGCACGCCACACCACAAACCAACACACCCCAACCACAGGCCAACACACCGCCCCACCAAGCCAACCCGCAAGGCGCGCAAACCAACACACCTCAGCCACACGCCACACCACAAACCAACACACCCCAACCACAAACCAACACACCGCCCCACCAAGCCAACCCGCAAGGCGCGCAAGCCGACTCACCACAGCAGCCGCACGCTGCAACACCGACTCCCGGCGCACCCGCAAACACCCTTGCAGCCCAGGCGATCCCACCCACGGCGCTGGCCGGCGCGGCGGCACTGGCCGGGCATGGACCGTCGAATCCCGATGCCGTCGCGGAACACTCAGCATCCCTGCCCCCGATGTCGGGTGCACAACCCAGCGGCAATGACCAAACCCCCAGCGAGCCAGAAGAATTCCCCGACCGCATCGGCACCGTCGTCACACCCCCAATGCCCAGCTACGTCCCCACCCAACCACAAGTCGACGAATTCCCAGACAACGCACCCGACGAATACACCAAACCCTCAGGCACCACCTACAAGATCCCCGGCCAACCGGATGTACCCGACGGCCCACCCCCCAACGCAATCCCGATCATCCCGCACCCCACCACCCCCGCGGTACCCGACACCGGATCCGCCATACCCCTCACCGACCGACCACAGGTCCCCACACCGGACACCGCCATCCCCGGCGCACCCCCCGAAAACGACCGCGACGGGCAAAAACCCCGCGTCCACGACTCCGAACCACCCCTGCCCCGCCACAACAACACCCCCGCACCACACCTACCCGCCACACCCGCGGACCGCCCCACCGAACTCAACCCACCCTCCCACTACGCCACCACACCCAACCCCGAAACACCCGGCGCCCCAACCGACCCCAGCGGAGCCCCGCAACTCAACCGCGACAACACCCAGTACATCCCCGACCCCACCATCCAACCCACCCGCGGCGGCACTCCCGCCACCACACTCGCCGGACCCCTACCACAACCAGTGGTAGCCGCACGCCCAGTCCCCATGGCCTCGGCCTCGGCAGACCCGCCCAACAAACGCAAACGCAAACAAGCCCAGCCACCACCCAAACCACCACAGCCGCAGCCAAAGCCGAAACCAGCACCGATACCGGTACCAACCCCGCAGCCGAAGCCACAGCCAAGCCGATCAGCGACACCACCGGCCCGCACGAAGATCACCACACAGTCGGCCCGGACAACCGGACGCGACCTGGCCATCACCTTCGCCAGTGCCTCCGGGAGCGGCGGTGCCATAACCATGCCCGCACGCACCGGCACCGAACTGCGTGGCCGCAACCTCGCTGAGACGTTGCTGACGGGCGGCGGCCTGGCTACGGCCACCCGCCCCACCCGCACCACGAGCACACAGGTCCGCCCCCTCGCGGCAACCGCCACCGAACTCGACGACAGCTGGCTCGATGGGCTCCTGCTCCCAGCGGAAACCGATTCGGCCAACCAACGCACTACTCGCGACGGGCACGCACGGCCGCATGAAGACACCATTGCCGAGATCGAAGAGATCGCCCGGACCATCTTCCAGGAACTCGGCCTACCCGCCGACGACAGCGGCGCCCAACCACTCTCGGGCTCTACCCAACCACCGACCGCCCCCGGAAACGCACCCGACCCCAGCCACGGCTGGAGCGCCTGGGACGCGGCTCTGGAAGAACTCACCCAGGGCACCTACACACCCGCGCCGACCGACCCCATCACCCCACCGGCAACCCCGGCACCGACCGACCGCCCCGGCACCACCCAATTCCACAGCAGCCGACCCGACACTGAGCAGCCGAGCCTCGCCGGAACAATCCTCGCCGCCGAGGGCCGACCCGACACCGCACCAGGATCGGCGCTCCCGACGAGCACCCCCGCACAGGCTGATACCACCCACACCGCCACAACCACCGACCTCGGCATCGCCGGCAGCAAGCCGCAACTTCCAGCTGAAGCACTCGTCCCACGTGCTGCCGGAGCCGAGCACGTGCCCAGCGAAACACCAACCGCCCCCTACGAAGCCAGCATCGTCGACCTCGACTTCCTCGATGCCGGGCCAGTCGTCGACGCCCCCGCAAAACCTGCACACTCCAACACACACAAACCGAAGGTCACACCACAAGCCGCACAAGCCAACTCGCCGCAGCAGCCGCCCGCCGCGACACCGGGCGTGCCTAGGAACGACTTTGCCGCCCAGGCCATCCCACCGGCAGCACTGGCCGCTGCCGCGATACCGCCGAGCGGGCATGGACCCTCGAATACCGATACTGCTTCCGGCTCCTCCCCGACACCGCCGCCCGCGATGTCCGGCGGGCAGCCCACCGACAACAACGGGATCCCCAGCGAGCCAGAAGAATTCCCCGACCGCATCGGCACCGTCGTCACACCCCCAATGCCCAGCTACGTCCCCACCCAACCACAAGTCGACGAATTCCCAGACAACGCACCCGACGAATACACCAAACCCTCAGGCACCACCTACAAGATCCCCGGCCAACCGGACGTACCCGACGGCCCACCCCCCAACGCAATCCCGATCGTCCCGCGCCCGTCCACCCCGGCCGTACCGGAACGTCGACCCGCCATACCCCTCACCGACCGACCACAGGTCCCGATCCCCGACACCGCCATCCCCGGCGCACCCGCCGAAAACGACCGCGACGGGCAAAAACCCCGCGTCCACGACTCCGAACCACCCCTGCCCCGCTACAACAACACCCCCGCACCACACCTACCCGCCACACCCGCCGACCGCCCGACCGAACTCAACCCACCGTCCCACTACGCCACCACACCCAGCCCCGAAACCCCCGGCGCCCCAACGGATCCCACCGGAGCACCACAACTCAACCGCGACAGCACCCAGTACATCCCCGACCCCACCATCCAACCCACCCGCGGCGGCACCCCCGCCACCACACTCGCCGGACCCCTACCGGAACCAGTCGTATCGGCACGCCCCGTCCCCATGGCCTCGGCCTCACCAGGCAGGCCCAAGAAACGCAACCAAAACACGCCACCACCCGAGCCGCGACAGCCTCCGACCGAACCACCGGAGGCGGCACTGGAACCGCCTGCACCGATACCCGTACCAACCCCGCAGCCGAAGAAGCGGAAGAAGAACCAGCCCTCAGCGCAGCCGATCCGCGAAGAATTTGTGGTACGCGAAGCCGACGAAGCGACCGGCGACGTAGGTGAGGAAGGTGAGCGCGTTCGAGCCGCCAGCCGTACCCGCGCGTGGGTGCGTTCCCTGCGGCAGAAGTTCGCCTGGCTCACCGAGGACCAGATCGACACCACGGAACTGCTGGTCTCGGAGTTGGTGGCGAATTCGCTGCGGCACACCCAAGGCAAGGTCGCGGTCATCGCCACCGCAGCGGATATCGACGACGTCCGCAAGACTCGATTCACGGTCACCGACGAAAGCGAAGTCGTCCCGGAAAGCACCGGCATGCCCGACTGGGACGCCGAGCGCGGCCGCGGCGGCGAGTTCGTCGCCATGCTGTCGGATGACCACGGTGCGACCGTGCAGGACAACGGCAAATCCACCTGGTTCGAACTGCATACACCGCACGATGGCACATCGGGCCTCGGCATTCCGGCCGCCACTCCGGACAACGACCACCCTGGCTCCGAAACGGCCACCCCGCCGTCATCGCCCGAGCCAACTTCGACCCCGGTCGAAACCGATTCCGCGGCAACCGAAGATCAAACTGCACCTGAGCCCGGACAATCCACTGCCCCCCAATCGGCAGTTGATCCCGGCTCCACGTCGGCCGAGTCGGAGCCTGTTCCCGACCTGAACGACGTCGCACTGCAGTCGATGGGCGACTGGCTCAAAGCTGTCCGGGAGGATCGCGACCTGACTCCGCAGGAACTCGCGGATCTCATGGGCCGCAACAGAGAAGCCCCACGACAGGCGGAGCGGGGTCATCGCATCACCGCTGAATATCTGCGAGACTTCGCCGCTGCCCTCGGCATCCCGCTAAGGACAATGCTGTCCGCCGCAGTCTTCTTCAAACCCGAACTCGCGGACCATTTCCTCGAAAACGATCCCGACCCGACCGACCCCAGATACCGGTCGATGGGCCACTGGCTCAGGGCCCACCGCCAGTACAACGGACTCTCCCTCCGGGAAGTCGGGGAACGCGTGAATCGGGCGCACAATAACGTGTGGGGTGCCGAGAACGACAAGAGCATCACCCCCGACTATCTGCGAAGCTTCGCAGTAGCCTTCGACATTCCCGACGACACACTGCTCGCCGCCATAGATCGCTTCGAACCCCAACTGGCGGACCATTTCCTCGAAGAGGATCCCGCCCCGTCCAACCGTCGATACCGGTCGACCGGCGACTGGTACAAAGCCAACCGCAAGCGCCACGGACTATCGCTGCGAGAACTCGCCGATCACATGAATTATCCCCCCTCGAGGGTGTCGGCAGTGGAGAACGGCGGCGGCATCAGTACGGACTATCGACGGGCATTCGGCGAAGCTCTCGGCATCCCAGACGAAATGCTGCAGTTCGTCGAGCAGTATTTCTCGATACCCGATCCGAACGACCCTGAACTCCTGTCTATGGGCAACTGGCTCAGCGCAATTCGGGAACACCGTGGGCTGCCCCAGCTCGAGCTTGCAGACCGGCTCGGATACAGCCAGGCGACACTGGGCAAGGCGGAAAACGATCACCGCCTAACCGCAAGCTATCTGCGAGATTTCGCCGAGACCCTCGGCATACCCGATGACACCATCCGGTCGGCGGTTGTGCGGTTCGTACCCCGACTCGCGAAACATTTCCTCCCGCCGAAGCCCGATCCGACCGACCCTGAATTCCAGACGATCGGCGACTGGCTCAGAGCCGACCGCGAGCGTCACAGCTGGACCCAAAGAGAACTCGCCGAGCGAATGGGACGTGGCGCCAACTCGGTGTACCTAGCGGAAAACGGCACGTGGGTCACCCCCGATTACCTGCAAGACGTCGGCACAGCCCTCGGCATTTCCGCTGACGCGATGCTGACTGCAGTACGACGCTTCAAGCCCCAACTGACGGATCACTTCCTCGCAGCGATGCCGGACCCGGCCAACCCTAGATACCGAGTCATCGGCGACTGGCTCAAAGCCAACCGTCAGCGCCATGGCTGGACCCAACAGGAACTCGCCAACAGCATGGGCTGGGCCAGCCAGACAGTGGGCAGGACAGAGAATGGCGGCGACGTCACCCCCGAATATCTGGCAGCCTTCGGTGCAGCCCTCGGCATACCCGAGGACACAATGCGCGCCGCCGCGGAACGCTTCACGCCGCCCGATCCGACTGACCCGCGCTATCAGACTCTCGGCGACTGGCTGAAAGCCACTCGCGAGCACCGTGGATGGACCCGTACGCAACTGGCCGAGCGTGCGGGACGAGACATAATGACGCTGCGGAATGCAGAGAACAACCACCGCCAAACCAGACCATACGCACTGCGGGACTTCGCCACCGCCCTCGGGATTTCAAACGAAGTCGTACGATCCGCAATTCAGCGTTTCCAACCAGAGCTCGAGGATTTCTTCAGCACAGCGCTGCCCGCCCTCGACACCTACCGGTCGTCGATCGGAGACTTGCTCGCGGCGATCCGGCAGCACTACGGACTGCCACAACGGGAGCTCGCCGCCCGCATGGACCGCAATGTCAGAACTGTGTTCGATGTGGAAAACGGCGGCACCGTCACAATCAACTTCCTGCGGACCATGCGCGACGCGCTGAATCTCCCCCGCGATTATGTGCGTTCGATCGCGGAGCAGTTCCTGAGCCCCGAATACCAACCGGGAGAATCACCCGACGACAGGCCGGAGGAAGCGGCCCTCTGGGATCTCTTCGATACCGCCCCCGGATCGCCGGAAGAGTTGGCAATCCAGAACAAGCTGTTGCTGCAGTACCTGTGGATCGCGAAGGCAGCCGCCTGGAAGTGGCGCACGCTGACCGAGTTGAGCGAACTCTCCCGAGACGACCTCATGCAAGTCTTCGCCCTCGCGATTCGCAGTGCGATTACGAACCACGTGCCGGGCGGACCGCCATTCGCCGCCCATGCTTGGCGTTCGGCACGAGGTGTGATGCTGACCACCTATTTCGAATCATTGTTCCCGCGTCTGGACAGACCGACACGAGTTCAAGTGGTCAGGGTCTACACCTATGTCAATAAGCAGAAAGAGACAAATAGAAATGTCAAACCGAGCAATGGTGAAATCTCCCAGGCTCTCGGGCTGACACCGGCCGAGGTCTCCTTCGCGCGACAGACCATCGCGCTCAAATTCCCATCGTTCGACGACACGCCGTACGGGCAGGACCGAACCCTGGACGTGGCCGACCAAAACGCCACTCCCGACGACGAAGCCACTCCCGCCAGCACGAAAACGGCCGACGCCACCCTCGCCACTATCGACCAAGAGTTCGCCGAGCGAATCAGACAAGCACTGTCGAATCTGCCGAACGCAGACATTGCCGCGCGTCTGGTCGAACTCGTATTCCTCCAGTCGGTCTCGCTCGAGGAAGCCATCGACGAGCTGAACGAAGAGGCGGCCTTCGAGTTCCAGCTCGACACCGCCGCCGCACAGGAGATTCTGGCGCAGGCCAGCGGCGTGCTGCGCACGGTATTCGACCCACCGGACTCGGATGACCAGGACGAGCGCGAACCAGATGATGCGACTGCCGGTGAGACTCCGGCCCCCGAAAGTACGAGAGATGGGACCACCGGCGGCACTGCTGGCCCCACAGGTCGGCGCCCATCCGGCCCAGATGCTCGACACCACCACGCGGGTACACCACGTCAGCGATTCCCTGGCGGGGTAGGAACTGCCGAGTTCGACCCATTCGTGCGGTACCACCATGGCCCGGCAGATGGCCCGATTGGCCCCCATGGCCGCCGTGGTCACCAGTCGGGCGCGAGGAATCCCGAACCCGACGGCAGTGCAGCGAACCCCGGCGGCGTTGGGTCGCCGGCTGCCAGGGTCCAGCCCGACCACCTCAATCCCGACCCGCACAAGCCGAACAGTGCACCGACTTCGGACACAGCTGCCAAGACCGAAGCCGCCACCATAATTGCCGATCGCCTGGCGACTCTCGGCATAGCGACCGAGGCCGAGCGCCTCCTCGAAGCGAGCTTGTTGATCGAGGAGAAGTATCTGAGCATCGCGATTATCGCGGATCAACCTCAGCCGGAAACAATTTTCGGAATCGAAGAGTGGGCAGGCTATTTGGATGCCCGATTGCTTGCCAGGCAGTACGGTGATCAGGATTTGACGGTGGACTTTATCGTCGACCTGCACATGAGGCTCGCAGCATTGACTGCGTCGGACAAAGGCGGGGAATTCGCCGGCCCGGGTCTGCGGATATGTGTCTTGACCTCGACTCCGACCGAAGATCAGATAGCGGCGATCGAGGAAAACCCGGCGCTTTCGTATCTGCCACCACCCGCTGGACCCGATGTGCATGGCGTCATCAAGTACCTGGAGTTCGCCTCACGCGACGAGGTTCGTCGCGAACTACAGATGTTGTGCGACTGGTACAACGAGGCAAAGCGAGGATCCGATCTCGATCCATATGAGCTAGCCGCCACTCTGCAGCATCGGTTCATTTCTATCCACCCTCTGCATTACAACGGCCGCGTCTCGCGGCTTCTGATGAACTGGGTGCTCGAGAATCATGGACTGCCGCCGAGTGCCATCCCAGAGTTCGACGACGACTTCCTTACCCGGTTACCGGACTGGATATCGAAAGTTCGGGCGGGCAGCGCCCGATATAGCGAATGGGTGGCGCGTCTCGCACAACTGGGGCCGACTACAGCGCCGGTGACACTATTCCGCCTCGAACGAGAGCAGGAACATTACCGGCAGATGGGGGGCGACACCGCTCCCTTCGCGGTGGGGCAGCGGCACGACGGTGTCAAATATGGACAACTGCTTGCGGCTGTGCGGTCGGGTGACGCGTTATTGCATGTCGACGACACAGTCTATTCGGCTCCTGACTTCGCCGCCGACCCGCTCGAAGAGCTTCGCGCATGGGCGGCCAGTTACGACGACCGACAGCTTCGGTATTTTGTCGCCGAGAAACACGCCGCGATGACGGCACGCGTGTCAGCGTTCGGCGACGACGAACGACCACCGGTCGAGGAGATGGTGGGTGCAACGCGGGAATTGGGCGTGTATGTGCGAGAAGCACTTCATCGGCTCATGACCAGGGCAGCCCTACCCGGCCCTATTCCAGACGATGCCACCGGACTGCTCGACGCTGTGCGTACCTTGACCGATCGCTTCCCTGAAGCGCAGGAGCTATATGCCGCTGCGCGCACCATGGTCGCGGCCCAAGGCGTCGTCGAAACCGGGGGTGCCGCGGCACCGCTGGCACCGCCGCGGGATCCAGATTCGCAACAACCAACGACCGCAAACCCCCGGCGAGGTGGGGGCAGTGCGGGAATGGGCGACTCGCCACCCGGACCACTGGTGCAGTTCCACGACCCCGCTGGCGCGATCGACGGCCGGTTCAGGCGATGGCGCCCAGGTGAAGCCCCCTGGATACTCAACCGGTTCGGCCCGGAAAACCCTGCACCGCAAGAGCGTCCAACGACACCGGATCCGCGCACTGAACAACCGGATGCGCCATTGACCGGACAACCCGATACCCGCCCGGACTCTGGCGCCCCCGCACCCTCGGCCCCACCGGAGTCGGAAGGCGGCAACGGCACGGACACCGGCGGGATCAACTCCCTTCTTGCGGATTACCCCATCGAGGGGCCGAGTGGCGACGTCCTGACCCCGCGCGAGGCCGACACGCTCCGTTTGCTGGCTGAGGGCATGACGAACAGAGAGATCGGAGAGCAACTCGGTATATCAGAGAAGACTGCCGCCCAGCATCTGGAGCACATCTTCTGGAAGCTCGACGTCCGCAATCGGACCGAAGCCGCACTCAAGGCCAGGAGTCTGTTCGATCTCAACGGCGGCGACGCACCGGAGCCGGACGGAAGCGAGCTGTCCAGCCACGATATCGAGACACTCGCCCTCCTCGTCGCAGGCAAAACGAACAAGGAAATAGCGCAGGCACTCCACCTATCGGAGAAAGGTGTCAAGAACCGCCTCAGCAAGATTTACAAGAAGCTTGGCGTAACCAATCGGACCGAGGCGGCCGTGCAGGCTGCCGAGTTGGCTCTCGATCCATACGGCATTCGCCACAAGCTCTCCCCCCGCGAACTGGAGACCCTCCAACTGCTGTCCGAGGGGGTGCAGGCGACACAGATCGCACTGAACCTGGGCGAAGCGTTACAAACCGTGAAGAATCGCGTATCGAGGATTCTGGACAAGCTGGAAGTGAGCAATCGAACCGAAGCCGCGCTCAAAGCGCGAAGCTTGGGTCTTGTCACTCCGACGGGCGACTCGGAGACAACGGCCGAGACGGCACCCATCCAGCTTTCCGAACGCGAGGCATCGATACTGGAACTGCTGACCGAAGGAAAAAGCAACAGCGAGATAGCGAATGCTCTACAAATATCCGAAAAGACTGTCAAGAATAATCTGACAAATATCTTCCGGCAGCTGGGTGTCGAAAATCGAACCGAGGCCGCGATGAAGGCCGGAAGCTTGGACGTTCGCGGCGAGCCGTTGACCGAGGACAGCGGAGAAGCCACTTATGTCGAGGACGAGCCGACCCCTGCCTCACCGCGTCGCGATGTCGCCGCCCCATCGCCCGACGAAACTATCGCGGGCGCAGAATATTCCGACGACGGCGGCGAACTCGGCGGTGGAGCCGAACCGCCGCGGGATCTGAGCGCGCTGTCCAAGGAAGCACACGCGGCACTCAACAAAGCGGGCGCCGAGTTGCGCGACCTCGGTTCGGCCGACCAGATCGCCGAGCAGCTGATTCGGGATGGACTTCCCGGACAGACTGCGGTGGTTCTGGAGTACATCGATGGTGTGGACCGCGCCAGAACGCTCGTCTACGACGGCCGCAGAGTAGTCGAGGTGCGCGATCCGAATACCGACGACGGCATGATTCACGAATTCGTACCGGGGTCGGGTACTGCCGAGCAGACGCGTGCACTGGTGTATTCGCCGGTGGAGGCGGCAGATCGGGTCGAGGCGGAACAGGCTTTGGGCAGACTGCTCGGCCGACACGACTCCGACCGGTTCCCTGAGCACTTTCCCGACGGTATTCCCGACCGGCCCACCCGCGCAGCGATGGCACTGGACTTCGATCCGCCCCGGACCATCGACGGACCGTTGCAGGAAAACGAATGGTCGACCTTGGCCAAGCTGTATCCCAACGAGGTGTCGCGCTCGCGGGGAGCGCCGCAATCGGCCCGCGCCGAGGCACATGAGGTGTGGGGTGACCGTTACTTCTGGTTCCCCCAAGGACTCGTTCCCCGCGCGTCCGTCACACCCGCCCAATACCTGGCTCGCCATGCCGATGTCGCAATCGCCATGCACTCGGAAACTTACCTCGCCGGTGAGAACGACGGCGTCCACGGATGGGTGAATCAGGAGGGTGTCCTCCGATTCCAGATCCGCGCAGCGGAGGGCACACCCTCAGGCCAGGAGATGTTCCGAGACTTGATGGCCGCGATCGGACCTGACGTCCGCGCCATCCATGAACCATGGTCGGCGGAAGACGAATTCCCCGACAATCTAGACACATTCAATGCGAGCAGACAGGATCTGCTTTCCCCGGAGGATTCGGCACGCCAGACGTTCACAGGCAAGATGGCCATTGCGATGGGGTTCACCGAGGTGACCGTCAATCATTTGGTCGGCCCCTTCGGGGAACACGTCATCGTCGATGTGACGTTCTCCAAGCCCAACCACTCGCCCACGGCAGGGCCGCGCGACAGCGGTGCGCCCCGTGAGTATGAGTCCGAGCCGCTACCAGTCGAAGAGCACGGCACGGGTGAGCTGAACAGGCCTGGCGCACCCGATGGGCAGACCGAGCCCGACCGCTCGGAGGAGGCAACCGAGGCCGAACGGAGCGCACAGCCCCAACCGACGCCACCGGCATCCGATCGCAAGTTTCGGATGCCGTCTGCCGACGAATTCGCCGCGCGCCTCGCCAAAGCCAAACGTTCGGGACGACCGCGGCGGGAGATGCCCGACTGGATGTTCAGCCAGAACAGCATTACGGAGCTGCTCATCTACCCCGACGGCTACAAAGCGGTCGAGAAGAGTGGTCTGACGCGACGGGGCCGCATCGCCGAAATACTCGTGTCCGCGGTCGGCCATGCGATGGAGGCGCCAGTGCCGCCCGTGCTACCGGGCGACGATGACGATTCCGTGGTGATGCCACTTCTGCCCGGCGAAACCATATGGGGTGCCGACGATGACCCCGGAGGGATCCGGGCCATGGAGGATTTGCGGGACAACTCGGACGCCGAGCAATTGGGGCTCCTCGACTTGACGGTCAACAATTACGACCGGCAGGAGAACGTGCTGCAGGACGGGGATCATCTGTATGGCTACGACCATGCCTTCGCCTACGGTGACCTGCTCCTGGACCCAGCCAGCAGCCCGTTCTCCCGTCCGTATGTCAGCGCCGTACACCCTGAGCGCGAGAAGGACCCCTTCGACTGGGTCCCCAACGGTCGGAGCCGGTCCCAGCTCGAAAGGTACACACGAAACGTCCAGGCGCTGTGGCCGCTGTTCGCCGAGTACGGAGTTCCGGAATGGCTCTCGGGCTCGCTGGCCATATTGGGCAAAGTAATCGAGCATGCCAGCGAGCCCGGCGCACCAGCCGTGGTTGATGTCGAATTACCCACTGCCCCTGACGATTCTGCCGCCGAAGATTCCGATGCGCCCCCGCAACCGGACGATCCACAAGCGACCACCGACGCACTCATCTCGGCCGCAACTGATTCCGACACCACCGGACCTGCGGAGTCGAGACCCGATCCGTCAACCATGACGTTCGAGGAGTTCCGCGAGTCGCAGGGGTCGATTCCGGAATTGCCCGGACCGCCCCCCGCCGAACGACGTGGCCTCCTCCCTACCGAAACGCCGACCCCAGCGAGAACCGATGCGGATGAACCGGATTCGACGCCACCCGCCGAATACGAAGTACAGCAACCAACCTCGACGCTACCGCCGCGCGATGTCACCGTCGTCATCGACGACGCGAACGAACCGCTGAGCGAGTACCCGCAGGCCAATGTCGAATCAGCGCACACCGCAGCAGATTCCAGCGAAACGACAAACGCTTCCGACGAGACCGCAGCACGTGCTGAAAACCGCTGGGTCTACGACCATCTGACGGCCTGGCTCGGCAACCCACTCATCGCACGAAACCTGGCCGCCAGAGTCCGAGCCCGCGCCGCCCGAGAACAACTCCCCACCGAACCCGAAGCCGCCAGGCAACGACTACTCGACATCGCCGAAGACGTCCTGGCCGAACACCGTACTGCCATGGCGCAACTCGAGGCGGTTGACGGCAACCAACCCGCACCCGATAGCGAACCCGGCCCCGTCTCCTTCCAGCGCGGCGGCGTCTTCAACCACACCCTCGACGGCAACCAACCACCCGAAAACCCCGACAAAGCGTCGGCACCCGACACTCAGAACAGCCCCACACCTGCCGCCAACAGCGAACCCGGCCCCCCTGCTGCCACGGATCCGACAATGGCGGTCGATACCGAACAGTTGGCCCTCGTGCGCGCCGGAATTGCGGCGGAACGCGATGCCGCGGTAGCGGATTCGAGTAACGCGGACGCCGCACGCGCGCAGCAGCTGAACAACATGACCGGGCTGCTGGATGAGCTGGCGGCCGCTGTGAACGGTACGGCCCCGACGGTCACACCCGAACGGCTCGGGTTGCTGATATCGCACTTCTACACCGCGGCAGCGTGGTTGGCGGCCCTGATGAACGCGAACAACGCCGCCACCATGTTGCCCGATGACCTCGCCGACAACGATTCGATCGGGCAGGTTCAGCCGACCGTCCGCCAGCAGGTACAGCGGGCAATGGAGGCCGTCGACCACTACCGAATGATCGATGATCGGGTTCGCCAGCTCCACAATGCCGCAACCGCTCCACAGTCGAGCACACCGCCGAGCGATCTCGATCTCAGCCTGTTGGCACAGCTCGACGCCAACGACGTGCGGCGGGTGCGCGCCGACATCGCGGCCGAATACGATGCCGCCGCGGCATCCGATCCGGCCAGTGTGGTGGTGCTGCGGACAGATGTACGGCGGCTGGCGAGGTTGTGGGATATGCGCGCGCTGCTGGACGAGCTGCTATCCGCGCTCGCCGCACCGGATGCGGTCACCTCGGAACGAATCCGATTGCTGGTCAAACATTTCAACGCGGTCAGGGAGTGGGTGCCTGCCCTGCTGAACGCGAACAATGCCATCGCCGTTGTACCTGCCGTCATCGCGGATAACGAGCCGGTCGGACAGGTGCATCCGACCGTCCGCGAGCGGGTTGCGCAGGCGGTGGCCGCAGCCGACCGTTTTCGAGCGGCCGACGAGCGCGTCCATGCGCTCGGCGAAGCATTGGGCGCAGCCCAGCAGCACCACACACCCGACGCCGCGGCAGAACGCGATCCGATTCAGGCGGCGATCGCGGTATTCCCCACGATATTCGATCAGCCGCGCGAGCTCGACGAACTGTGGCTCCAACTGCCTCCGGGCACATCGTTCGACGACCTCGTCGAATTGCGGGCGCTGACCTTCCTGAGCAATGGCCTCGAACCGCCGGACCTGTCGCTGGAAAGCCTCGAGGCGTTCCTTCGCCGTGTCTGGGAGCACCGAGCTTCCATGAGAGATCAGGACGATGTCTACCAGGAGTACACAGCGGAGCGCGAGGCCAGTGTGGTCACCGATCCCGAGGCCTATGTGCGGCAAATGATCGGCATTCTCACACAGCGGGCACCCGATCAGCAGGTTGCCGCCATGCAATCCTCGTCCGGGTCCATGGATGTCCGCCCTCGCAATGCCGACCTCGGGATTCGCCCCCACATGATGCATTTCCTCCGCTTCATGCGCGCCAATGCGGGTCCGCGCGGCAAATTCCGCGTCTATGTGAATCCGCATGGAGACGCGATCCCGGACCTGATGCAGGGCATCGTGCACGAAATCGTCGACCAACCCGATATTTTCCCCGGTGTTCGCGGCGCCAAAGCCGCAGGTCCCGTGCAGAACCGGGACGACCGCGTTGTTATCTACGTGCGCGAACTCGACGATGCCTACCGAGTCGTCGAATGGCTGCGAAACTATCGCGAACAGCATCCCGACGCGTTCAAATGGTCGGTACCGCCCATGTCACTGCAGGTGATGGAGGGCGTGAGCATCGGCGCCGAACCGCTCAGGGGCGGGAGTTTCGGCCAGCATCGGGCATGGATCATATTCGACGCGTTGCAGGCCGCAATGCAAGCCGGTGCCGACTTCGCCGCATTCCGCGCCGATGCCCTCGAACGACTGGCCAAGGCCGGTGTGGGCCTTCAGCAGCCGTACCGGAGCTACCCCACCCCGCGTAATACTCCCGAAGAGCGACTTGTGCAGATGGTGCGGGAGCACGCCGGGTTGCCGCCGGAAGGCGCTCATGCGTCCGAAGATCTGCGTGCCGAGCGTGCTCGGGAAATGCGTCAGATCGATGCGATGAACAAACGCCGCCGCGGCGGCCGCATGCCGCAAGCGTCCGATCGCGCCGTTTCCAAGTCCGCGAACAAACCGCATCCGCTTCGGACCGCACCGACGACCGATCTTCCAGCTCTCATTGCGGAGATCGGCCGGTCCGGGGTCGAAGCACGTCTCGTAGTCGGATCCGGACATCTCTACCGCGCGGCCGAACCCGGAGAGGTGTTCGTCAATATCGCCGAGCGGGCTCAGCCGGACCTGCTCGCCGATATCCGCGATCTGTCTGCGCTGCCGAACAATGTATTCGACGTGGTCTACCTCGAGCGAACACCGCTGGTGCTATTCGTTGAATCGCCGAACTCGATGGCCGAACTCCACCGCGTCCTGAAACCAGGCGGCAAACTGCTGATCAGTCCGGGTATCGAGGAAGTAATTCCGGCCCATGCCCGCAGCGTCACCATACAACGACTCGAAGAGGCCGGATTCGAGCAGATCGAATTCCGGATCGGAAAAGAAAACCTGTTCGCGGACGAGCGACTGGATGACTGGTACGAGATCACTGCCATAAAACCCGCCCCGCCACAGCAGGCGCAAATGGTAGGTTTTCGTACTTCTCCGGAATCCGGTGGTGCGGCTCCTGCCCATGCGGCAGCCGATGGTGCCGCCCCTCGGCCCGTACCGCCAAAGGACTCCCCGGCGCACAGCAAACCTGGCGGCGGGGGCCGTCCCTCCCCCATTGCCCAGCCCCCTGGTGCAGGGCTAGCCTTCGACCGCAATTTCGATCCGGCCGAGGCATTCGACCTGCACCCCAAGCGCGCGCGGGACGCGGCCGGTGCGCCGATTCCGATGCGGCGCGGCGGCGTCGACGACCGGTGGCTCGGCTTCGCCGACGCGCCGGGCGTCGACGACGATGCGCGGGCGAACCGCCAAGGTGCGCAACCGAATCCGCTGCCCGAAGGGCCGTCCCCTGTACCCATCCTGCCGCAACGTCCCCTATCGGCGGACGAAAATGATGCGGCGCCACGACCGATTGATGCAACGGAATCGGGAGCGCCGAACCCCGATCCCCCACAACTCCCGGACGCGCTCGCTTCTTCCTATCGAGAGCTGCTGGACTGGGCCCAAACACTGTCCAATGCTGAGGTGCAACGGCTGCTCGCGCATGCGACGGACGAAGTTGCCGCTCATCTCGAGGCATTCCGCCGTGGTACGCCACCTCCCGCTAACGCCGCGGTGGGCGCGACGCTGTTGCTCAATGTCGCGGTGCGGGAGCAGTGCTACCGATTCCAGGCGAATCCCCTTGCGGAAGACATCCCCGACTACGCAACGCTTTTCGACCTCGGCCGAGACCTCAGGGATCGCCTGCCCGCGGCTCGGGCGCTGTACGCCGCCGCGAATGCGGTATTCGGCCTCGCCGGTGCGCTGGCCCTCGAAGCACCCGAAGGCACACCCCGCAGATTCGACAATCCAGCTGAAGAGCTGAATTTTCTGGACAGCCTTCCGGCCCACCTCGGACGCGTAGTCGAGAATATGACCTCGGCCGTCGAATCGATCCCCGGGGGGAATAAGTGGTCGTTCCCCAGGAATTCCCGGCCGAACGCAGAGCGCACCGAGTATCTCAACTCGGCGATTGTACAAATAAACGAGCTGAACAAACATTTCGCAGTACGAAGGACGGATTGGTCCGAACATATCGACAGTTATCTGCGGGCCAGACTGGTCAGTGGCTTCGACACCGAGATCGCCAACGCCATCGGCGCACTCCATTCAGCAGCGGACGCCTTCGCTGCCGCACAAACCGGATCGGACCGAACCTTCGCCGAAGCCGCGGCACCATTCCTGCCGGATATCGTCACGGTCGCCCAATATTATCTGGCCCGATCTCGCCAGCCCGCGACTGCATTCAATCTCCTCCAGCAAGCGAGTCGCGCCTTCGCGGCCAGCGTCACTCGCCTGCCCGGTCGGCAACCGTTGCACGACGCAGCCCAACTGATAAAGCTGGTCCACAATGCGATTGCCGAGCGCCGAAAGCCGCGCTCGGATTTTCAGGATCCGATGATGATGCGCGGACACGCGTTCACCTACCTCGTGGACGACACGAAGTTCCCCGAATTGCTCGCACAGACAGTCCGCACACTGCGCGCAGAGGCAGCCACGTCCACCAGCACAGTGGCGGACACGGCGTCCAACGAGTCGACGGCCGGGCACGCCGCAGGTCCTGTGCCGAGCCGAACCCAGCTGGACGGGGCAGAGATGAATTTCCGTCCCGAGTTCGACCCGGATCGGCAGGTCGAGGTCATCGTCCTACGAGAGGACAAAAAGGTTGGTTTCATCGGGCCGGACGAGAAGCCATACAACACAAAGGTCCCCAAAGGCGATTATTTTCTATTGCTCCGCAACGGTAAGTTCATCACTACTCCGAATCCAATCGGCGAGCACCGGCTCCTGTACATGTCCTATCTGGCCCAGCACGCCGATGAGAACGAGCGCCGTGAAAGCGAGAATCCGCACGGCCCGAGCATCATTGCCGGAGCCGGATACTGGCGGATAACCAAGGGGAAGCCGGAATTGGTCGGTGTCTTCAGCGGCTTGATCCTCGACCATGCGAAGCAGAGCCCCAAATTCTGGGCACAAGTGCGCTACCGCCTGAGCCAGCGGTTCGACCTGTCGACGATCTACTTCGAATTCGATCACGAGAATATTGGCACAGCATGGTTGGACCCGCCGCAAAACAGTGGCTCGCACTCGGCGGCGGAATTGATCCCGGAACCCGGTTCGCTCAGAAACCGATACGCTATCGCCAAATTGCTGGCCGAACACCTCCGCGGCGGCGGTGACGACTTCTGGTTCGAAGTCGAAGACGTCCGGGTCCTGTCCGGCGGTGGGCTGTCGTTCGATGCGATCATCCATCCGGTGCTCGGCGAACCCGCCCGAGCAACGATCGACGCTAGTCCGGCGAGCCGAACGGCGACGGCGCGATATCTAAATTTCGATCCCGGACCGGAACCCGAACGAACCTATCCGGCTTTCCGCACCGTGCACGGCGTGTTGACCGAATGGCTGGGCGCTTCGGGCTTCACGTGGGCGGAGGGCACAGCAGCGGTACTCACCCCGGCTCCGCGGACCGTCCACGACGCCCCGGCCGCCCCGCTCGGCGAGCCCGACACCGGCGGTCGGCAGCAGCCAGTTGGCGAGGATCCCGGCACCGAATATCACGAGCCCCTTACGGACCGGTCCGCAACCGCAGACCAACCGACGACGGTGCGCACCCCGTGGACCGTCGTCGATCCGAGCCCTCCTCCGCAACGGCCACCTGCCGCGCAACCTGGGCACCCACGCGCCCAAGACAACTCGACCGCAGGCATACCCGAGGCTCAGCCGAGGAACAGCACAACGTCGCCGACGCCATGGAGCACTCACCGATCTGCCACTGCGGCAACCGAGCCCGCGGACCCGGATCGCCACGAGCCGGAGTCCGCAGCAGCCCACACCACCGCTACCGACACCACCCCGCAAACCAGCGATCACCCAGCACAAGGTCGAAAACCAAAGGGCAACAACCTGATCGGCAACTGGGGTGTCGGCGACCCCTGGGACGGAGACGAGAAGAAGCGGCAGCCGCGATGGAAGCAGATGCAAGAGCTGATGCAAGTCCATATCGACGGCGGCGGCTTCGGAAAAGAAGGCCAGCATCAACCTGACCCCGCAGCGGTGGATGGCGAGTCGCCGACTTCCACCGACGACTCACAGCTGCACCACGATCAGCACCATCTCAGCCGCGCCGCGCACACATTGGATACCAACGGCCGGGATGCGACGAAAGCCGAGGCAACACGCCCTGACGCCCCGCCAACCGACGAAGCACTTGACCCTGCAACGCATCCCGCGTCACAGATCATCTTCCGGCGGATGCTGGACACCGTGTCCGATCCGTGGGTGGCGGAGGAACTGACCGCGCAGGTGCATGCGCGCGCGGCTCGGTTGCAGCCGATACCGGACGCCGCCGCGGAGGAGGCGAGATTGCACGCGATCGCGGGTGAGGTACTCGCCGATCACGACACGAGATTCGACCGACTGCGCTCCGGTGTACGGGCGGCACTCGCCGACGGGGTCGCCACAACGACTGGCTCTCGTAGTGAGAGCTTGGTGGGCGCGAACGAAGCGGCCTTGCGGCGCGCTCTCCGCAGACTGATTCCCGCGGAGCAGCGAGTGGTAATGCTGCGATTTGCCGAGGATGCATCTTTGGCCGAAGTGGCCCGCCGGACCGGGCTGACACCACGCGATGTGAATAATCTGGCGCGGACCGGTGCGGGCAACCTGGCCGACGCCGTCGCCGCCGACCTCGCGACACACCCGCGACCCGAGGTGCCCGCCGCGGCAATAGTCACGGCTCTGAGCGGCGACGCGATTGTCAAGCGCATGCCGACGGTGGTTCGGGAGGCGCTCGACAACAACCCGCAGGCACTACAGGAAGGCATCGAACAACTCACCCCGCTGCAGCGCCAGGTCCTCAACCTCCGATTCCGGCGCAAATTGATGCCCGAGCCGACAGCAAAAGTATTGGGCCGCAGCTCAGCCGCCATCCGGACGATGCAGCGGGCCATCTTCGTCCGGCTCGCGAAGCTGCTGGAGGCGACGGCGGGCAACGAGCCATTGAAGGTGGTCAAGGAGGCATTGACCGACGACGATTCGGATGCCTTCGAACGCTGTTTCGCCATGCTGAGCGCCAAGCAGCGCCTGAGCATAGAGATGCGGCTGATCCAGCCACAGCCCATCAAAGCCATCGCTCAAGCGCTGGGACCGAACCACAGAAACACCTATTACCGTGGCATCCAGCGGCTTTCGGCGCTCCTGCTCGGTGACGCCGAGGCACGAGCCGGTGCGGGCCCGGACCTGCAATTGGTCAGAGGAACCCCCAAGGAAACACTCCGGGACGCCATCGGTGAGCTGACCAACCCCAGCCATCAGGAGTGCCTAACATTGCGATACCTGCGCGGCCTGACGCAGGACGCAGCCGCAGCCGAGATCGGCTTGGGCATCAATGCTTTTGCGATACGCGAATACCGCGCTGTAGGCAGAGTCGCCGAACGGCTGCGTGTAACTGCCGCAGCACCCGAATCCGCTGAGCAACGCACCGAAGCCGGTCCCCCACAGCCGATTTCGGGCACCATCGTCGTCCGAAAACTCGAGGGCGTATACGGCGATAACCGCTCGCTGGGTGGAGTGGTGAGCGCCGGAACTGTGGCAGATGGCTCGAATTCGCTTGTGTTGCAGGCGGTTGAGGCGGAGGGACCGAGCCACGGGGACCTGCGAAAGAAGTCCCTTACTCCGGACCTGATCCCGATCACATACAACTCGATCACGGTGCACGTCCATATCGACTATCGCGACTATCCCGACACCGGCCCCTTCGCGTGGGTCCTGTTCCTCAACCCCGATCTTGACAACCCCGACTTCAACAACCTGCGCGACGGAATCGATGACGCTCTGTTGAATCGCTTCCCTGGCAGAGTGATACAGGTCGACGAGGAGTACAACTTCGGCGAGAGCAGACGGAATCCCGACCGTGTGTTGCGTGGCCCACAACGCGAAATCGGCCCGCGCCCATCAACCTCCGCAGCACCGACCGCCTCTCCCCCGGGGCCGCAGGTCCATGGCTTCGACCAGCGTGCAGCCCTCGACTCTTCGGGGGTCGACCAGGCCCCGCAACGCCGCAACGCCGTCTCCGACCTGGCGGACCTGAACGACCCCGAGCAGCCCAAGCGGTCCGCGGGCGGGCGTCCGACTGGTGGCCAGCCTCGCGGTGCGGCGGAGTCCTTCTATCAAGAAGTCGATCCGGCCGAGTTGGTCGACGCGGGCAGGCCACAACGCGGCCCGAATGCGCATGTTCCCGGCGATGTGCCGCTGGTGGCCATGGGATTCAATGTCAATCCGCGCGACGGAATGCCGTGGGGTAGCGCCGATCACCACTCACGTGATCGAAACAACCCGGGCACTTCGGAGACGTCCGAGAACCAGCCGTCTACCACGGGCGCGGGCTCGGACTTGCGGCAGGTGCTCGACCAGATCTCGAGGCGTTTGCGCCTCGATGGCCGCGGTGGTGCCGAATTCGACGCCGAAGGTCTGACGCGACCGCAAATCGAGGTGTACCAGGAGCAGTTCGCCATACTGAGCGGGGGTTCAGGCGAATTCCATGACCAGGTCATAGAGCAGATGCGCCGGGCCGCGCTGGATGCCCCGCTGGACAGGTACCTCAACAGGTACGGCTTGGTCACTCCCGTCGATGAATTCCATCCTCCCGAAGGAATCGAGGGGGAGGTCGACTCCAACGGGGTGCTGGAATTGAACATCTATGCAACCGAACGCACGCCGAGCGGGACGGAGATGTTCGGCCACCTGATGGACGCCATCGGCCATCACGTGCGGAGCATCCGTGATTTCTGGGAGGTCGGTCACGGGGAACGCGATAACCTCGATACCTTCAATTCGCTGATTCAGGATCTGTGGTTGTCGACGGAGGATGCGGCGCTGGGCACGCATACCGCGAAGATCGCCGCCCCGTACGGATTCACCGAAGCCACGATCGAGGGACTGATTGGTCCTCCGGGTGAGTATTCCCACGTCAGGGTGTTGTTCACCAAACCAGCAACCGAAACCACCGAGCCCCCGGCGCGTACCGAATCGGAAACTGCTGCTCCCACACCGCCTGAGAGCAACAAGTCCGGCGAACCCGAGCCGCAACCGAACACCGGAGTCGAACCGAGCCCACAACTACCGCCCAGCGGCGACGGCGCGGTGGCAGAGAATCGAAATGCGGACGCCGCAAGGTTCGGGATCAGCGCGATAGGTGACATCACCGGTGGCCGCGCCGAGGGGCTGGAACCGGATCCGCCGCTGCGGCGCGAGCCAGGTCTGTTCGACCCGGTGCTCGATGGGTTCGGCCGGAATCCGGAAGGCCGTGCATTCTGGCTGCCCGGTAAGCGGAGGCAACAAGCGGCTGCCAGCGCGGCCGCCGAACCCGGACAGACGCCGGCCGCCGAATCGGCACCGGCATCGCCCGCCGGCCCGACCAAGGAACCCGAAACGCCCGAAGAGTCGGTCTCACCGAAGCAGTTGCTTATCACCAACAAGGTGTATCGCGACCAGTTGTACATTCCGAATGCCCTCTCCAACATAGGTTTCAGCATTCAGGAGTCGGCCCTGCCACTGTTGATGCTGAAACTGACAGGTTCGCCGATGGCGGCGGGCCTCACCTCATTCGCGCCCTTGGCAGCGAAGGCCATGGCCGAGCCCCTGGCGGGCTATGTCGCCGACTTGCAAGACCGCGTCAAGACAATGCAGATCGCGCAGTGGGGAACTGTCACGGCCGCTACCGTCGCCGGTAGCGCGGTGGCCCTCGGGGTCCCGAATATCGGCCCGGTACTCGCCGGGACAACCTTGGTCGAGGCGTTCTTTTCGACGTTTTACCTGCGCAGTCTCCTGGGGACGGTTCGAGATCTGGTCACCCCCGAGCAGCTGATGGCAGCGAACCGCATGGCGGAAATCGATCGGTATGTCGCCGGTACCGGTGGGCGCGCGCTCGGACCTATCGTGCTGAATGTGGCGAACTCGCTGCCCTTCGCGGCGAACGGCGCCTCATCTCTGTGGATCCTGAGGGCGCTGTCTCGCCTGCGAGAGTCTCTCCCGCCGCATGTCCCGAAGGACCGCCACGCATTCCGCGACATATTCACCGATATCGGCGACGGCGTGCGGGCGGTCTTTGATGAGCCATTTCTTCGCGAATACTCCCTGGTCACGGTCGCCACCAATGCGGCGTTCGGGATTTTGAACCTGCGCACGGCCGCCATCATCGACCAGGCCCACATGCACGATGCGGCCAGCGCGGCGGTCGTCAGTGCCGGCGCTATCGGTGGCGTAATCGGCGGGCTGCTGCCGAAGAAGTTGATCAGCAAGACCAAAGTCGAGCTCCTGTACCCGACCGCGCTGTTCGGCTTCACCGGAGTCGCCGCACTCCAAGCCGCAACCCCCAACCCCTTCGTCGTGGCCGCTGGTGCACTCGGCACCTCGATAATCGGTGTCGGCCTAAATGTCCGGGTGGCAGGACACCTACAGCAGACCGTTCCCGAGGAGCTCTACAACCGGGCGACCAGCGCGAGGGATCTGGTCTTGTACTCCGGAGCGGCCGCCGGTCCGCTGCTGGGCGGCGCCCTGCTTTCGGCACAGGGAATCTTCGTCCCGGGCTGGATAGCGGCTGGCATCATCGGTGCGGGCGCCGTCGGCGTCGCCGCGCACCACGCCGCAGCCATCGGTGGCGCCGCGCACCAGTTGATCAGACGCCTGTTCGGCCTGCGCCAGCGCGAATCCGAAACCCTGCCGGTAACCGAGACGGAAAGCAGCGGTGCCCATCCCGACTCCACCCGGGCAGACGGTACCGATCCGTTGGTCGAGCTGATCAGTGATGTGAATCCGTTGGGCAACGAGAACAACTGCGCCGAATGCGCGATCGTCACCGACCTCAGAATCGGCGGCCGCACCAACATGGTCGCCGCACCGTCAGAAACCGGCCGAACCGGTGATCACGACACCGACAGCCGATACCACCTGCCCTTCATCGAAACCCATTACCAGACAACATTCCGAACCATCCACAACCTCACCGACCTCGAACACGAACTCACCAACAGCGACCACCTCGCTCGCGGCATCCTCGTCTACTACGACCACACCCAGCTCGACGAGAACAACCACCCCACAGGACACGCGGTCAACGTCGTCAACGAGCACGGCACCATCCGCTACCTCAACGGACAGCAAGGCAACGACGCCACCACCAATATGCGCGCAGCCGGTGCCCGACTCACACCACCCCAACGCCAAGGCGGCGCCCACCAGCCGACACTCGAGGCCTACTTCATTCGAACCGACGACCAATACACCGGATTCCAACACGGCGCACCCCACATCAGAAAACCCGCCCTCAACCGACCCATCGTCCGCGGTGGCGCGCAGCGCGGCAGCCCCAAGCCCGCACCCGAGCCCGAGCCCGAGGAGCCGACAACTCTACAACCCGACCGAGCGGATGCGACGACAGTCGATGCTGCACAGGACAACGGCGGACCGACCACGACCGACCGTCGCCCCCAGGCAAGCGCCAACCAGCGTTCGGCCGAACAGCGCTGGCTCCTGGATTTCCGGAATCGGATCTTGGCAGAGTTCGCCGCCAGTGTCGACGTCGACCAATTCCAGCCGGAAATCGCCGCGGTGGGGCGCGCAAATAAGTCCGAACTGCTGCGCGCCCTCGACGCTCTGGCCACTTCTGGTCAGCAGCAGCGTAGCCGCGTACTTTGGCCGATAACGCGCGGCGAGGAAAATGTGCCGGTCGCGCAACTGGTCATCACGATCGCGGCAATACGTGGCGTGTACCCACAACTGTCGATCTCGCCGACGGCGACAGCTCGCCGGGGCCGCGCGCTGTCCAATCGTGAGATCCAGGTGCTCAATCTGATCGCGCAGGGCCGCACGATCCAGTCGATGGCGAAAGCGCTCGGCGTTTCCGTTCCTACGGTGTGGACCCATCGCAATCGCCTCGCGGAGAAGCTCGGGATCAGTGTGGCATCTGGCGGTACCAACGAGGAGGTCGGCCAGATCGGTCGCGCCTCGACGGATCCCGCGCAGCCCGATGAGAACGACATTACGCCCGACCCAGAAATCGACCGCGCGGCAGCCAAACTGGGGGCGTTCCTCGCTCCCTCGGCCGCGGAGCGCGCGGCAGACCGACTGTCCGCATTGCTGGCTCCCACACCGGATGAATCTCTCCTGGAGCGCGAGATGGACGCGGCGGTGGGGCGCGAGATCGACCCTGAACTCGCCCACGTGCTTCGAGACCTGCCCGAACAAGCAAAGACATTTGCTCGTGCCCGAGCAGACAGCGACCAGGTATTCGCCTCCGCCGCAGCGGATTACCTCCAGGGCCTGGTCAGGAGTGCGCTGTACTACCTGACCGCCACTCGCAGTTCCGCCTTCGGACTCGGAGAGATTCGCCGTGTCGACGAAGTACTGGCAACGGTCATTGCCCGGCTGCCCGCTCAGCAAACCCTGCAAGATGCTCGCGGCGTGATTCAGCAACTACAGGAACGCCTTACGGCGCTTCATGCCGAGCCCGCATCCTTGCGCCGCCGATCGGCACGGATGCGGGTACTCACACTGCGCCAACTCGGCAGCGCCACTCCCGGCGCAGCCTCGCTTGACGACGCGCTGACGCTGCTACGCAGCGGTCTCCCACAGGCCACCGCTGGAATCACATTGTCGAGCGAGGCCAACGCGGGTGCGCCGCAGACCGCAGGGCCAGGTGCCGCGGCCAACGATCCCCCCGAGCAAGAGCGCCACCCGCGACGCGCAGGCGGATCTGCTGGGCTCCGTGCTAGCACGGCGGAATTCCACGAAAACCCTGACAACAGGCAGGAGCGGGACGGGGGCACGCAGCCGGGTGCTGCCTTCAGCCAGATACTGCCGGAGGCCAGCACAGCGGAGGTGATCGGACGCGGGTCGGCCGCGCTGTCGGAGAACCGTGCGTCGACACCATTTCCCGAGGAAACGGCGACACGCGTGCGCGGGATCGCCAACGAGCGGGTCGCCGCCCAACAAGCTCTCGCCGAACTCGGCCACCCGGACGCCCTGATACTCACTGGTCCGGACGGCACTGCGGTATGGCCGACCGGCGTGATCGGCACAACCACGACCGTCGACGATGACTACGCCGCCGCGGCGGTCATCGATGCGGACAAGGTGACCTCGATCGGAATCAATGCGGAGCCGAACGCCCCACTGCCCAGCCGCCTGCTGAACAACGTCGCACAGCATGCGGAGCAGACCTGGCTGCGCGAGATCGGCACCCGCGGCGGGGTGCACTGGGACCGAATGCTGTGGTCCGCCAAAAAGAGTGCCAATGAAGCGGCCCTCCCCCTGACCGGACGCCGACTCGGTTTCGGCGCCATGCACACCGCCGTCGACCCGGCTGCCGGAACGTTCCATATCCGCCTGGAGGCGCCCGTCACCACCGAATCCGGCTGGACACTGACCGACCTGTTCGGCCGCTTCACTATTGCGGACGGCCGAATCCACACCGCCACCGTCATCCCCAAGTTCAACCCCACGACGAGCGCACAACCGTCCTCAACCCCGGAGTCCGCTGCGGCCACGGTGCCCTTTATCGATACTCCGGCGACGGAACCAACCGCCGAGACCGAGCGGCGCACGGAACCCGGAACCGATCCCATCGATCAACCCGCCGCCGAACCCCCGCACATCCCAGGCGGATCCGCAACCGACGGACCAACCCCAGGCCCGGTCACATACGTCCACGACTTCGACATCGACCGGGCAGCACGCGGCCTCCCACCGCTACGCAAGAACCACCGACCGCTCAAATCCGGAACAGGGCTACACGGCAACGAAATCGGCGGCACCGTCTACCACCACCACGCCGAAGACCCAGACGGCCGACCATACCCGAACACCCACGACTCGACAGCACCCAGCGACGCCGGGCACCAACCGGAAGACGATCCGACGACTCCGCACGAACCACCGGGCGGTCGTCATCGACTCGGACCGAGCGGCGCACCAGGCGAGTCGCCGACTGCACCTGTCGATGAGGTTGCCAGCGAAAATGGCTCGACCACAACGGAAGCCGATACGGCACGGCACGACGCGCTTGCAGGACTGGAGGCGGCGCAGGCCGAACTGGCCGAACTGCTCGGAGGAACGCCGGATCTGGTGGTACCGGGACAGCTGCGCCAAGCGGTGGGCATCGTCGCCGCGTGGCTGCGTCCTGTGCTCGCGCGGGAAGGAGCCCTGGCGGCGATCGCCGCAACCGGACGGCTCGATGAACTCGTCGAATGGATCAGATTCCGGCTCGAGCTGCACCGAGATACCGAGCGGGCAACCCTTGATGCGTTCAAAGGCAAACCGACAGACCTTCGGGTCCAGGAGCAGGTGCAGTCCCGGCGCAACAGGTTGTTGCAACGAAACCTGACTCTGGAGAACGACCTGGCGGCACTCCTCGGAGTATCGAGACCGGGTCACCTCGGCAACCCCTCCCCCAAGGATCCGCTGGCCGAACTGCGCCGGATCGCCAACGAGACCGACTCACCGCGGATCGCATCGTTCGTCGACACGGTCGACAACCTCTTTGCCCACCACGCCGCGCTCCTTCGCGCCGAACAGCAGGCAGCAGCCAGCCTGTCGACTTCGCCGAACAGCGAATCATCCTCGGCCCCAGTAGATTCCGAAGCCGAGTCGAAGTCGGAAACCATGACAGAGCCGGTCGGCTCCGATACCGTTGCGCACCCGCCTACCCCCGCGCCTGAACCTGCGGTACCACCCGCACGCGAGGCCGAGGTGCTGCGCTTGGTGGCCGCGGGCATGACGGACACCGAAATCCTTGCCGCCATGGCGTCGTTCGATCACGCAGCCACCGCCGAAACGAGCGAAGCCGTCGAGATCGATAACATCGACGAACCCGTGGATGCCAGGGCAAGGATCGAAGCGACCGGGTTGCTCACCGCTGGCTTCTCCGTGCCCAACCCACAGTCCACCGGGCTCTATGTCGCAAGTGCGCATGAGACCGGCTCCGCACCGCGCCTGATCCACGCCGGGTCGCGGCCCGACGGCAACCGGGGTGTCGTGGCGAGCTTCCTCGCCGAAGGCTATGTCGCGCATGGCAGCTACCGCCCGTTCACACTGCTGGCACCTCAACTTCCGGCCCAGTTCGCGACCTGGGTCGGCAAATCGGAACCGGATGCGATGGCGTTCGCCACGTCGAATATCGACCGCGCGATGTTCTTTGCGTTGTGCGTGTGGCCGGGCAACAGTTCCGGTGGATGCCAGCACTGGACACCGGACAAAACGGCGATCATCGAGACGTTCGTGCTCGGCCGGACCGACCGCGAGACCGCAAGTGCCCCGGGGCATCGCGGATATGTACTGATCTTCCCCGCGGACCAATTCCGGCGGGCGCACGCGCCACAGTTCTATGTCACCGACCGCCCGGTTATGCCAGTGGCGATCGTCGAGGTGACCCCTGATGCCTGGACCGGGCCGCCAATTGCCACGCTTCCGTCGACTCGTCGGGGAGGCGACCAGCACCAGCCGTTCGGTTACAAACTCGGCGGCGACGAACTGGCCACGATCGTCGAGCGCTCACGTCCGATGGCGGAGCTATCGATGGGATCGGTTCGCGGCCCGGATCTTTCGAAGCTGTCCGACGCGGGCAAACTCGAAGAGGTCGAGCTCTACCGATCGACCACCGAGGCTCGGCCGCAGCTGTCGGGCTGCGCCTATGGCAAACATGTCACGACCCCGATCAGCGGCTGGACGTCGACATTCAGCCCGGATCTCGAATGGCGCGCGACGCTCGACACGACCGGATGGGAACCCGAGTCCGGGCGGCCCCTACCCCTTGGAAAGCCCCTCGCACGTCAGTCGGAAGGCCCACCGCCACAACGCGCGCTCTGGCGGCCCGGTCTGCCGCCGCCACCGTGGCCCGCGAATCAGGTCGACCAACACGACCGGCTCCCACGCTGGGGCAGCAGAACCGCCACATCCGCACGCGACGAGGGCGCCGACTCGCTGGTCGGGCTCGTACGCGCCGAACAGCAGGTAGCAGCCAGCCTGTCGACTTCGCCGAACAACGAATCATCCTTGGCCCCCGTAGATTCCTTCGATAAGGCAGCCACCCCCGGGACGAGCGAAGCCGTCGAGATTGATGACATCGACGAACCCGAGGATGCGAGGGCAAGGATCGAAGCGACCGGGTTGCTCACCGTGGCGGGTCATCAGTTCGAGATCGAGCTGATGCAGAAGGCCGACGGCGATGTGGGCCCCGACTATCTCATCGATGGAAGATCGTTTCACTACTATGTAGCGGGCAGCGGCGACGTCGATACGTTCGTCGCCGGACTCGCGGAACTCGCTGCCGCACAACAGGCCGACCGGATCGTGGCAGATCTTTCCGAGGTACCCTTCACCCCAGCAGACCTCGGCGCGCGCCTGCGGCAACAACCGCTGATCAGCGGCATCGCGGAGGTCATTGCGGTCGACCACTACGGTTATGCGGTACCGGTCTTCGATCACAATGCCGTCCTCGCTACGGCTCCCGAGGTAAACGGCGTCGTCGTCGTGCTCGACACACCGCCTCGCCTTCAGGAGATCGCGGACGCGTCGAGCGATTGGACATCAGGTCTGGTTACCTCAGCCGAAATGCTGAGCTCGGCAACGGATATCCCCGAAGAGCCTAGCGCGAGGGGCAACCGCCGGACGCTGACCCTGCACGTAGTCCAAGCAGCGGGAGTCAGCCACCACCAGATCCGAGATGCGCTCGAGCTGCCACCGCCGCCCGGCATCGAGATCACCAGTAACGATCTGACGGTACCTTGCGAAATCGCGCTCTACCGTTCGGTGGCGGACGGCCCCATCGCTTACATCACCTACGGCATGCCCGACGTCGACAATCCCGAATTCGACATTATGCGCCAAACCATCGACGCCGCACTGCAGAACCATTTCCGCGACGAAACGGTAACCGTCTATGAGTTCTACGACTACGGCTATACCGATCAGAGCGACGCGCCACGCCAACTGATCCCGGCGTCGGCCGCGACGGATGCCAACGCCCGAGCTGCCGAACGACCTTCGCCCAACCCGGAAACCGCCTCGGACACCGCCAATGCCACCGCCACTCGAACGAGTGATCCAGATGTCTCCGACCCGGCGCGAGAAGCGGAGACGGACTCGACCACGGCGGACGCGGGCTTGATCCGGAACATACCGCCCCTCGAGGTGCACACCGCCGACACCATCGACAACGAGCGCAGCTCGGTAGTGAACGTATGGCGCGTCGAGCACGACCCAGAACCCGCCGGGCACGATGCGCAGGAAAGCGCCGTCGAAGCGCTCGCCCAACCCCACGGCACCGACGGGAGCTGGCCTCGGGGCACCCGGAAATCCGGAGCACCGGACACCGATGCGCAGCCGGAGGTGCCGCATCAAGCTCCACCCGAGCCGACAGGCGCGGTCGTAGTGCATGGTGTGGACGAATTCGACGAGCTGGCCGATCTGGAGCCTGGACGTCCGGAGGGCGAGCTTTCCGGCGTCGTCTTCGCGGTCGGCACGGCGACGACGGTATCGACAACCCTTCCAGTGCGGATCGGCTCCGACGGGCGTCCGCGGACGTCGCTGTCTCTGCACACGCTCGAAACACCCGCATGGCACGACGAGGTGGAAGAAGCCCTGGAGCTGCCCTACCTCCAGCTACGGGCCGGCAACGTGACAGCGGAATGCCGGATCAGATATGTCGTCCTCGACAACGGGTCGATCGACGCTTACGTGATGTACAACCACGCTGCCTTGCCCGGCAACGATTTCCGTCTGATACGTGCCGCGATCGACACGGCTCTCCTCGAGCGCAGCTCCAGCTCGGAGGTGTCGATCACCGAAACATACGAGGCGGACGCGGACACGGCTGCGCGTGTTGTCAAACGGACGACGTCGCGACAGGCGTATTGGCGATGGACCGATAGTGGTTGGCAAGCCGACCTGAGTATCGGACAAACCACATCCTCGCTGGCCGCTCGGATGCGTGACGCCGAGAACGCGGTGGAGTGGTTGGTCGACCGGTTGAGCGAATTCGGATGGGGAACCGCCGCTGGAGTATCGCGTGCGGCCTCCGCGCTCGGCACGGTTGTGCTGGAGCCGCTGCAGCACAGCGACGCGGAGGTACAGATCATTGCGGCGGTCGCCGGAGCACACGATCCGGTGCGGGTGGAAGTGATCGACGCCGCCGACCGGGACCTGGATCTGGACCTGACCGGATCAATCGACGTCGACGACAGCGGCACATACCTTCTCGATGATACGGCCCAACGGGTCACGTGGTTCGAGGTTCGGACTGCGCCACCCGCACCGCCCGGTGGCGCCGGCAATGGCGACGAACCACCTCGGCCACCGAACGACGTAACACCAGTTGTTCCGTCGAACGACCTTGGCACCCAGCCTCTTCCGGAACAGCCGACGGCGCTGGACACCACTGACGATCCATCTACCACCGAGCCGGGTGCACAGCACGACGAAGACAGCGACGGGCCGAACCCTGGATCAACCAGTGCCGAGACGGCCCGCCACCACCCAGGCCACAACCCCTCAGCTGCCCCCGTCCGCACTCGCGCAGCCGACCCGGAGAATTCCATACAGCAATCTCCAGCCGATGGAACACGCGGGCCGGAACCGCATTTCAATCCCCACACCGACCCGGCCGAAGCAGCGGGTCTCGCCCCCGAACGCCACAAACACCGCCCCGGCTGGCGCCGATCCGCGATCATCCACCCCGACGCACACCTCGGCTTCCACCACGACGAGAACGGCCAACCGTGGGGCCAGGACGGGCATCGGGAAGCCACAGCGGATCCTGCCGAACCCGCCGCATCCGCTGCCGACAACGCCCCTTCGAACCCGAATCTCCCTGCCCCCATTGAACTTCCACCCATCTTCCGTCGGGTGCTGGAGACAGCCGAAAACGCCGTGCAGGACACAATCACCTACGCGCTACAGCCGGCGCAGGCGCTCGGTCTGGATACGGCGAATCTGCAGCAGAAGGAACCCGAGGAGATCCAGCGAACGGTCCAAGCGCTACAGCTACGACAACGCCAACAATTCGAGGCGATGCTGCGCCGGCTCGTCGCCGACGATGCGCTGAACGAGCTGCTCGACTACCAAGATGCGGTTTCCGAACTCGAGAGTCGCATCCGCGCACTGCCGCGTCATCTCGAATCCGCCCGAGCGTACGTGGACGTAGTTCGCGCAGCGCTCGCGATAATGGCGGTTCCGCAGGTATTTGCGGCCGCAGAAGTCACCCCCTTTGTCCATGACGACGGGAAGACTGTCGCGGGGATCGGGTTCGGACCGGACAGAGTGGTGGTCGCGTCTCCGCTGCGAGACCAACAAGCGCTGCTGGATATGCAGGTTCCGGGATTTCGTGAACAGGCTGCGGAACGAGGCATAGCGATCGACTACTGGCACGTTCGGATCGACGAGCGTGGCCGGCTCACCGTCGAACCGATATCCGGCGTGCACCACGAGCCGGAGCCCATGAATCAGTACTACCGTGATCGCGATTTCATCTGGTGGTGTAACGACCTGGTCGACGAACGGACCTTCGCCGAGAAATGCGTGGCAGCCTTTGCCTCCGGTGAGGCTTGGCGCATCCAGCTCAAAGAGGATACGGGTGACCCGACTATGTCCTTGGGAGTCGACCTTGTGGGATACGGAAATGGTTTTCGGCACATCATAAAGACCGTTCGCGATATCGATCAGCGCGACGCCGAGAAGCTGGCGCCCGTCACACTCGCGGATGCCGGCTCGCGGTCGGCCGATGTGGTGGTCGCCGATGAACTCGTCCCCGGTGCCAGCGAACTGGTGTTGTTCATGGCGTATGTGCCTGGAGTCGACGCGAGCAAGATATACGGTGCGTTCGGCGACGATGCCTGGAGGGATTTCTTCCACACTTGGGCAGGGCAGAGCCTCGGGCTCGGCGCCTCGCTGATCTGGCCCTGGGACCGGCACGAGCCGCAGAGCACGAACTGGCGGCTCGAGCTCGGCTTCATGGTCTGGCCGCTCGACAACGGCAACTCGTATCAGAAGCGATTCCCACCCGAGGGGTTCGCCTTGCACTTCGTCAAACTTCACAACGGCAAGATCGAATGGAAGAAACATTACCTTCCGCGCGAGAGACTCGCGGCCGTCCGAGAAGGTGTCCTCACCTCGAAATCGGCATACGACCAGCGCAATCGAACCGACTGGTTTCAGGGTGTGATCGACAACCTCACCCAGATCGAAGGTAGTGCCTGGTACAACAACCGTGTTGATCAAACCGAGGCAATCGGGACTCTGGTAGCACTTCGCGACCTCCTTGCCGAACGACTCAACATTCCGGGCTCGAACGATCTTCCGCGCCCCTACGACGAACTGACGCCACGCGACTGGCGGGACATCATCGTGCGTAAACGCGAGAGAGTGCGCCGGTTCCTCGCGGCCGATCCGGCCGCCGACTATATGAACCTGGACCTCGATACCCTCGACAGGCTGACCAAGCTGCTCCTGCACGCCCAGATGCAGGAGGTCACCGCCGCCGACCTGAACGACACGCGGGTCCACGTCGCGGACAGCGACGGCACGGGGGCGGCACTGACCGACGCCTATCTCGACGGTCTGGCACTCCGACTAGCCGAGTTGGAGGCACTCACTGACGTCTATCTGGATAGTCTGGCACTCCGACTGGCCGATCTCGAGGCGGCCGCACAGTCCGCGCACCCGGACGCCGAGTCCGACGCAGCCTGGGACGCGCGGTTCGACCAAGAGATCCAGCGCACGACGAACCGCGCAGTTCACGACGAACCGACCCCGCAACCCATCGTCGCGCCCACACCGGCCACGGGCACACCGAAGACTTCGCCGCAACCCGATCCGGGCGGTCACCCCATGATCGGGATGGGCAATCTCGACGACCCCTTCGGCGAAAACATCGTCATCGGGATGGACCGCCGCCGGATCGCCCGAATCGACCAATTCAACAACGACGGTGGGGGCGCTGGGAGCGGCGGACATCGCAAAACGCCCCCCGCCGACCGCGCCGACAAGGACAAACAGGCCGCGCAAACCCCGCAACACATTCCCAGCGGTGCCCACGCTGCCGAGGTGGCCGAGTCAGAAACGGACTACGCTCCCGCAAAGAACTCCACACAGGCGGACGTGCAGGCAACCGTCGCATCTGCTGATACGGCCCAACGGGTCACGTGGTTCGAGGTTCGGACTGCGCCACCCGCACCGCCCGGTGGCGCCGGCAATGGCGACGAACCACCTCGGCCACCGAACGACGTAACACCAGTTGTTCCGTCGAACGACCTTGGCACCCAGCCTCTTCCGGAACAGCCGACGGCGCTGGACACCACCGACGATCCATCTACCACCGAGCCGGGTGCACAGCACGACGAAGACAGCGACGGGCCGAACCCTGGATCAACCCGTGCCCAGCTGACGATCATGGACCCCGGCGCCGAGAACGTCGCTCCCGGACCCGAGTATTGGCGCCCGGTTCAGGACGCGATCAAGAGAGTGGTGGCGATCGACCCTGAGGGATTCGGATACCTATTGAAGATGCCGATGCCCCGAGACGGGGCACCATTCGGGGCCGACTGGGTCAGCAATCGGCGGGACTGGTTCCACGCACTGTTCAAGGAAGACATCGACACGCTGCGGGATGTTGAGCTCACCGAGAAGGATCTCCTGGAACTGGCCCGGTTCATCCAGCGCTTCCCCGTATACATGACACTCGCGTTGATCAACGTGACCGGCTCGTCGATCGATCAACTGGTCCATGAGCACAAGATCGACTGGCGCACATTGTTCTTCACGCAGGAGAAGATCACGAAGGGCCGCGAGACCATCCCGGTCTGGAAGTTCCGGACGAAGCCGGTAGGCACCCCCGAACGGGCCAGCCGCCGGGATTCGACCGACGAGACCAGGTGGGCCAGCTGGCAGCGCGCCACTTCGAATGATGAACTCCCGCAACTGCTGCTGATCGCGGCCGGCATCATGCAGTACTTCTCCGGCAGGCCGATGCTGGACGACGACATCGAGCTGATGGACGACGCCTGCAGACGCGGAGTGATCACCGATGATGAGAACGCGTTCTGGAAGCGGCACCTGAAGGACGACCTGTGGTCGGCGGCGTTCTACCCCGGCTGCCGGTGGCTCGAGGCGCAGAGCGACGACTATCTGCGGGCTCGGGTCGACTGCGCCTTCATCTGGTCGAGAATCGGCTCTCGCCGAGCCGAGGAATACCTGATGGCAGTGACCGACAGGTACCTGCTCAGCACCGTCCTGCGGGAAAACACGGAATTCGTGTTGGGCGCCGCGAACGACATCGTGAAAAGCGTCGCCGGTCTGCTGCCCGGACGATCCGGGCAGCTGCTCCTGAAGACCGGACAGCACATCTTCGGGGGCATCACCGGCAGGATCGCAAGCACAATGCGCGCCGCGACGGTCTGGGCGGCGGACCGCGTATACCCGGCGCCGACGACGGACGCCGAGCCCGATAACTCCACGCCGCCCGAGGGTCACGCATTCGTCCCACCCGACCAACCGCCCGAACCACCGACGCCACCAGAGAAGGCAGCGACCGACCAGAAATACCCCGAAACTCCACACCAGCCGCCGCTCGAACCGGGCAACTCCGATTCCACCGATCCCGTGGCTGGGACCACTCAGCACAGCGCATCGGCCGCTACGGGAGCCGGGCAGCAGCAGCCACCCACGACGCCTCACGGCGGTGGCCGTGCCAACCTGCCGGGGCCATCGGTTCCATTCCACGAGTTCGACATCCACGACGCACTCGATCTGACCGCCCGACGCGGGCAGCGCCGACCGCGCGTGGGCGGGCCCGGATTCGCCGGGATTCCCTACGGCGGAGTCGTTTTCGACCGCAACCCCGATACCGGCCAGGAGTGGGAACCTGCCGAACCTGCAACACAACCTCCAGTTCAGGCCACCCCCGGCGAGGACGCACACCCGGACCAGCCCGGTCAACCGGCACCAGTCCCCGAAACGACACCAGAGCGGGCACATGCGTCGGTATCCGATCCAATCGGTGACCAGCCGGGTGACGGGTCCTCGCCTCGGGTCGGTTCCGGGGAGCAGACGGAACCCGAACTCGGCGAGATCGTCGAACCGGCCGGTGCCGCGCGCCACGAATCCCGGGGGTCTCGCATCGATGCAGAGCTGCTGTGGGTACTCGACGATCGATTGTTGCGCGCGAAACTGGAGGCGGGCTTCCCCCCAACTGCGACCTTGGTAGACGCGCTGAGCACGGCGATTCGGTCCGGTCGGCTGGCCCCGGGGCAGCCGCTGCCGTCGGCGGCGAGATTCGCCGAGCACTTCGGTTTGTCGCAGGCGACGGTCGGGATGGTCTATAAGCAATTGAAGAACCAACAGCTATTGGTCGGCCGCCACGGATCCGGGACTGTGGTGGCGTTTACCGGCGAGCAGACGGACAGCCATGAGCCCGGCGGCAATTCGGATTTCACTGTGCAGGGGGTGGTCGATTCAGCGCGTGTATTAGAGACGCTCGAGGATTGGTCGCGCAGTGCCGAGCCAGCGGTTGATACGTGGAATGTCGCGCTCCTCGTCGAAGGATTGCGTGCGGCGATCCTCTCCGAAGAACTGCTGGTGAACTGGAGAATGCCTGCGACCGCGGACCTCGCACCTGCCCTCGGAGTATCGAAATCGACTGTGGCAAAGGCATATCAACGGTTGCGCGACGAGGGGTTGATGGCGATCCGCCACGGTGCGGGCGCCGTTGTGGCGAACGGTGATGAACCGCAGGTGGTCGGCCGAGCGCGAACCGGCCCGACGCAGTTGCTGTCGCGTGCCGGCAGCGGTGTCACAGAAATCGTGACAGACGCCGACAGATGGACGGATAGCGTTGCGCCAGCGAACTATTCAAATATGATCTTGCGCCACCTAGGCGACTCGACGGACATGCAGCGGCTACTCGAGGACTGGTCGTTCAGCGAGTTGACGGCGGCTGGCCTCCCGGACTTCTTAGCACTGGCGGATGCCTTGCGCGACGGGATCATCGACGGCAAGTTGCCTCCCGGGCAGTCGCTGCTGCCAGATCGCGACCTCGCTGAGCATCTCGGGTTGTCCGTGGAATCGGTGATGAGGGCGTACGACCTGCTGCGGGACGAGCGGTATGTGCTGATCCGCCCTGACATCGGAATTGTGGTGGCGGATTCCGGCAGATGGTCCGACGATCACGAGCCTGGCGATGATCTGGATCTCGGTGCGCGCACGGTGGTCGGTGTGGCCGATCTGGTGGAGATACTCCTGGACGGGTCTTCGAGGACACTGCCGGAACGAATCGGTCCGCGCGTCACGATCCTCGTCGAAGGCTTGCGTGCGGCGATCCTCGACGGCAGGGTCCCGGTGGGCGGGCTGCTGCCTTCGACTCACGACCTTGCCGCAGCGCTCGGGCTGAATTCGGTCAGCGTTGAGTACGCCTATGGGTTGTTGCGAGACGAGGGGCGTTTGGCGACCGAGGGACGTATGGGTACCCCACGCAGAACCTGGGTGACAATCGGTCCCGACTTCGTTGCGGGCGGGCAAGTCTCGTCGGCGGGACTGCGGCGGCTACTCGGGGATCGGTCGCTCGAAGCGGCAGGTCCCGCGCCGAGTGGCGCGGATCTGCTTCGCGCGTTGCGGAAGGCGATCCGCTCGCGCATGCTGCGCGTTGGCTGGCGGCTCCCCTCGACTCGGGAGGTTGCCGCAGAGCTCGGATCGTCGGCGATGACCGTGTCACGGGTATTCGGACAGTTGCGCGACGAGGGGTATCTGACGATCGACAACGGCGCAACGACGGTAGTAAGTCGCCTCGCGGCAGGGGAACATCCGCTACTCGAGGACTGGGCGGCAATGAAGAACGTCATCGCGGCGGGGTGGGATTCCGGGACAGGTATCGGCGAACGGCTGTGCACCGCGTTGCTGGCCGGCGGGGGGTTCGAGGATTCCGATCGCCTGCGAACGGTTGTGGCGCAAGCGGACAGAAAAGCGATGGCACAGGCGCTGGTGGAGCGCAGTCGGTCCGGGCGAATCAGCATTGCACGACTGTTCGTGCAGGGGGAGACAGTGGATCGGACAGCACAGTCGCTCGGTTTGAGCGACGCGATGCTGCACGACGTGCTGCGCAACTCGCTTATCGGGTTGGTCGAGTCGCTGACCCGTTCCGCGAACCTGATGGCAGCCGACACCACCGATTCCGAGTCTGAGCTCGACTCCCGCGCGGCCGGCAATCCCGAGTCGCCAGCGCACCTGCCGCACGAGCCGACTGACGGCGAGTCCCCGGAGGCGCTCTCGGACACGGTGTTTCGCGAAGTGCTGCGCCTGGTGGGTACGGACCAGGTCGCCCACGGCATCGCCGCCGAGGCGGGCGCGCAGGCGGGCGATCACGATCCGGCAGCACTGCTCACCGTTGCCCGGAAGCTGGCAGTCGACCACGTGCGGCACGCACGGTTCAGGCAGGCGATCCTGTGGGACTTCATGTCCCCCAGCAATGACGCGTCGAACCCACTGGTCCGAGCGCTGGCGGGAGCGGATAGGCAGAAGTGGGATCGTGGTTTCGACGCTCTCGAGCCCCATGAGCGCGAATACCTGCTGCTGCAGTTCTGGGAAGGGCTTCCTGATGTCGCAGCAGCGGACACCCTGGACCTCACGGGGCGTCCACAGCAACTGACGACCGACACGATCCGCAGATTGGCGACGTTTCTCGCCGCCGACAGGTCTTCCACCAGTGCAGACACCGACTCCCCCGAGGGGCCCGAGGACGCAAGCGCGAACCCTGTGCCGGGCCTCCTGCCGATCGAGCAGTATCGGTATCTCGGTGGGACAGCAGGCGTGGACATGCCTGACGACGTCGCCTTGGCCATTATCGAGAAAGCGTTGCCATCACTCGCCTCGGCCATGAGTGGAAACTACAATCTCAACATTCGAGTCGGCCAATTCATGGTGCGCTTCGCCAAGTCCGGGGGCGATGGCCTCGACACCCGAGTCGAGCCGGAGGAGTGGCGGGTGCTCGAACTGCTCGCCCGATATGGTGTCGGCGGCGGGCCACAGGTGTACGTACCACGGGTATTCAAGGTGCTCCACGGGGTCGAAATGCCCGATGGCAGCCGAATCGATGGAGTCCAGATCCAAGGATTTGTGGACAATGCCGAACGGTTCGCCGATGTGGCGGACGCTCCGGTCGAGCAGTTGGTTGCCGCCATCCAGGAACTACACAGACAAATGCGTGCTATCCCAGTGGGGTCCGGCGGCACGGCAGAATCAGAACCTCAGGATGATCCTGGAGAATTCATACGCCAACTGGTGGACGAGCAGATGAAAATCCTCGAAGATGCACTCCCCGAGTTCGGCGCCATCCTCGCTGATTTGGAAGTACCGCAGCACCCGTTCGAACCCGTCGTCAGAATGTCGTGGTTCCTCGATTTGGTACGGAATCGTTTACTCCATACGGACCTGCATTTCGGGAACCTACTTTTCTCCCATTTCGAAAGAATTTTCCTCACCGTAGAGAATGCCCGCATAACCGTCTTGGACTGGGAGCTGGCCAGACCGGGGCCCACGGCCTACGACTGGGCCCGCCTCTACCACCTGGAAGGTGTTGGCCCTGCCGGCGGCATCATCTACGCCATCCTTCTGCAGATCCAGCGGATCATTCACGACGTCATCCGACTGACGCGCGCGGCGGCCTTCGGCCTCCTCACGCCAGAACAGATTCACTTCGCCAGTACCAAGTTGAAGCAGGCTTTCATGGCGGCACGGCCAGTATGGGGATACTGGCAAGGTCTGCCCGACAGGCCGATCGGTCTTGCGATCGGCGTATACGACCCGCCTCCGGCGCAGTGGACCGTCCCAACTGTTCAACCGGCGAAGACAGCAGGCCGCGCCCAACCGGCGACCGCCGAGTCGGAGACCACCGGCGCTGCGTTTTCCTCTACAAAACACGCGGCTCCAGCGCCGACCACCACACCGGCAGCACGAGTCGTTCCCACCACGCCGTCGACAGTCGAGATCGCGATACCCGATCTCAGTGCCGCATTCCCGAAACTCGAATCCTGGGCTCGTCGCCTTTCCGATGATCAGGCCCGGCAGTTGATGACTGATCTGCGTACAAGAATCATCGCCGACCTAGCGGCATTCGACGGTGGCGAGCCGCAGTCCACAGCCGAAGAGTTGGCAGGCGCGGCGCGTGCGCTGAACATGCTGGTCGCCGAATTGACTCGTCGGCTCGCCCGGAATGCTCCCGACCAGGTTTCCGACTATGCCTCGCTTTTCGAGGCAGCGCGGTACCTCGTGGATCAACTGCCGACGGCAAAAGAGCTCGCCGCCAGCGCGAATGCGGTGCGGGACAGTGTCGGGGCCATGGTCCCGCATCCCACGGATTCTCGCTATGTGACCAGACTGCACACAGTTCCTTCACTACTCGGGTGGAATGCTCACTTCGTCGAGCGGGCATTGGCGGCTGTCCCATGGAGCGAAGAATCCACCTTGCCCGCAGATTCCGATCCGGCGGAAACGCATCGGGGACCAATGGCTGTCGCCCACGAAAGAGTGGCATCGGACTGGGTGTGGAGGGAGATCGGGGACTGGACGGACGTTATCGACGGCTACCTACTTACGCGATCGAGGAATGGCTTTGCCCCCGAGCTGGTCCGCGCCTTGCGGTCTCTGCCCCACCATTCGGCGGCGTTCGTCCGCGCACAGCCCGGGTCGACCCGAGATTTCACCACCGCGGCCGAGCCATACCTGTCGGGCCTGCTCCAAACCGCAACGTACTACCTTGTCAATACCAGCAACTGCACGGCCGGGCTCGACCTCATTCGCCAAGCCGATGAAGCGCTGGCCGAGGTCGCTACCCGCCTGACCTCCCACCCGGCACCGCAGGATGCCTCGAACGCAATACACCAGCTACACATCGAACTTGCGGAACTCTACGAAGACCTGCCGGTCTATCGGCGCGCAGAGAAGATGTGCGAGGTCACACTCGATCGACTCCTGACAAACACACAAACCCAGGAGGCGATCGAACAGACGCTGGCGCTGCTGCGCCGGGCGGGCAACCCACCGAACGGCGAGCCCACGCATTCCGGAAGAGTCGATTGAGCGCATAGAAGTTGTCGGGACAAACTGCGCGTGCCTCGCGCAGCAGCTCAATGAAGTGACTGTCGCCCCGATCACCGCGACCGACAACCTGCCCGACCTCGCCCTAGCGTCCCGGCCTGCGCGATTTGGCGCGCTGCGATCGCGAATAGGACCGGCCCCCCGACGACTACCATTGCGCCATGTCCCTGCCACGCATCGAGCGTCCGGATCTCCCCGAGTACATGACCTGGGAGGAGCTGGAGCAACTCCCCGAGGAGATCGCCCAGCAGATCGAGCTGTGGAACGGACGCGTGGTGTGGGTGCGCCGCGGCCCTGCCGAACATCAGACCTTCTCGAACCGTCTCTGGAGCACAATCGAACGCTGCGCGCGAAAGACCATTTCGGCGCATCCTGAGCGCTGTTGGCGGGTCACCACCGAGACAAACGTCTTCCTCGGCGGCAACGGCAAGTCCGATTTCTTGACACCCGACTTTCTCGTACACCGATGCCTCGAATCCCCGTACCAGGATCTTCGAAGTGCTGACGTCGTGCTGGTCGGAGAGGTCTTGTCGCCTTCCAACACGCAAACCGATATCGAGGCCAAGAAAGGCCGCTACGCAGGCTCCGGTATTCCGTGGTACTGGGAAGTGACCTTGGACCGTGAAGCTAGCGCCATCGCAACAGTCCGCGCCTACGGCCTCGACATCGGGCACGCCCAATTGCCGGATGGCATCCATCCGTTGCGCCCCGCCAACTACATTCTCGCTGGCGAATGGACCCACGAGAACCCGGACGGCATCACCATCGACTTCCCGTTCCCCATCGCCATCCCCTGGACCGAACTCGAGTACTGACCAAGATCAAGTCTTCTTCAGGGAACAAGATTCCCCGGCGTCGTGAACTCGGAAACCCGCAGCGCCTGTCCTGATCGGCATCCGACTCACTTCCGCGTTTCGGATGGATGCGAACGGCGGTGCGCCGGAATGGCTTCGGTCCAGAAGTGGTGGCGGACGGCGTCCCAGAGCTTCGCGAGTTTCGGTAGCCTTTCGCGCGCCTGGACGAGATCGGGATAGCCGTTGGGATCGAATGATGCGACCCGCGTTGCGTCGGATGTTTTGTGTACGAACATGATTCCGATCTCATGCTCCTGGTTCAGCTGCCAGGTGGCTTGCAGGCCATCGGCTTCGGTTCGGTGGATGGTGTCCACGGACACGCCGGTCCGCACCAAGCCGACCGCATTGTGTGTGCGAGTGTCATCGCGGCCCGGCCGACCCCACAAGCCGACTGTATCCGGCTGTCCCGCTTGGATGTTCGTCATCATTGCGGACCTTCGCTTTGGGGTGTCGGTGGTCGATGGTGGCGGTCGACCCGAGGGGTCCGGCCGACCGCCACGACTAGGACACACCCATTGCGGGCATCCCGGAAGCCGAAAACGGGAACCCCTGCCGATTACTAGAAAAGCCCGGCACAAAGCCGAAATTTTCTGGACGACTAACCGACCACACTCCGAGGTCGCTCGGGAATAGTCGTGCCGAGGGCGGGTGTCAGATCGTCGAGCCAATGTGCGCCAGGGTCATAGCGCGCGAAGAACTGGTTGCCGGTGTCGCGGGGGTCGCGGGACTGGAGCAGGCGCAGCGCAAAGACCTTGGTACCCAAGATGGTTGGGGCGCCGTCGATTACAACCTTGCCGATATGGGTGGACATGACCGGGCCGCTGGCGCTGCGGGCCAGGCCGGAAACCTGTCGAATGGCATCGGTGTAGATCTCCAGTGCCCGTGCCAGCGGGACCTCGAAATAGCTGCGAGCGCCGGTGTCTCGTTCGACGAACATGTAGTACGGGATCACACCGGACTCGACCAGCGACTGCCACATCCGCGCCCAGACATCGGCATCGTCGTTGACGTGCGCGATCAGCGGCGCCTGCGCCCGAATCACCGCACCGGTGTCCCGGATGCGGGCGATGGCCTTGCGGACCGCGGCGGTGGACAGCTCCCGCGGATGCGAGAAGTGCGCCATGACGGCGACGTGCCGCCCTGCGGCCACACACCGTTCGAACAGGCGCAGCAGGTCATCCGCATCCGCGTCGTCGGTGAATCGGGTCGGCCAGTAGGACAGTGCCTTGGTGCCGAAACGCAGTGTGCGGATATGTTCCAGGCCCGGCTCCAGCAGTGGATCGACCCAGCGGCGCAGCACCGCGGTCCGCATGATCATCGGGTCGCCGCCGGTGAACAGCGCATCGGTGACCTCAGGATGCTCGCGCAGATAGGCGGTCACTACGGTGGGATCCGAAATCGCCTGGCGGGTCTCGGTTCCGACGAACTGGGCCCAACGGAAGCAGTAGCCGCAGTAGGCATGACAGGTCTGTCCCTGCGACGGGAACACCAGCACGGTCTCGCGATACTTGTGCTGCAGTCCGAGTAGCGGCTTCCCCTGCAGAACAGGAATATTCGCGTCGAGTTGGCCACCGGGATGTGGGTTGAGCAGCCGACGTGCCTGCGCGCCCGCCTTGGCCAACACTTCCCGCGAGGCGTCGGCGTCGTACAACTCGGCAATACTGCTGAATACCGTGGGCGGCAGCATATCTCGGTGCGGGAAGGTGAGCCGGAAGATCGGGTCGTCGGGCGCTGCCGTCCAGTCGATCAACTCGCGATCGACATAGTCGTTCACCCGGAACGGCAACACCGCGGACACGATCCGCAGATCACGCAGGTATTCCTCGGAAAGGCCACGCGCCAGGGCCAATTCGGCCAGGCGTTCGCCGGTGTAGAGCTTCATACGGGCACCATCTCTTCGTCGCGGCGGAGCAGGGGAATGTCGCGATGGCGTCGCAGGCCAAAAATCCAGACGATCGGGGAACACAGCCCGATGAGTACCGCGGCCGCTAGGAAGACCGGACGCGGGTTATTGCCGTAGAGGTGCGTGAGCAGGCCCGCGAGCACCGCACCGACCGGTGCGGCCGCCAGCACCACCGTCCGCATGGCGCTGGTGACCCGGCCGAGCAGCTCGCGCGGCACGAGCTGCTGGCGCAGTGTGCGGACCACGATGCTGGCCAGCACATCGGCCCAGATCAATACGGCATTGCCGAGCGCGAACCACCAAATGTTCGGCGCGAAACCCACTGTGCCCAAGGCGATGCCGATCAACAGGATGGCGGCCACACACAGCGGTACCGGACGGAACCGCGTCATGAACGCGGGAGCGGTTGCGGCACCCAGGATTCCGCCGATGCCACCGGCGGCCACCACTACGCCGACCAGCCCCGCCGACATGCCGAGATAGTCATGCGCGAAGAACACGATCAAAGTCTGGACCGCCAGACACAGGTTGGTTATCACTTGCAGCACGGCCAATGCGCCGATGGCCGAGGACGCCGTGAGAAAGCGCAATCCGGTACGGAATTCGGCTCCGAACTGTCGCCACGACACCGGATCTCGGCGATCGATGGATTTCGGTTGGCGACGGTAGGTTCCCCATAGCGTCGCAAGTGATACCACGAATGTCGCCGCCTCCACCAGCAGCGCGGCACCCAATCCGACTGCGGCGGCGAGCAATCCAACTATCGGTGGCCCGAGCAGTATCGAAGTCTGGCTCGCCGTTTCCAGAATTGCATTGGTGCGCACCAATGCTCGATCACGATAGATATCCCGCACCGCAACCGCCAATGCCGTCTCGAAGAAGACTCCGGCAACCCCGGCACCGAAGGCGAGCGCCAGGATGACACCCACCGAACCGACTCGCACGGCGGTCAGCACGAAGAGCACGACGAAGATCGCCGCCCGCACCAGATCGGCGATGATGAGCACCTGCCAGGGATCGGCGCGATCCACCACCGGCCCGGCCGGTAGGCCGGCGACCAGGTAGCCGACCGTGCGCGGTGTGGCGGCCAATGCCGCCGCGACGGGATTATGGGTCAACTCCAACACCAGCAGGGGAATGGCCAGCACGGCCAACCCGTCACCGAGCAGGGAGACGATTTGGCCCGGAATGAACAGCCGAGTTCCGCTGTGGCCGTTCACAATAGCCATGTGTGACCCGCCAACTGCTCCAGTCGGCAGCCGTAGGAAACCTTCTCCTGCCACTTGAGGGTTCCGTAGTCGATGCTGGTGCACCCCCGGCGCAATGCGGCCGCCACCAATCCGTAGAACAGCATCACGAAATACGCGCCGTATGCCTGCGGCCGCTGCCCACACCACAGCGCTCGCAACGCATTCCCGTGCCGCAGCGACAGCGAGAAGCCGACTACCCGATCACCCTGCCGGACCGTGGTCACCACTCGATCCTCGGGCGGGTAGTGCCGGATCATCCGGTCCAACGTCGCCGCTTGGGCGGCACGGTCGCCGATGGAGTTGTACTTGCGCAGCAACTCCATCCGCAGTTCCAACACCTCGTCGCGGACCTCGCTGAGATCGGCTTCGCCCAGTTCCGCTCCGCTCTCGTCGATCCGGCGCAACAGCCGTCGCAGATCCCGCCGCCGTTCGCGCGGCAACTGTGCCAGATACCCGTCGATATCTCCGAAATCGACCGGCATGACGCACGTCGGATACAGCCGGACCGGCTGTGCGCCAAAGTCTTCCAGCACGCTGTGCAAGATGTGTTGCCGCTCAGGGACATACAGGTACGACACCGACCGGGCACCCTGCTGCTCGGCCCAGGCGTGTACGGCCCGGACTGTGTGGCCGAGGACAACCGGGTCGGTTGCTCCGGGGCCGGCGGGAACGCAAGTGTAGCCGGGCTGCAGTGCCAGCACCGCCGGATACAGCGATGCGGTATCGGGCGCGGACACCAGTGGCGATCGCGGTTCGGGCGATGGGATCTCCCCGCGCAAGATGGCGGCGATGTCGTAACGTGGTTCCGCCGGTGCGGATTTCAGCAAACGGGTGTACAGCCCGACTTGCGGTCGTCCGTCGACATAGGCCACCAACCAGCGCGGCTCGCCCGGCAATAGCGGCCCCATCGTTTCCAACCAACGATCCGATACGGCGAAATCCGCGGTCGCGGCCGCGAGCACGCCCCATTCCGTGGGGCGGATCTCTGACGTTCTCAGCTCAACGCGCATCGCTCACCCGCAGATTTCCCGATGAGTGAGCGGGATCGGCGCTGATGCCGCGAATTCACCCGATCGAACGTGCCGTCACTTGACGACACCATATTAAGCGGCGCGTTAGGCTTCGATATAGAATTGTCCCCGCATGTGGGAACGCGAACTCCATCGCCGCTGACCTGGCGATCCGCCGCGCATCAATGCGGATATTCCCACCCGGAATGGCGGATGATCTCGCCGCGCGGCTGCCCTAGTGTCCGAATCGCTACCGTCCGAACCGAAATCGGCCGGGCACAGAGCATTCGAAGGCAGGGGTGTCTGGTATGCGGGTGATCGTGGTCAATGACAATCTCGATGAGGCCGAAGCGCTGGTGCACCGGCTGCGCCGCCGGGGCCATCAGGCGGATCACAAACGCAGAGCTGCGGACCTGTTGGTCGCGCACCATCGCTATCACGCCGCCATCCTCGACCTCGAGTTGCCGGATATGCCAGGGCTGGAGGCGCTGCGCAAGCTGCGCGAAGTCAGTTCGATGTCGGTACTCGTGCTCACCGCGGACTCCGACGAGCGCTCGGTGGTACGCGCGCTACGCAGCGGAGCCGATGACTACCTGGTGAAGCCGCCCCGCATCGGCGAGTTGGCGGCCCGCCTGCACGCGATCGCCCGACGTGCTCCGGCGGCCCACCAAAACCTCACGCCGACAAAAACGGTCGTCGCTGGGGACGTTCGGGTGGATCTGCTGGCCGGGATGGTCGAGGTCGCCGGGCGACCGGTGCAGCTGACCCCGGTCGAGTTCGAACTGCTGCGCGAGCTGGTCGAGCGCCCCGGTGCGGCGGTCAGCCGTCAGCAATTGCTGGACCGCATCTGGGGCGATGCGTTCGTCGGGGTGTCGCACGCGCTGTACGTGCACATCACCAGGCTGCGGACAAAATTGAACCGCCCCGGCCTGATCACGACCATCCACAGCTATGGCTACCGGTGGAATCCGGAGGCCGCGGCACCGGGCGCGGTCATACCAGCGGCGCTTCCGGCGCTCGCGACATCAGGGTCGCGCTGAAGCGCTTCAACCAACGATCCGCGATGCCTGCTGATGTAGGTTCGATCGTTTCAGCCGCCCAGCTCGACCGCACGGTGGATGTCGCCGGTGTACGCCTCGGGCTGTTCCCAGGCTGCGAAGTGGCCGCCGGCACGGTGTTCCACATAATCGCAAACGTTCAGGAACACCTCGGCGTAGCTGCGCGGCTCCGGTTTGATGTCGCGCGGGAACACCGACAGCACGGTCGGCGTGTCGATCCGGTCGGGAAGGGTGACCGGTTCGACATAGGTGGCGAAGGAGGTGCCGATCGTGCCGGTGACCCAGTAGGCGGTGACCCAGGTGAGAAGCTCGTCCGCGGTGAAGGCCGACTCGTCGGACCAGGACTCCAGTTTCTCGACGATCCACGCCGCGAGGCCGGCGGGTGAGTCACCGAGGGCGACGGCGAGCGTGTTCGGCCGCGTCGACTGCTCCCCGATGTAACCGCCCTCGGTCCGGAACCACTGCGCCGCCCGGTCGAGGTAGGCCGCCGCGTCGGGCGCGAGCTTCGCCGGGTCCGCCGTGAGCGCACGCCGCGGGGCAATGTTCGTGAGGTGCAGTGCCGCTACCCGGTCGGGGTACTCAGCCGCGAGGATTTCCGCGACGGTGCCACCCACGTCGCCGCCGGACACCGTGTACCGCGAGTAACCGAGCTCATCCAGAGCGTCCGCGACGATCCCCGCGATCCGGTTGACCGACATGCCGGGAACGGTGAGCGGGGCCGCGAACGGGAAGCCCGGCAGCGCGGGAACCACCACATGCATGTCCGCGAGCAAGGGCAGGACGCGCTCGAACCGCAGCACCGAGTCCGGCCAGCCATGCAGCAGCACGACAACCGGGGCACCGGGAGCCGCGGACCGCTGGTGGATCACACGCAGGTCGGTGTCGCCTGCCCGCACCGTCACCCAAGGGAACTCGCCGATGCGGCGCTCGTGCACGCCCCAGTCATACCCGCTAGCCCAGCGTTCGAGCAGTTCGTCGAGGCGGGTGCCGGTGATGCCGCGCGCCCCGTCCGCACTCCACGGGGTCGTGACACGCCGCGTGCGCTGGAGTCGTTCCCGCATCTCGTCGCTCATGTGTATCAGCGTACACATGATGTGTATGCTGATACACATGACCTTGCGTAACGCGGCCGCCACCCGGCAGCGGATCCTGGAGCACGCGCAACGCCAGTTCGCCCAGCACGGGTACGCAGCGATCACGGTCAAAGGCGTGGCCGACGCGGCCGGCGTGTCGCCCAACCTCATCACGCGCTATTTCGGCGGCAAGGATGGCCTTTTCCTGGCGGCGACCCAAGTGGAGATCCCGGTCTCGAACTCCTTCGACGGCGACCGTTCCGCCCTGGGTGCGCGCCTCGCGGCGAGCATCGTCCAACGCTGGTTCGGTGCACCCGGGCAGGATCCGCTGCTCGTGCTGCAACGCGCGTCCGGTGAACGCCCGGAGGCGGCGGAGGCGCTGGCCGCCTTTCTCGACACCAACTCGCTGGAGCCGCTGCACCGATACCTGCGCGACAGTGGCCTGGACGACGCGGACGCCCGCAGCCGAGCCGCAGCGATCGACGCGTTCGTGCTCGGCGTCTCGACCCGCCGCCGGGTGCTGCGTTCCGAACTCGGCGACCCCGCTGATCTCCAGGCCTGGCTGAGCGCCACCATCCAACGCCTCGCCGACGGGTGATACACGACAACAAGAAGTACCGAAACTCCGCTTCCGGTGTGCACCTGTGGTCCGGTCATCGACGTCTGCCGACCATCGCGATCACGGCGATATCCGGCACCGACCACGCGTATAGCGGTGAAGGCTCCCCGCGTCGCGGCGATCGCCGCACCCATGCCCAGCACAGCGGCGGTGGTGGTGTTCACCGCCATACCGACGGATCCCCAACGCCGCGGCGATACCTGTCCGCAGACCCTGATCGACGAATGGCGTGTGACCAACGCGAAATCGGGACCCGGCAGCATCGCCCCGAGAATCGCCGCGTGCAAAAGAAATCAGATCCACTGGTGCCCTCCGCGGCCCAGATACCCGTCTTCCCAGATACCCGTATTCACAGCGTCGGAACGAGCACGTACCGATCGCGTGTCGACGTGGCCCACCTGATGACCACCGGCGCGAGCAGCCCGGTCGCCAGCAGGATGAATCCCGCTATGTACCAGCCGGTTACGCCCAAGCCGATGCACAACCACGTCAGCAATGCCGGGCCGACCGCATCGGCCATGCGCAATCCGATGCCGAAAACACCCAGATACAGACCGAGGTCCTGGGGCGGTGCCAGCACATTGGATGCCTCGAATCCGCCTGCCGTCTGCCACAGTTCGCCCACGCTCAGCACGGCGGCACCGACCCCGAGGATCAGCAGGGCAACCCAGCCGCCGCGTCCGTGCGCGGTTGCCAGCAGCACACATGCGATGAGAAACGCCCAACCGCTGCGGCGCAGCGCGACCCCCGCGGCGGTGGCATCGACGACCCGTCGGCTGGCTCGGACCTGGAACAGGACCACGATGGCGATGTTCACCATGTCTATCGCGGCGATCGACCAGCGCGGCGCGGCCGTGGCACCGATGATCCACAGCGGTATGGCGACCGACTGGATTCGGTATTGCAACGACAACACGCCGTCCACTGCGGTCAGTGCCAGATATGGCCGGTCCCGCAGGGCGAGCCAGCGCTCACCGTGGTGTTCGGGGGTCGCCGCCGCTGGCCCCATCGCGGGCAGTCGGGCGACCAGCGGTATCGCCGCGGTCAGGAAACCGGCGGCGATAATGATGGCCACCCGGTAGACCAGCGCGGAATCCAATTGCACGGCCACCGCGGCCAGTCCGATGCCGATAGCGATACCAACATTGAGCACCGAGCGGATGTAGGCACGAAACTCATTGGCGCGACTGGTGACAAGCCGCGGAATCATTGCCGAGATCAGCAGCTGGACGCAGGCCTGCGCCGCGGCCGCCGCCGGAATGACGACCAGATACATCGCGAATCCGTCGACCGCGAGAAAGCCGACGGTCGCGACAGCCCCGACGAGCAGGCTGGCGCGCAGCACACCGAGCGGGCCACGTCGATCCGAGATCCGGCCGACCAGAATATTGCTGACCACGCAGGCGGCCCCGGCGACGCTGAGTCCCACGCCGACCTGCATCGGCGAGATCCGCACGATCCTGGTGAAGTAGAGGACGACGGTGGACAAATAGATACCGCTGGAGACGGCCGCCGCAACCGTGATCAGCGTCAGCATGCGCTGCGGTCCGGCCGACGGCAGCAAAGCGCGAAACCAAGACACGAGAACAGTCCGGGCGATTCAGGCGACGGCCGCGTCGGTCGGCGAATCGAGTGCGACGCAATCCATCCGGAATCCGGCGATGGTGCGCTGCACCGCCTCGACCACTTCCCTATTGGAACGTCCGCGGAAGCGGAAGGCCGCACCGATCTCGGCGTAACCGAATGTTTCGGTGATCATCGTCCCCACCGGCGGCACCGAATAGTGATACGGGGCGTATGCGCGCGAAATATCCAATTGCACGTCCAGCACCGTGCAAGGCGGGGTGACCGGCGGGTGGATCAGCAATTCGGCGACCACCTCCGAATCGGCGAGCGAAGCGCTGACCGGCGTACGACCGAGCTGAATATCGACCGCGGCGCCGAGGAGGTCGTAGCCGTGCACTTCCCGCCACATGTGGGTGGTCTCGCCACCGGCGGCGCGCGCCGCCACCTCGAGGAACCGGATGTGCGGTATACCGAAGGCATAGCCGACGAAGAATTCGAGATGGAAGACGGTGGGGACACCGGCGCTCAGCGCGGAAAGTACGGATTCGGCAAAGGTGGCGAGCGGGCCGATAAGGACAGGGTCGTCGATCTCTATATAGCCCAGGCTGGTTCCGTTGTCGGCGAACTCTAGACAAGTACCCAGGTATTTCGATGCACGCCAGGGACCGAGCCCACTGCCGGTCCATACGCCATCTATCGCGCCCACTTCGTCCGGGCAGAATTCCTGCACGAGAAAGGGTTCGGCACTCAGGTCGGGCAAGATGGATAAATCTTCAGCGGAATCCAGCTTGACCACATCTCGACTCCCCGCACCGAGCCGCGGCTTGACGATCAACGGAAACCTGTGCTCGGAGGCGAATTCCCGAACGGCGGCCACATCGGGAGCGGCCCGGAATGCAGGTACCGAAACACCATGCTCACGAACGGTTTCGCCCATCGACAGCTTATCGCGAAACCGTACCGCATATTCCGGCCGATCGCCCGGCAGATCGAATTCCGCACGCAGTTCGGCGGCCGTGAGCAGGTCGAATTCATGGAGCGCAACAATGCGTTCCGGCGTACCGAACCGGGTCGCGAGATCACGCACCGCCGCTGGCACGAGAGCCATATCATCGAGAATCGTCACCGCGGCCGCGGCATGCACCGGTATACCATCCAGCACGCTGCGCGGGCAAACATAGGTTACGGAATTCGAAACGTGATCGATACGCTCGAGATACGGGACGTCGACACCGCGCACTCTATGTATGACAGTCACGTGTGATTGCACAGATTCCTCCGCTCGAAGCCAGGCTGACACAGTTGAATTTAGTAGCGAAAATTAAGCTGAAGTAACACATTCGCCAACATGCGGCAGCGGTACGGAGAACCTACTGCCGATCGACGGACTTGTCTTTGTGATCCATATCACATAGGCGCCGCACAGCATTTCAGTCCCGACGCTCGCTGAGAATCCTTTCAGCAGAAATGCGGATCAGAGGTGTGGAATATTTCGACACAGCGATGCTTATCAATTGTGCCGACCACGCAATAGGGCAATCGCAGTGAAATTTCCGCGGATACACGACCATCCACGGGTACGGTTATCGGAATGCCGCAGGGCCACGGCCGGTCACATCAAGGGGGTTGCGGCGTGCGCGGCATGAGAGTCGCGGTGAGCACGGCACCGGCGAAAAGTAGCGCACCGCAGATCCACAGCGCGTCATGGAAACCGCTGCCGAAGCCGATGGCATCGGTGAGCGGCGCGCCCGAGATACCCACGAGCCCCGGCAGCGCGGCGACGGCCAGCAGTTGCGCGGTCCGGGCGACCGCATTGTTCACCCCCGACGCGATTCCGGCATCCGATACCGACACCGCGGCGAATACGGCACCGGTCAGCGGGGCAACGAAGACGGCCAGCCCCGCACCGAGCACGACGGTCCCCGGCAGCACATCGCTCAGATAGGTTGCGCGCGTGCCGATCTCCGTCAGCAGTACGGCACCGCACGCGGCAAGTGCCGAGCCGAGTGTCATCGGGATCCGTGCACCGTGCCGCTGCGCCCACCGGCCCGCGGCCGGGGACGACACCAGCATGATCGCGGTGATCGGCACCGTCGCCAGGCCCGCCGCCAATGGCGAATATCCCGCGACCACCTGCAATTGGAGTGGCAGCAGGAAGTAGACGCCACCCAGGCCCGCGTAGACGGCAGCGGTCACCATATTGGCCGCGGTGAACACCCGCGAGCGGAAGAGTGATGGCGGCAGCAGCGGATGTTCCCCGCGCAACTGGATGAGAGCGAACATCCCGAGCAGCGCCGCGCCGAGCAATGACAGCCACCCGCGTGCGCCGATGAACCCATAGGTGAGCGCACCCAACCCGGCCACGGCGGTGGCCGCACCCGACAGATCGAGCGGTCGCGCATGCACATCCCGCGACTCCGGAAGGTAGCGCACCGATACGACGGTCACCGCCACCGCGAACGGAACGGCGATGAGAAATACCGAGCGCCACCCGGCCAACTCGGTCAGCCAACCACCGACCACGGGTCCGGCCGCCTCGACGACCCCGACAAGTCCGGCCCACAACCCGATTGCCGCACCGTGATCACGACGATCGATCGAGGCCGTGATCAACGCCAGGCTGCCCGGGGTGAGCAACGCACCCGCGATCCCCTGCACAACCCGCGCCACGATCAGCATTTCCATGGTGGGCGCGACGCTGCACAGCACCGAGGCCACCGCGAAACCGCCACTGCCCCAAACGAATACCGCGCGCTGCCCCACCCGGTCGCCCAGTCCCCCGCCCACCAGGATCAGCGATGCCAGCGCCAGCGTGTAGCCGCCGACGACCCACTGCAAGTCGGCCAGGTCCGCACCCATACTCGAACCGATCCGCGGCACAGCGACATTGACGACCGGCGCATCCAGCAGGACCACCGCCGACCCGAGCACCGCGGCGGTCACGACCCACCGCCCGGTAACCGAACTCAGTCGCGGCGGTGCGGGCGCGGCCCGGTTCGGAGCAACAAGATCGCTCACGATGGAAATTCTCGACTCGCCCGCCGCACCCCCGCCAACCGGCGACCCGCACATTTACATCGGCTTAAGTTTGGCAGTCGACCGACCAGTTCAGGCATGGGAGCTCCGCCGACCCGCCGTGAGTGGATGCCGAATTCGGGCAGACCGAGGGACATGGCGGTCGGCGACACCGGCCCGACCTCGCCGACCGCCTAGCACCGCACGGACTCCGCCCACCGACGAGGTGCGAGATTCGCTTCGGTACCGCGCATCGACTGCTCACACGATCGGCGGGCCGTCATCTACTGGTACCTCAGCACCGGAAGCGATCGGGTGCGGTCCGCATTCAGCCCGCTCGCACGATTCGGGACCACAGCGAGGATGATCTCCTCAACTGGTTGCGCTCGGTACCACTGTCAAGCTGGGCATTCTGAAACCTGGAGTGCGGCACCCACATCCGGCATGGCCCCTTACCGCGAAGCCCCGTAACTCGACCGCTGCGATCGGAGTGCGGGGGCTTTCGGGATATCTGGCTACGGCCGCTCGAACTCGCCACCCGCAACGTCAGCGGTGAAGGCGTCCCACTCGCTGGGCATGAAGACCAACACCGGGCCAGTCGGGTTCTTGGAGTCGCGCACGCCGACCATGCCCCGGTCGAGGTGCGCCACTTGTACACAATCCTTCGACCCGGTGCTGCGAGTGCTCTTGAACCAGACAGCGCCGGACAGGTCGATGTTCACTGGGCATACTCCTCTGCAATCCGGGCCGATGAGAGCACGACTATCCGCCTCACCCAGCGCCAACCTGTTGATGTCGACACAAGCTTCACGATACTGCCGAACCTCTTCCGGCTTCTCGGGATACAGGCCGGCCCGGAGGTCCGTTACGGCCGTTCGAAGTCGCCATCGGCTACGCCCGCGGTGAAGGCGTCCCACTCACCAGACGTGAAGACCAACACCGGGCCGGTCGGGTTCTTGGAGTCGCGCACTCCGACCAAGCCGCCGTCCAGGTGTGCGACCTCCACGCAATCCTTTGATGCGGTGCTCCGGCGGCTCTTGAACCACTTCGCACCAGATAGGTCGATGTTCACCGGGCATACTCCTTCGCAATGTCGAGCAGCAAGGCGCGGCTCGCGTTCTCGTCCAACGCCAATCGCTCGATATCCGCGCAGGCTCCACGATAGTGGTCGACTTCCACAGGCTTTTCCAGGTACAGATCGCCGGTGAAGCCCTGGATGTACACGACGGGGGACATAGTCAGATCCGCCTTGGGATGCGGCGGGAACTCCAACAGCACGAACGAGCCGACAATCAGACCACGGTAGGTGCCGACCTTCGACGGAACCACGCGGATAGACACGTTCGGCAGCTGGCCACAGTCGATTAGGTGGCGCAGCTGAGCTGCCATTACCTCGGTGCTACCAGTCATGCGTCGGAGAATCGACTCGTCGATGAGCACGTTCAGTGTGATCGGATTGCGTGCACTGGTCAGGCGGGCCTGTCGCTTCATCCCGACATCGAGCAGCCGCTCGGTCTCGTCAGAAGGCTTGTGCGGGAACTCCGTCCAGCTCAGCGCGCGGCGATAGTCGCGCGTGTGCAGGAGACCGGGCAAGAACGTGGTCTGGTACGACGTCATATGGGTGGCGGCGTCCTCCAGACTGACGAACAGCCCGAAGTCCTTCGGGATCTGGTCGGTGAAAGCGTGCCACCAGCCACGTGTCTTGGTTTCATCCACCAGGCCGAGCAGCGCCTTGGTCGATTTCGGCGTTGCGCCGTACAGCTGACACAGGTGGTTCAGCAGGACCGGGTTGAGGCGAACCGGCTGGCCCGTCTCGATCTTCCACAGGGTCGACTTGCCAATGGAGATCGAAGCGGCAGCGTCGGCCATGGTGATGCCGGACTTCTCGCGAAGCGCCTCCAGTTGGATACCGAGGAGCCGCCGGGCAACTGAATCCCCCCGTGTTTCGTGCCCACTCTCTTTCTTGAGAGGATGGGCGAGAGATGCCTGCGAAGTACGACGAAGCGACCAAGGCCAAGGCCGTCCGGCTGGTCGTCGATCACCGTGACGACTACGACAGCGAGTGGGCAGCGATCAAGGCGGTGTCGGCCCGGCTGGGGATGACGGCGGAGACGCTGCGGAAATGGATCCGGCAGGCCGCGGTCGATCGAGGTGAGGCCGAGGGGACCTCGACGGAGTCGGCGAGGATCATCCGTGAGCAGAAACGGAAGATCGCCGAGTTGGAGCAGACGATCGAAATCCTTTCTGCGGCAACGTCTTTTTTCGCGCGGGACAAACACCCGCGACACCCTTAGTGTGTGAGTTCATCGCCGAACACAAGGCTCGGTTCCCGATAGCGGCGATGTGCCGGGCGCTGACCGCTCGCGGGGTGAAGATCTCCCCTCGAACGTTCCATGCCTGGGCGAAACGTGCGCCGTCGAAACGAGCCTTGTGGGATATCACCCTCACCGAGATCCTGGCCGGCTGCTACGAGCCCGACGAGAACGGCAGACGTCAGCCCGAATGCCTGTACGGGGCGGAAAAGATGTGGGCGCACCTGCAGCGTCAAGGCATCCCGGCCGCCCGGTGCACCGTGGAACGGTTGATGCGGGCCAACGGGTGGCGGGGTGTGTTGCGGCGCAAGACGATTCGTACCACCGAGGCCGATCCGGCTGCGGTGCGGGCGGCGGATCTGGTGGATCGGCAGTTCCGGGTGCCGGCACCGAACCTACTGGTCGTGGCGGACTTCACCTATGTGCGGCTGGCGACGGGTGCGTTCGTGTACACGGCGTTCGTCATCGATGCGTACGCGGGCCGGATCCTGGGCTGGGAATGCGCGACCAGCAAACTGACCGCGTTCGTGGAATCGGCGATCCGGCAAGCCGTCGCGCTGCGGAACCGTGAAGGTCATCCGCTGACCGATGCAATCCATCATTCGGATGCGGGAAGTCAGTACACTTCGGTGAAATTCGGTGAGACACTGATGCTTTCAGGTCTCAAGCCGTCGATTGGATCGGTTGGCGATGCCTTCGACAATGCCCTCGCCGAGACCACGATCGGGCTCTACAAGACCGAAGCGGTCCGGGACGATTCACCGTTCCGGCGTGGTCCGCTGCACCGCCTGGCTGATGTCGAGCAACTCACCCATGAGTGGGTCAGCTGGTTCAACGAGTCCCGGCTGATGCATCGGCTCGGCCGCAAACCACCGGTCGAGTACGAGGCCGACTACTATGCCGCTCGGACCGAACAACCGGTCGGAGACAGATAACCGGGTGCGCACGAAACCCGGGGGGATTCAAACTGTGGAATCGGCTGTCACGGATGTCGCCTTCCATCTTGGGGTTTCAGTTGAAACCAGAATGCCGCGCGAACTAAAACTACGAGGGTTTTTAGTGAAACGTTTCTGTTGGAACGTTGTGGACTTGCACGTATCTGAGGTGTGCTGGGTGTGCACCCGGAGCGAATAGCTCTCCTCATCAGGAGCTTTTCAGGGGCCGGGCGCACATCCAATTCCACAGACGCGAGCAGAGGTCTAACACGATGGACCACATGGCTTTTGGGGACACGGCAATGTCCCGGTGTCAGTACTATCGGCGGGTGTGCGATCTGCCCGCGGTGATCGACCCACCCGAGCTGGGGCGCATCATTGTCAAAGCCGGTCGGGCGTGGGCGATTACGATGCCCGCCGATCTCGGTCAGGCGGTGCAAGCCGATCTTAACCGCCGACGGCTCGGTGGCGGGCCGGTGATATCGCATCCGCGTTCGGCTCGGTGGTCGTTCATGATCCGCCCGGATCTACCCGATGATGAGCGACTGTATGCGCAGATGCGCCGACTGAATGTGTCGGTAGTCCGCGCCGGAGGCGATATCGCATTGCCATCGCCCGCTGATCGGGGTGGGCTATTCCGCACATGGATCACACTGCCGCAGAGCTCATTTCGTCCATCGGGCCGCGCAGTGATGGACTCGATTCTGGCATGTGTGCATCGTGGCGGAACGCGGTCGGCGTCACGCACGGGGGCATAGGACCCATGGACGACATCCAGCCGCGCAGGCGCGACAGCACGCCGCGCCGATCTCCGCGCCCCGACGAACAGGACGTGCACCTCAGTGTGTTCCTACACGGCATCCGGTTCGACTTCGCAGCCTGCCTCACCGCTGCGCTGCTGTTCATCCAGGAACACCAGGCACAGCACTATGCCGACGCGGTTACCGTCGACTTAGGAGACGCGAGCGCATACCCTCGCCTACCGAATGAACGCTTGTACCTCGAACCATGAGCGCAGGAAAGCCTCGCCACCTGTCCGAGCACAGCGGTCGCCGAACCTGTCCGTGGCACTGTGGATGTGTGAGTAATCTGCCCTTCACTATCGACTGCGATCTGCATGTTCACCGGTATACGGTCAGTCATAAGGAATTGTTGTTGCGCAGCAACGACTTCGGGGCATTCGCGTATCAGACCGAGATCTGTTTCGAAGCCGTGGAGCGGATGGAACTGGACCCGCGGTTCAATGGCGGGCTCACCCTCACGCCGGTTTCTCGCCATGGCGACCTCGATGACAGCGCTGCCGTGCCCCTGCTGTTATTGGAATTGGCGGGCGGCATGTTCGGATGTGGCTTCGTCGCGTGCGGCAAGGTCACCGCGAGAGGCTTCCGGCGGGAGGGCGGTGACGTTGTGTTCGACCGGGTGCTGTTCTGGGAGGGTGCGGGCCACTCGGTGCATGGTGTGGGTGGCCGGCCCGTCGAAACCGGTGATACAGAGTTCGGGTTACCGGTGCGACGTCGATATGCCCGGGAAAAACGCACTTCGGCGCGATTTCCGCCGCCTGACAACTCGTGATCGTCGGCCGGTTTGCGTCGTCGATCGCGAGAATCCTGTGATTCATCCTGGGAAGCATGAAGGAGTGTCACCGACGGCGGTAGTGGCTGAGCCGGGCTTGGTGTTGTCGGTGGCCTTTTGCCGCAATCGCTTTGGAAGCGCACTGTGAGCGGCAACGGGTCGCCGACAGAGTTGTCACAGTGCGAGGTGTCATTCCGGCTAGCAGCTCTGACCTGAAGAGCCGGACACCAGGATGAGAAAGCCGAACCCGCACATCATGGCGAGAATCCCATAGCTGCTCAAAGTGACTCGCACTAGGCTGATCTGATGGCGGTGGGTCCAAAGATCGGCCAACAGGACAAGCCCGAAAGCCAGCATGATGCAGGCGCCGGTGATCTGGAAGGTTTGCGCAGCTGTGAATGCCGCATCGCGTGAAGCCGGGTCACCATGGACCGCGTCGCAGTAATCAGCGACTCCTCGGGTGAAGAGCGCATAACCACCCAGGAAAATGGCTGGCCCGAGCAGGACCGAGCCGACGACATAGGTCAACGCAAGGACGACCGGACGTTCCAAGAGCTTCACCATATGTACCGTAGTTCGCCTCCAGCAGTGGAGATCTCACGATCATGTGTTGGCGACCGCTCACGAAATATCGGTTAACAATCCGAAGCGGTTCACTTACCCTCCCGTTATGGATCACCCTGAACGGCTGGAGAGTGGGCACCCATTCCGGCAGTGGAAGACGTGGCAGATCCCCGGAACTCGGCTCACTTTGACGGGGTATTCGCGGGCCAACGACAAGACGTTCTTTCATGTGCCTGAACTTCGCTGCAGCCTCGATGCGGGGCTGTGTGAGGGGCGGCAGGTGGACACCGTCTTCCTGACGCACACCCACCACGACCATTCGAAGGATCTCGACTACTTGGCGTCCAAGGAGTCCGGTGTGGACATCTACCTTCCGGCCGAGGCAATGTCCTACACGGAGTCCTTCCTGCGTGCCTCGGCCGAGCTGAATCACGGGGCAGCCTACGACCCCGACTTGGGTGGAGGGTACCGGCTGCATGGCGTATGCGGCGGTGACGAGTTCACCTTCGGGCGCCGAGGACATCACGTACGGGTCGTCGAATGCGAGCACAAGGTGCCCTGCGTCGGCTACGCGTTCGCCGAACGCAGCAAGGAACTTTTGCCGGAGTACGAGGCGCTGCGACGCACCCTGATGGCCGACGGGCGCGCCGCCGAGTTCGGGCGCCTCATGGCCGCGAAACGCAAGGAAGGGGTGCAGGTCGAGCGAGAGATTCTGCGTCCGCTGTTCGCCTTCCTCGGCGACACGCACGTAAACGTCTTCGTACGCAATCCGTGGTTGTTCGCCTACCCGGTGATCATCACCGAGTGCACGTTCCTCCATGATTCCGAGCTGGAGCGTGCAGACCGCATCGGTCATACGGTGTGGAGCCGCCTCGAGCCGGTGATCGCGGCGCACCCGGAGACGCTCTTCGTTCTGACGCACTTCAGCCTGCGACATTCCGACCATGAGGTGCTGGAATTCTTCCGGACGGCAGCCGGGCAGCTAGGAAACGTGCTGCCGTGGGCGCATCCGGAGAGCTGGCTGCCCGAGCAACACCAGGCCGCGACGATCTGACGTCGAAAGTCGAACAAGGTGAACGGTTTACGTGCTACCCGCCATCGACCGCGCCGTAGCCCATTTCGACCGAAGCCTGTGACGCGGTCGCGACCGCTCCGCCGGATCGGGCTGCGCGTATCCGAACTTTTCCTCGGCGCGATGACCCTCGACGAGGACTGGCACTGGGCGCGCAGCCTTCCGCGCTATTCGGCCATGGCTCTGGTCGCCACCGGCTGACCGGCGACCGGCTCGGTCGCCCGGCCGAGGCCGAGCAGCCGCCCGACGACCTGTGGGTTCACCCGCGCTTCTCGGCGGATATGTAGCGCGCCTCCCGCATGCGGTCGATCAGTTCGACGGGCAAGTCGGCGGGCAGGTCGGTGATCGGGCGGCCGTAGCCGGCGGCCAGGTCGAAGGGCGTGGCGCGGTGGACCGACCAGCCGTGCTGAGACAGCCAGTCCCCGGGATCGGCGCGGTCGTCGTCGTACCACAGGTCGCGCACGTTCAGGCTGCCGAACGGGTTGTCGCCGAAGAACCTTTCCTCCATATCGAAATGGCGCTGGTCCAGCCCGCGGCCGAAGTCGTCGGTGGCCAGGCTGCTGCCGACCGCGGACAGGGCGTCGATGCGTTCGAACAAGGCGTCGTGTGCCGAACCCGGAAGGAACGGCAACAGCCCCTCGGCCGACCACGCCGCCGGGAGCCTCGGATCGAAATCCGCGGTGGTGAGCGCGGCGGGCCAGTCGTCGCGCAGATCGACCGCCAGCGCGCGCAGATCGGCCCTGGCCACGGCACCGTGATCGGCGAGCACGCGATTCTTGAACTCCAGCACACGGGGCTGATCGATCTCGAAGACGACCGTGCCCGCGGGCCAGTCCAACCGATACGCCCGCGCGTCCAGACCGGATGCCAGGATCACTGCCTGCCGCACACCGCGCTGCCACGCCGCGGCGAAGAACTCGTCGAAGAACTTTGTCCGGACCCCCATGAACCGCCCGAACAAACCGACCGCGCCCACCGACGCCGGGTCGTCCAGCATCCGCAGAAAATGCGGTTCACCCGCCGCCTGGACGAACCACGCCGCATAGTCGTCGTGGATCATCGGCTCGGGATCGAGCGTCTCGAGTGCGCGAAACGTGGCGACGCCCAGGGCGGTCAGACCAACGCTCGTCACGATGTCCCAGCTGTCTCCGTCCATTCGCATAGATATCACCCCATGGTGTCAGCGATCATCAGAGCTCTGCTGAAGCGGAGTTAACGCCCCGCATCTACGCCATCGATTTTCCTCCCGGGTAGAACATCCGGGCAACGCCCGTACCCGCGTCCGCCGGTGACACTGTCCAGCGGCGGTCGAGTGCCACGCACGCGGCGATATCGGGCGTTGCGCGAATGTTGTGCACTGCCCCTGTGCCCGCCTCCGAACGGCACGCCAAACCTTGGTCACGCGAGTGCCGGGACGGCCCGTTGGCGGTACCCGATGGCGTCAGTAACCTGAGATCTCGGGCGCGATCTCCCGGCGCGAACCCACCCCGAGTTTGGCCAGGATGTTGGATACGTGGGACTGAATTGTCCTGCGCGACAGGAACATCTGGGCGGCAATGTCGGCGTTGGAGAAGCCCTCGGCCACCAAGGCGGCTACCTTGCGTTCGGTATCGGTCAAGGCAGCGCGTCCGGATTTGGGGCGGTTGCGGGGTCCGCGGACGCCGCGGCGAATTCCGTACGGGCGCATGCGCGCGACCGCACGAGCGATATCCCAAGACGCACCGAGGCCACTGTAGAGCTCGACAGCAGCATCCAAGGCGCTGCGAGCGTCCGAGCCGGCCCCGTCCGCGGCGAACAATACGGCCGCGTTCTCGTATGCCTGCGCCTCGTAGAACGGGCGCCCCGCCCGGCGGAACTCGGCGGCGGCCGTGCGCAGCACGGCGGGATCGCGCTCGGCGACACCGCGGCACAGCATGGCGGTGCCGGTTCTGGCCGCGGTCGGTTGGCGCCGAGCGGACTCGGCGGATGCCATGACCACCGAACGAGCCGCCTTCTCGTCACCGACATCGGCGGCAAGGCGGGCGATATCTGGGTAGATGTAATACAGCGTGGGCGAGGTCAATCCGTCGGCGAGGCGTAGCTGCGCGTCGACGAGCAGGTCAAGTGCGCCACGCGGATCCCCGCGCGTCTCGAGCAGCAGCGCATTGATCCACGGATAGAACTGGCCGTAACTACTGCTGCCGAGTTGGTCGTTCGGTGCGGGGATATCGTCCGGATCCGGCAGAAAGGTGCCGCGGTGGATGCCGATCAGCGCGGACAGGCTCTGCAGGATCGGCGTGTAGCCGAGGGCATCGGGCACCGACCGACCCGAAGTGCATTCGATGATTGCATCGTCCCAACGTCCGTTCAGTACGTAGAGCCGCGCCTTGGCGGCCGCACTCGCACTGAGATAGACGCCGTGGATCCGGCGACTGTGTCCGATCGCCTTGTGTAGCACCACTTCCGCATCGGCGAACCGATCGAGTTCGATCAAGCAGTGTGCGTAGAGCACATAGGGATCGAACTGGTCGGAACCGAATCCGTTCTCGAAGACGGCCAGAATGCGGCTGCTCAGTTCCAATGCCTCGTCGAGATATCCCTGGACGTAACGCACGGCCCCCACCGTCAACAGCCCATATCCGGTCACGAGGGGGTTCTCGGTGGCATCCCCGATCGCCAACGCCTGTGCACCGGCCGCCTCCGCCGCGTCGAACCGGCCGAGGTAGAAATTGTTCAAACCGCTCATCCCGTGGAACCGGCCCGCGTCCTCGTCCGTAAGGTTCGGTGTGGCCAGGGTCTTTTCGGCAACGGCAACGACTTCACGCAGATCGCCGCGCGCATGGCAGGCCTGCATCAGCAACCACCGCAGTTCGATATCGTCCTCCGGCCGGTTCAGCAGGGCCGTGCGCACCAGGGCTTCGGCCTCGGCCGCGCGACCGTTCCACAGCAGCGCTTGGGCGTGCAGTCGCAGCAGTATCGAACGCGTGCCGAGCTCCGCCGTGGCTGCCGCGCGCCGCAATAGCTGCACCGCGATTTCGGGCGCGCGCACGATCAACTTGTCGGCCACCGCGACCAGCCAGTCGAGTGTCCGCGTATCGAGTTCGTTCCCCCCTGCGGACAGGTAGTAGGCGATCCGCTCGATTGGTGCGTCGGTCGCCAACAGGATCTGTCCGGCCCGCCGCAGCAATCCGGCGCGCAGCGAATCGGGCAACTGATCGGCGAGGACCTGGCGGATCAGATCGTGCCGGAAGACCAGCTCGGAGTCGGCACGGGTAAGCAGCCCACCGTCGGTCGCCTCGGTGACCACCTTCCAGATTTCCATGATCGGACTGTCCAGCACCGCGGCCAGTTCCGGGACGTACACGGTCGGTCCGAGCGCCGCGGCCATCGGAAGTACTTGCCTCGCCGACCGCGACAGGAATTCCAGCCGCTGCGCAATCGCGCCCGCCAGCGACGCGGATGGACCATCGACCAGTTCGGTTGGATCTGCGGTATCCGCGACCACCGTGATCGCCGCGTCGCGCAATAGCGAGGCCACCAATTCCGTTATGTAGAGCGGATTTCCGCCCGCTCCGACCACCTGTCGCATCAGGCCGGGCCCCGGAGTCGCACCGACCATATGCCGAACCAGCTCCGCCGCAGCCAGTTCAGCAAGCGCGCCGAGCCGGATCATCGGGGCACGACGTTCCACGAGTTCGGCCGTCAACGCGACGAATCCGGCGTCGCGGGGCAGCGGACGCGCCGCCAGCACCAGCAGCAGTGGCAAATCACCGAGGACACCACAGAGCCGGTGCAGCACCGTGAGACTCTGCCGGTCCGCCCAGTGCACATCGTCGATGAGCAACGCGACCGGACCGGCGGCACACCAGGTATCGACCAAATCGAGGATTGCCTCGGTGATCGCGAATTCGTGCGTCGCCGCACCGTCGCCCGCACGATCCCCGCTGCGCAGCAGCGCACGCACCGGATCCGAGGCGCCGCGGTCGGCATCCAGCCATGAGCAGACCGCCGCGAAGGGCACCTGCCGCTGCAGTTCCTTCGCGGCGCCTCGGCGCACGAACAACCCGTCAGCGGCATATCGGGCACCGGCCGCGTCGAGCAGCGCGGTCTTGCCGATACCGGGCTCACCCTCGACGAGCAGCACCGTCCCCTGCCCGGCGGCGGCGCGCCTACCCAGCGACACCGCACGCTCGACCTCGGCATCGCGACCGACGAATACGGAGGTGAGGGAGTCCGGCACGCGAGGGATCTTATGCGTCCGCATGCAGATATGCCCGCTGTCGATCGCCAGGTGAGCGCGGTATTCGCATCCGGGGATGCGGATGTTCCGACCAGCTATGACGGATGTTCCCGGTGCGCGCCTGCCATAGTGTCGCCGATTACGGCGGCTCGCCAGCAGCGAAACCGGCCGGGCACAACGCTATTCGAATTGCCACGAGAGCCGAGGAGAACCGTTGCAGTCCGAGGCCCCCACTCGGCACCCCGCACTCGCGGTGGTGCGCGGAATCACACGCATCGGTGGTCATATCGCGCGGGAAGCGATCACCCGCCCACAGGCCCTACGTGTGGCCGATGTGCCGGTGATCGGTCGAGAACTGACCACCAATTGGCTGACCGCTGTGCTGTGCTACGGCCATCCGGGCACCAAGGTCAAGGGGTTCGATATCGGGAAGCCGTCCAGCGGCACCTCGACCCGGTGGAAATTGACTGTCACCTACAACGAGGCCGGGCAGGTGGCGGGCCTACCGGAAAATCTGTTCGCCAAGACGACCGCGGGTTTCAAACAGCGGCTCACCCTCGACCTGGCCGGACTTCTGCGCGGTGAACCGGGATTCTTCAAACACCTACGCCCCCACCTCGATATCGAGGCGCCGCGCGGATATCACAGCGCGGTCGACAGCCGATCGGGGCGGTCGATCTCGCTGCTCGAGGACATAGTCCACACCAAGGGCGCCAGCTTCTGCACGCCGGGAAGGCCGATCGGGCGCGAACAGATCGAGGATCTGCTGCGCACCATGGCGACTTGGCACGCCCGCTACTGGGATGCCGAGCAACTGCTGCACCATCGGTGGCTGAAGCCGCCGAGGGCGCATTTCGCCAATCTCGACAGTTTGATCGGCATGTCCAAACGGGCTCGGGTCGGGGCTCGGCGCGCCGCCTCGGTACTGCCCGAAGTGCTTCCCGCCCACCATGATCGGCTCTACCGCGCACTGGAACGCGCACTCGAGATCGCCAGCACCGGCCCACAGACCTTCCTGCACGGTGACAGCCATATCGGCAATACCTACGTCACCGCCAACGGCCGGATGGGTTTCACCGACTGGCAGGTCGTGCTGCGCGGCAGTTGGGCCTACGACTTCGCCTATGTGGTCGGCTCCGGTCTGACGGTGGCCGATCGGCGGGCCTGGGAATACGACCTGCTCGGCGTCTACCTGGGGCAGCTGGCGGCCTGTGGCGCTCCGGCGCCCGATTTCGATACGGCCTGGCTGGCCTACCGGCAGCAGGCGCTGTATCCGTACTTCATCTGGCTGTCGACCATAGGTCACAGCGCCATCCAGCCCAAGTACCAGCCCGACGAGGTCTGCCTCGGCATTATCGAGCGCACCGCGACGGCCGTGCTCGACCTCGATGCCGCCGGCGCCGTCGAGGCGTCCGGATGAGCGGCCCCGGAGGTAGTTGATGCGCATTGTCAGCAACCGGTGCCGCACCGTGGAATACACCGTGACGACGGCGAGCCCCTGCGCCACTACTCTCGAGCCGTCGGCAATCGGAGCGCGCAGACGCTTCCACGACTGCCTGCTGTTGGCAGTCGGTGTGGACCGCGGCGACCGGGCATTGGCGGGCACCGCCGTACAGCTCGTCCAGCGCATTGTCACCGAATCCGATGCGGGGCCGATCGTCGTCGACGGCTTCGCGTGTCTGCCCGGACCCGGTGAAAGAGACAGCACTCCAGTGGGATTCGATGTGCTCGCGGAACTGGCCGAGGCCCTGGACGTGCTGACCGAAGTGGCCGAACGGCTAGAGGAACGCGGTGAGCAGGTTCATCTCATGCCGTTCGGCTGGTACAAGATGTGTCGCGTCGACCCGCTCGGCGGGTCCGGGACACAACACATCATCCACATGTCGGCCAACGACGCCCGACAGTGCGAACCGGGAATGCGTTGGCACGGATCACGCTGTCACACCCTGCCGCATACGGCACTGGCCGCTCGCGCCAGGCCCGTATGCGTATCACCTGATCGTGGCCGACGCTGATTCCGGAACCAGAGCATGAAAATCCTCAGTAGCCGCTGCCGTACCTTCGAATACACCGTCACCACGGCCAGCCCGGTCGCCGTCTCGCTCGAACCGGCGGCGATCGGGGTGACGAACTCGTTTTCCGACTGTCTGCTGTTGATGGTCGGGGTGGAGCGCGGCGATTCACCCCCGTCGAAAGCCGCCATCAAGATCGTGCGGCGCATCGCGTCCAAAACCGATGCGTCGCATATCGTCATCAACGGCTTCTCCCATCTGGCCACCCCCGGCGAACGGTCGGATGTGCCGACCGCGCTCACCGTGCTGGCGAGTCTCGCCGAATCCCTGGAAGCCCGCGGTGTCCTCGTCCACCTCATGCCGTTCGGCTGGAACAAGCGCTGGCAGGCCGATGTGCTCGACGGCGAATGGGAACAGCGAGTGGTCCACCTACCGGGATGACACCTCGTCGCACGACATCGGAGGGCCGAATCTACGACCGGTCAGGTCGGCGGCGAGTGGGCCGCGGCACGGTCTGCCCGCGAGATCGTAGAACGTCGCGCTCGCCGATCCGGTGAATCCGTCACCGTGCACGGTCAGGTCGAACCGCACGATCCCCTTCTGCACCAGCCACGGATCCGCACGGTCCACAGTGAATTCCAGGAAGGCGCCCGATACATTCGACCCGTCGGCCCGCCAGGTACCCATGCCGTTGCTGTCGCTGGTGGCCCGGTTGCCGTGGTCCGGATTCGACTGGAGCATGGTGCCATCCGCGTGGAAGGTCATCACGTGGTATCCGAACGGCGCGCCATCGGCCACCACTTCCCAGACGCCGACGACACTCATGCGCACAGTCCTGCCAGCAGTTCGATACCGCGGTCGATGCGGTGCTCCGGCACACCGGCAAAGCTCAGCCGTATCGCATTGCGCGGTGCGTCGGGTGCGGCGAAGAATGCGGACCCGGGCAGATAGGCCATGCCCGCTGCCAGCGCCCGAGGCAATACCGCGTCCGCGTCGAAATCGGTTGGGCCCTCGACCCATACGAACATGCCACCGTCCGGCTCCGACCAGCTGAATCCGGTCGGAAAGTACTTTCCCAGCGCGTTCGTCACGGTATTCAGCTTGACCGCATACGATGCCACGAGCCGGCCGAGATGCGCGTCGCCCGCCGGGGTGCCGAGGAATTCGGCGGCAATGGCCTGGCTGAACGCCGAGGTCTGCATATCGATGCCCTGTTTGAGTGCGAGCACCGGCTCGAGCAGGTCGACCGGCAATACCGCGATACCGATCCGCAGCGCAGGCGCAAGGGTTTTCGACAGCGAGGTGATGTAGACGGTGTTGTCCGGGGCGAAGGACCATAGCGCGGGCAGCGGCTCTCCCCGATACCGCAGGTCGGTGTACACATCGTCCTCCACGACCAGGGCCCGGTGCCAGGTGATCACCTCGGCGACCCGTGCGCGCCGGGCGGTGGACATGGTCCGCCCGGTCGGGTTCTGGAAGGTCGGCAGGAGATAGACGAACGCCGCGTCATACTGCGCCAGTGCGATATCCAACGCTTCCGGGATGACGCCATCGGCATCGCATTCGACCTGGACGACCGTCGCGCCGTGGCTGCGGAACACCTTCACCGCCGGGCCGTAGGTCGGGGTTTCCACCAGCACCACGCTGCCGGGGCCGAGCAGTGCCATACAAACGTTGTGCAATGCGCCGGATCCGCCCGTCGCGATGTGCAAGCGGCTCGTCGCACATCCGATCCCGCGGCCGGACAATAGCATTCGCGCCTGTTCCAGCAGCGGCGGAAAGCCCTGCGTGAGTCCGTACTGCACGGCGGTGTTCCCGTACTTCGCAATCGCCGCGGCCGCCAGCGATGCGATCAGCTCACCCGGCAACAGGGCCGGATCCGGCGCGCCGACCGCGAAGGAGATCACATCCGGGCGGCGCACCAGCGTGGTGAACGCATCGTCGATCGGACCGCTACGCGGCGCCGTGTCCCGGCCGAATGCGATGCTGGTGCGGCTCATGCGCGAGCGAGTTCGCGCCGCAGGCGCGCGGCGACCTCCAGTGCCGCCGCATCGAATTCCGGTGTCAATATCAGGTCGTTGCTGAAGAGCGGATCGGTACGGATGTCGAGGGCAGTCAGGCCGTCGGTGTCGCTGAGATTCACCGCGACATGCACGACACCCTCCGGGATATACAGAAGTTCGCGCGGTCCGTGGAAGTACGGCGTCAATTCGGGGCCGATCAAGGTCACCGCCCGCCCGGTCAGACACGCCACGACTGTTTCACTGTGCGCGTGATAGTGCGCCCGCGCCACCTTCCCCGGCGCCATATTCACCATTGCCGCCGAAATACCGCCGGCCCCACAGGTTTCCTGGGTGATACACGGCAGCAGGTGCTGCTCCTGAGGTCCCACAACCTCCGCTACATCGGCAGCGGCAACCACTCGTACAGTCTTCGAGACACTTTCCATCGGACATCCCAGATAGTTGAGAATGAGCATGCGGCAATGCCGAGCGTCGAGAACGCTAGGACATGCTCACACCAGAAACATCCGTCACACCGGGCCGGAATATCCGTGGTTCGACCTCGGGTGATCGCGGCGCACGATAAGACGATGCCCAAGCGCCCCGAGCGTGGCCAGTGAGTGAATCCTGATCGACCATACGGGCTTTGGGCCGAATATCCCCAACCACGGGGAAGCCTGGGCCGGAACTCGTGGCAACGTGGTGTCGCCCGGTGTGCGGCCCGCCCCGAGCGCGCAGGCATCTGGACAAGGAGGATCGTATGTCCGACGGCTCGAACGAGCTGGCGGTCGAACATCCCCGATCCGAGCCGCGGCCGGGCAGCGGCCCATATGGAGACGCGAACGGACGCGCTGACCGTTCGTCGCCGATGCCACACCAAAGGCGACGTCGGTGCTGATAGCTGCCTCCGAAGTCGGCCTGGCCACCCGCGCGACGCTGTGTGCGCCATCCGAATCACGGTGAGCGGAAGCCTCAACCGCACCGCCAGAGTTGGTAGGTTGGAAAATTTCCTATCGGTTCACTATTGATTGTGCCGCTGTTTGACGGCACAATAGAGAGCAGACAACCTGCATACCCGGCACACACCTACCGACCAAGTCCGGGACCCACAGGACTAAGGAGATATCGGTAACCATGAACCTCAAGTCGAAGAAGGTCGTCATTGCCGGTGCGGTCGCCGGTGCGCTGGTCATCACGCCGGCCGCCATGGCGATTCAGTCGACCCTCGCGGCCCCAGGGAGCCACAGCAACAGCAACGGCGGCGGTGCCCGCGGCGGCGGCTACAACAACGGCTCGAACGGCAGCCGCCGCGTCGCCGATCAGGATCACGCCGCCTCCGGCAACAACAACTCGAGCCGAGGCTCCTACGAGAACACCAACGACGGTGGTCGCTGGGTCTGGGTTCCCTCCGACGGTGGCCGCTGACCTATTCCCCTGCGGCTCTTCATATTCCGAATGCGACCGTCGCCCCGAAAGGGCGACGGTCGCATTTGTCTGTGCACCGAATTGACATGGCGCCTCAACTTCGCGCGTCCCCACCCAGCCGAGATTCAACCGTGGATACACCCAGCCGCTGGACCTCGCATCCACAAAAGCACAAGTCCTACACAGCAGCCAATGACGCTCCGCTGGTACACAATTGACTACTTTGCCAGCGCACAGTTGCCCCTCGACACAGCTCGATGCCCTCCCGGACGGCACGCATAAAATTGCGCGACCGTCCGAAAGGGCATCGGCGATAGGAAGATTCGCGATGGACGACTCAGGTCAGGCTGCCATCGACGCACAGGCTCGACGACCGCCACGACGGTCCCGGCCGGTTCGCGGCCATATCGAAGGTCCACTGCGAGACCGGCCCGGCCGCACGCCAGTACAGCCCGCCGCGGCCATCCGCGACCGCCTCGTAGATGTCCTCCCGGCCCTCGATCAACTGGCTGCCGACGCAGGAGTCCATGTAGTCCGTGCCGGGCTGCTGCGCCCCCGGGCTGAACTGGCCTGCGGGGTTGCCATTGGTGCCGGGGTTGTACACGCTGCTGCGGCCCGGGGCCAATCCTTCACGGGACCAGCGCGCGAAGCCGAAGAAGTCCGATTGGCACCGGTACATCCAGCCACCCGCGGCGATCGCCACACCCTGCGGATGACCGACGCCCGCCCACAGGCAGCGCACGCCGATATCGGCGTTTGCCGCGGGGGTCGCGGCGCCCAGACCGAAGCCGCTGGCCGCCGCCGCGATCGCGGTGAGCAGGGTGAGCGCTCGAATCTTGCTGCCACCCTTGGCATTACATTCCGAAACTCGCGGCGCAGTGCGCCATCCGTTGAGGTTGACCATCGACGTCTCCTTAATCATTGTCGCCCCGTCGGCCGACGTCGATACGGGCCGAGGGGAGGTGCTGATCCCGCTGAATAATGTAACGCTAATCAACGGCACGTTAGGCCAAGTATCACCACACGTGGGAACGTTGAGCGACGAGAAGTCGGAGCCGAGCACGAAAAGCGATGGTCACGCCCCTGGACCTACAGATCGCGCCCCTGGATCTGCATACAGATCACGGAATGGAACTACGGGTCGCGGAAGGATCTACAGGACACGGCGCTACACGACACGGCGTGGATCTACACGACACGGCGTGGATCTACACGACACGGCACGGATCAACACGACACGGCACAGATCAACACGACACGGCACAGATCAACACGACACGGCACAGATCAACACGACACGGCACAGATCAACACGACACGGCACAGATCAACACGACACGGC
>NZ_JBEXUI010000014.1:0-5329 GCF_040614395.1 Nocardia sp. NPDC005998 | reverse complement strand
GGCACAGATCAACATGGCACGGCACGGAGTAACAACGGCACGGCCTGGAAGCAAGAAAAGGCGCGCCAGCCCAATCGGCGGCGCGCAGGTGCCGCGCCTAGGCGTCCGGCAGCACTTCGGCGAGGTCGGTGTCCTGGTCGAGATACCGGGCGATGAAGCGGTTGACCAGTTCGGCGGTCACCTGTCCGGGCTGGATCTTGGTCTCGACCAGGCGCGCCGCGAGTGCCGCACGGTCGGCCGATGTGCGTTCCGAGCGCTGATAAGGCTCCCACGCGGTCCGATGGAACAAATCGACGAACCGACGGGCGATCCGATCACAGTCCGCGCGCAGCCGCTCCAACTCGCCGAGCAGTGCGTCGACCGGAATGCCCGCGCCCGCCAACTGGTCGAAGCTGCGGATCAGCTGCGGATCCGCGATGCGGTAGGTCGCGGCGTCGACCGGTTCGTACAGACCGGCCGAGACCACGCGGGCGAGGCCATTGGGCACCTCGCGGTAGCGCTGTTCGAGCTCGGTCGCCGCGATCGTGTCGACGGCGGACGGCGCGGTGGACTGCGTCGCACCCGGCTCAGCGACACCGAGGATGTCACCGAGATCATCGCCGCGGTCCCAGGCCTCCAGCAGCTCCCGAATCCCGTTGAGCTTGATCCCCCGATCGAGCAGGCGGCTGATCGTCTGCACGCGATTGAGGTGATCAGGTCCGTAGAAGCCGGTGCGGCCCTTCACCTGCGGTGGGGGCAGAATGCCGCGCTCGGCGTAAACGCGCAGGCTGCGGACGGTCGTACCGGCCTCGCGCGCCAGCTCATCGATCGTGTACTCCACGTCGCCTGCCATATGTCTAGGAAACCACATCGAAACATTACCCGTAGGTAAGCATACGTCAGTCATGTCGGACACCTACTGATCCGCGAGGCCGATGTCTACCCCCAGTGACACCGCAAACTATTCCCGCCCTTGGCAATTCGCCTCCACCAATATGGCCCTGGCGAGGCTTATCCTTCGGAGATGACCGAAGCGCAGGCTTCTCGAATTACCGTGACGGAACGGGAACGGGCGCTGGAACAACTGTCGCACCATCTCGGCACCGGACGACTCAGCCTGACCGAGTTCGACGAACGCAGCGCCAGTGCGGCGGCGGCGACCAGCAAAGGACAATTGGCGGAATTGTTCGCCGACCTGCCGGGCGTCACACCGCCCGCACCACCAGTAGAACCCACGGCCAATGCACTGCAGAGACTCTCGACGATCGCCGCGCTGATCTCCATCGTCGCGGTCGTGCTCGCGGTCGCCACGGGCAACTGGCTGTGGCTGCTGGCTGGCACCGGAACAATCGTCGCCTTCGTCGTCCAGCGCATGCGCTGAGAACCGCTGGTCCCTGGCACCGCTCCCCTACGAGCGGGTGCCCTACCAGCGAGTGCGAGGCCGAACGGAATTCGCCAAATCGACCAGCCGGTAGCGGTGCCAGCGATCGGGCGCGGTCCTGGCCAGCGCGCGCAGGCTGGTTTCGAGTCCAAGTCGCAGCCCCGCCGGGGTGACCGGGAAGCCGAGGATGGTCCGGTTCGGATTGCGCGAACGCCCGCCGACCCGCAGCCACTCCAATGCGGCGCCGACCACGATGACCTGCAATTGCAGCGTTCGAGCATCATCGGGCAGCGCCTCGAGGCGGTCCGCCGCGGCGCAGATATCGGCTTCGGTGATATCTGCGATCGGCCGCGAGACCAGCAGCAGACATCCGGTGGTATGCGCGACGCCGTGGTGGCGCGACGCCGCGGGCACCTGGTCCAGTACGGCCACGGCCTCTAGTAATTCGCTATCGGCGGCAAGCCGCCGGGCCAAGCCGAAGGCCGCGCTCACCACCCCGTGATTGGTGCGCCACACCGCTCGGTAGTGCTCGGCCGCGGCGCGGTGCCAGCGATCCGAATCCGCGGGCAGATCCAGATGCTGCAGTATGAGTTCCGCGGTGGCGGCCAAGGCCAGTTCCGGACCTATCTCACCGGGCAGCATGGAATGCACGATCTCGAAATGCTGCCAGGCCCGCTCGTAGAAGCCGTCGAGCAACGCGGCGACACCCACGTACCACTCGATGCGCCAGTCCGCGCCGTAATCGGGCCGCAGATCGGCGAGCAGCTGACAGGCCGGAACCGTTTCCCCGAGGTCGAGATAGGCGCGAACCGCCGTCAGCGGTCCCTCCAGATCGAAGGACTCCGGCGCGACGATCGTGCCGGCACGGATGCGTTCGTGTGCCCGGCGCAGCCCGTCCAGCGCATGCCGCGGTTCGCTGTGCAGTAGGGACGACAGCAACTCGGCACTGGGATCCTCGCTATCGATCAACGGCGTCGGGAGTGCCGCGACGACGTCGCGCGCCTCGAGCACCGGCATGCGGTCCATCCCGTCGACAATGCCGTCGGTCTGGCCGATGAGCGTATCGATGCCGAAATCGTCTCGCATGGCACTCAATTCGACCGACGGCTGTGGATGCTCCAGGCCGGTATCGATCGCGAGAACCATGCGCAGCGCGCCAGCGAGTTGACAGTACATCGAATACGCGGACGGGAATCTGCGCTCCGGCTCCGGATCGGTGGCACGCAGCAGCAATCGATACAGGCACGGGTAGCGCGCCAGCAGTGGATCCTCATCGGGCTCCGGAATGCCGCCGAGAAAGTGACCGTCGCGGTCGCGCGGCAGATCCAGCGCCAGCGCGGCCAGCGTCCGGCCGACGGTGTAGATATCCGAAACCACGGTCGGACCGGTCTCGGTGATCTCGGGGGCCTGGTAGCCGGGGGTGCCGTAGATGCTGCCGTAGGAATCCATGGCCGCTACCGCACCCAGGTCGATGAGTTTGACCTCGTGCTCGCTGACCATGATGTTGTCGGGTTTCAGATCGTTGTATGCCAATCCGAACGAATGCAGATAGTCCAGCGCGGGCAGGATTTCCATGATGTAGGCGATGGCCTCGACAACCGGAATGCGCTCCTTACCGCGCAGATCGAGCATCTTCTTCAGCGATTGCCCGCCCACGTATTCCATGACGATATAGCCGTCGGCAATATCTCGACCGGAGCGATGCTTAACGAAGTTGTAAATCTTTACGACACCGGGGTGCGCCACCTCGGAAAGGAATTGGCGCTCGGCAAGCGCGACCACATGCGCCTCGAAGTCGAGCGGGTTCTGCAATCCCTTCAATACCACCCACCGATCGCTGACATTGCGGTCGACGGCCAGATAAATCCAGCCGAGTCCGCCGTGCGCCAGCGATCCCTGCACCTCGTATTGATCGGCGACCAGTTCGCCGCGCTCCAGGGTGGGACGGAAGTTGAACGGCGATCCGCACCGGCCGCATTCGCCGACCACGGCACCTGGTCCGCTGGCGCTGCGGCGACCGACCGGCTCCTGACATTTCCAGCAGAACCGTTTGGGCTCGGGCACTTCGGGATCGGCGAGGATGGCGGTGCGCGGATCGACCGGCGCCACCCGCGGCATCGGCACGAGCCCGGCGCCGAGCCGCCGCACGCTCGGACGGGAGCGGCCGCTGCGCCCGGAGACGGGCTCGTCGAGTTCGAGTGGGTCGGCGCCGGTGTCCGGATCGGTCACCGGCATCGTCGCGCGGCTATCGTCGGGCCGCAGCTGCAGGTCCGTCGATGAGAACCGTTGCGCTGGAGTGCCTTCCACAATGCTGGGACCGGACCATGGATGCTGGCGGCGTTGCGACGGTTCGACCTTCGACATGCCTCGGGTTGCCCAGGGGTGCGGCGTCCGCCGCGGTACCTCGGTACCGCGCATCCGCCGATTCGCCCATGGGTGCGGCAGCGGATTCTCGGAGGCGCTGGGTTGCTCCGGCATGGGAACCTTTCGAGCCTGTTGAATCAGGGCCCCATTCTCTTCCCCATGCCGCCGCCGCGCGCACTGCTTATTCCCTGCGATGGGAATAGCTCCGCCCCGGACATGTTGTCCGGGGCGGAGATCGGTCTACTTGTCGTCGGGCTCGTCGAGGATGACGACCGCTTCACCCTCGCGCACACGCGGCGGCCGCTCGGCCAGCACCGGGAACTGACCGGTGATGCCCTCACGTTCCTGGGCGACCTGCAGCACCCGCTTGCGAGCCAGGAACCACCCACCGACGAAGGCCGGAGCCACCACCACGAACATGGCGATCACCGCGCCCCGCTGCTCGATTTCGTGGCTGCATGCCATCAGCACGATCACCGCGACTAGGAATACCAGCGTGGCGTAGCTGGTGTAGGGCGCACCGAACAGTCGGAACGACGGACGTTCGACCAGACCCTTCTTCGACCAGCGGAACAGCTGCAGCTGGCAGACCACGATCGCGCCCCAGGCCGCGATGGTGCCGAGAGCGGACATGTTCAGCACGATCTCGAAGGCCTTGTCCGGCACCATCGCATTGAGCCCGACACCGACCAGCGCGATCGCGCCGGTGGCGAGGATGCCGACGTAGGGCACACCGCCGCTGGACATCCGCGAGGCGATCTTGGGCGCGCTGCCGTTCATCGACATCGAGCGCAGGATGCGGCCGGTCGAGTACAGACCCGCATTGAGGCTGGAGAAGGCCGCGGTCAGCACCACCAGGTTCATGATCGAACCCGCACCGCCGACACCGAGCTTGGAGAAGAAGGTGACGAACGGGCTCTCGCCGGACTTGAAGGCGACGTAGGGCAGCAGCAGGCCGAGCAGCACCAGCGAGCCGACGTAGAACAGCGCGATGCGGGCGATGACCGAGTTGATGGCCCGCGGCATGATCTTTTCCGGATTCTCCGCCTCACCGGCCGCGGTGCCGATCAATTCCACTGCGGCGTAGGCGAATACGACACCGGTGGTGACGGTGACCAGTGGCAGCAGACCGGTCGGGAACAGTCCGCCGTTATCGGAGACCACGCTGAAACCGGTGGTCTCACCGTCGATCTTGAACCGGCCCCCCAGGAAGATGGTGCCGATGATCAGGAAGGCGACGAGCGCGACGACCTTGATCAGCGCGGCCCAGAACTCCAGCTCACCGAACCACTTCACCGAGATCAGGTTGATGCTGACCACAATGGCCAGTGCGACCAGCGCGATCAACCACTGCGGTATCGCCTCGGTGGCTCCCCAGAAATGGACATAGGTCGCGATCGCGGTGATGTCTACGATGCCGGTCATGCACCAGTGGAAGAAGTACATCCACCCGACCGCGAAAGCCAGCTTCTCGCCATAGAACTCACGCGCATAGGAAACAAACGATCCGGAGGACGGACGATGCAGCACCAGCTCGCCCAGCGCCCGCAGGATGAAGAACACGAAGATGCCACACACCGCGTACACCAGGAACAGTCCGGGACC
>NZ_JBEXUI010000013.1:0-206350 GCF_040614395.1 Nocardia sp. NPDC005998 | reverse complement strand
GAGGGCATCGACGATCGGACCCGGGTCATGATCGGCGATCTGCCGCGCGGTCACGGTGTGCTCGGCCTGCTCATCGAAGAACCGAAGCCCATTCGGCTGACCGACCTTTCCAAGCACCCCTCATCGGTCGGCTTCCCGGCCCACCATCCACCGATGCGCACCTTTCTCGGCGTTCCGGTAAAAGTCCGCGACGAAGTATTCGGCAATCTGTACCTCACCGAGAAGTCCGGTGGTCAGGAATTCACCGAGGACGATGAGGTCGTGGTGCAGGCGCTGGCGGCCGCCGCGGGTATCGCCATCGCCAACGCCCGCCTCTACGAACAGTCCCGAATCCGGCAGCAGTGGCTGGAGGCCAACCGCGATGTGGCCACCGAACTGCTCGCGGGCGGTGAACCCGGTGCCGCCCTCGAACTTGTCGCTGATCGGGCCCTGACCCTCACTCAGTCGGCGTGCACGTTCCTCGCGCTCCCCGAGGATGCCGACATCCCCGCCGAAGATGTCACCGAGCTGGTGGTGGTCGCCGCCGCGGGAATCGGCGCCGATGAACTGCTCGGACACCGAATTCCGATGGGCGAATCGCATTCCGCGGAGGTGTTCCGCAACGGACGGGTGGTCGCGGTCGACGAATTGAAGTTCAGCCCGATCTTCGATGTGCCGGAACGATACGGCCCGGCACTGATCCTGCCGCTACGCGCCGAGGACGCAGTCATCGGTGTGCTCGCCACCGTGCGGCCGAGCGGCACACACCAGCTCGACGCGGCCGGACAGTCGATGATGGCTGCCTTTTCCGACCAGGCCGCACTGGCCTTGCAGCAGGCGAACACGCAGCGGCGGATGCGCGAACTCGATGTGCTCTCCGACCGCGACCGGATCGCCCGTGACCTGCACGACCACGTCATCCAGCGACTGTTCGCGGTCGGCCTTTCGCTGCAGGGCACCGCGCAGCGGGCGCGCGCCCCCGAGGTCAGATCCCGGCTCGCCGACACCATTCAGGACATCCAGACGATCGTGCAGGACATCCGCCACTCGATCTTCGATCTGCACAGCACCACCACCGCGGACGCACCGACACTGCGCAAGCGCCTGCACGGCGTCATCGCGGATATGGTCGGCGAAAGCGGGCTGCGCACCACGATCCGGCTCGCGGGGCCGGTATCGGTGCTGGAGTCGCCGATGTCGGACGATGTCGAGGCGGTGCTGCGCGAGGCGGTGAGCAATGTGGTGCGGCACGCGCATGCGACAACGCTCTCCGTCCAGCTCCGGGTGCGCGACGATGTCACCATCGAGGTGACCGACGACGGTATCGGCGTACCCGATGACCTGCAGCGGATGAGCGGGCTGGCGAATCTGGCGGCGCGCGCCGCGCAGGCGGGCGGCAGCTTCAGCGTGACCAAACGCGAGGAAGGGGGCACGGTGCTGCGGTGGTCGGCACCGTTGCCCGGGTAGTTATGCGCGATCCGGCCCGAACGACGACCCCATAGGGCCACGCGGATACCCCAGGAGCGGCCTTTGGACCTTGCGGTTCATGACCAACGCCAGGCGTGCCGGACCGCCTCGAATTCCTAATCTTCGGATAACCGCTTATCGGGATCCGAAGGGACGCGCCCATGACCATCCAGCACCACACTGATCCGCACCGGCTGGCATCGGCCGAAATAGTGGTCGGTGTCGACGGCTCCGAAGCCGCCGACCTCGCCGTTCGATGGGCCGCCGAGACCGCGTCGCAGCGGGGCCGCCGACTGCGCATCGTGTACGGCCTCGACCTCGCCGCGGCCGGGGCCGTCTATGGGATGTATGACGTCGTCATGCCCCCGGTGATCAATGCGATCCGCCGCGCGGGCGCGGAGCTGGTCGACACGGCGCGCCAACTCGCCCAAAAAGTAGATCCGACCCTGATCGTGGAAACCGAAGTCTCCGAGGACAATCCGGCACACCTGTTGATCGAGCGATCGGAAACCGCACATCTGGTTGCGATCGGCGCGGCGGGCGCGGGCGGCACCCTGAGTCATCTCGGGTCGACCCTGCTCGCGGTCGCCAGCCATGGCCGCGGCACGATCGTGGTGATCCGTGGTACCGACACCGGACGGCAGATCCGGCACAGCGGCCCGGTCGTGGTCGGCGCCGATGGCGGACCGGTCAGCACGGCCGCTGTCGCGGCCGCGTTCGAAGAGGCCAGCGAGCGCAATACCCAGCTCGTCGCGGTGCATGCCTGGAGCGATCCGTACTACGACCGCTTCGCCGGACTCCCCTACACCATCCCCGACCGCGACGTCGAGACCGCCGGACAGACGGTGCTCGCCGAACAGCTCGCGGGCTGGCATGAGAAGTATCCGGATGTGCAGGTCATCCGCAAGGTCTACCTGTCGGGGGCCCGGCAGGCACTGCTCGAGTGGTCGCAGTCGGCACAGCTGCTCGTGCTCGGCAGCCGAGGACGCGGCGGTTTCGGCGGGCTGCTGCTCGGCTCCACCAGCAATGCGCTCGTACAGACCGCGTATTGCCCGGTCATGGTCGTTCACCCACAGTAGGCACTACCGGTCCCGCAGAAGGGCGAAATCATATGTCCGCCAACACCATCAATCCACCTGTGCTCGTCGGTATCGATGGCTCCGAGGTCGCGGCCGAGGCCGTGCGCTGGGCCGCCGTCGACGCCGTCCGCCACCGCGCACCCCTGCACATCGTGTACGGCATCGGCGCCCCGATGGACTTCGGTCCCGGAATCGCCTTCAACCAGATCGATTACGACGCCTACCGAGCCGCCGGTGCCTCGGCCGTTGCCGCCGCGAGCGAATTCGCCACCGCCGCGGCCGCGCCGGTCGGCGAGCTCGACATCAGCACCTTCGTGGTCGAAGCGCCGCCGATCCCGGTGCTGCTCGACCGCTCGAAGGACGCCCGCCTGCTGGTCGTCGGAACCCGCGGTATGGGCGCCTTCCGCCGCGGCCTCCTCGGCTCGGTGAGCACCGCCGTGGCCCGGCACGCGCACTGCCCGGTCGCGGTCATCCCCGAACCCGAGAACTACCTACCGGATCGGCTTCTCGGTCCCGTACTGGTCGGTGTCGACGGCTCACCCGTCAGCGTCCGCGCCATCGAGATCGCCTTCGACGAGGCCGCGCATCGCGAAACCGCCGTGCGCGCCGTGCTCACCTGGTCCGAATTCAACCGCTACATCTCCCGCGCCGATATGCAGAAAGAGGCCGAGCAGCTGCTGTCCGAAAACCTGGCCGGTTACGCGGAGCAGTACCCCGACCTCGAGGTGCAGCGGGTGGTCGCCGAGGACCGGCCCGCCCGACGCCTACTCGCCGAATCCGAAGACGCCCAACTGATTGTCGTCGGCAGCCACGGTCGCGGCGGCTTCGCGGGCATGACACTCGGCTCGGTCAGCCAAGCCGTCCTGCATGGCACCGACTGCCCCGTCATCATCGCCCGTCCCTGACTCCGACGCGGTTCGGCCATCCGATCGTGACCGGCAAGCAAGCATCCGTTGGCTGACGGGTGCGATGGCACCGTGTGGCCGAACGCCATAGCCATGAGTGAACTCGGCTCCGCGTAGGGGCGCGGGTGCGAACGACCGCGCCCCCACCGGAACTCACAGGCTCCGTTAATCGTCGCGCACAGTGGTGTTCACGTCGTGTTTACGATGTCGGAATGCTTATTTACGACGCGCAAGACAGTTCCAGCCCACCTGGCGAGCGAGTGGGCGTTGCGCGTCGGTTTCGATCCTGGGTGATCTGGGGCAGCATCGCGGGCGCGGTTCTGGTGCTCGTCGCTGGTCAGCTCATGGCCGTGCATATCGACGCGTTGGGACCGCTTACCAGCCTTTCCTGGGATTACGTCGGGCGGCCCAAGTCCGCGACCACGCCGTGGGCCGGATTTCTGCTGGCGCTGATCGGGGTTTCGGCGCCGGTTCGGGTGCGCGCCTTGGCGGCCGCGGTCGGCATCGACGTGATCTTTGTGATCATTCGAGCGATCGAGGGGCGGTCGTTCACCGTCGGCAATGGTCCGACCATTGTGTTGACCGCGCTGGCCGTGCTCGCCGCGGTGCGCTGGACCGGGGCGCGGCGCGAAACGGCGCTGCGGACCATCGCGCTCGGTGCGCTGCTGATTCTGGCAACGAAGGTCGGCGAGATCTGGTTGGACATCACCGCGTGGGCCTGCCCGATGGTGCTCGATCCCTATGCGGAACTGGCCGATCACGCGCTCGGGAATCCGTCGTGGCTGGTCGGGCAGGTACTGGATGCGGCGGGGCCGGTGCCGCTCGGTGTGGTGCGGTGGGTGTATTTCGAGTTGCCGGTCGCGGCGATCGTGGTCGCCGCCTGGCAGCTGCGCGATGTGACGACCGGTATCTGGCCGCGGCACTACCTGGTGCGCACATTCCTCACCCTCGGGGTGGTCGGTCCGCTGTTCTACGTGGTCTTCCCGGTGGTGGGACCGGTGCTCGCATTCGGGCCGGAGGGACATGGTTTCGAACTCGCCGATGTGTGGCCGAATATCGTTCCGGCACTGCCGTCCTCGGTCGAATCGATGCCGTTCGACGGGATCACCCCGCGAAATTGCATGCCGTCACTGCATACCGCGTGGGCGCTATCGCTGTTCATTCATTCCCGGCGCGGACCGCGCTGGTTGCGCTGGGGCGGTGGGTTCTGGCTGGTCTGCACCTTGATCGCGACGCTCGGCCTCGGCGCGCACTACGGCGTCGATCTGGTGGCGGGCGCGACACTGTGCCTGACCGTGGAATCGGTTCTGCGTGATCCCGACCGGGGTTGGGACCGCGGGCGGGCGCGGGTGGTGGCCTTCGGTATCGCGACATTCGCGGGCGTACTCCTGTGCGTACGCTATCTCGCGCTGCCAATGGCGAACTACCCGTTGCCGTTCGGCGTCGCACTCCTCGGTGTCTTCGCCGCACTGGCGTACACCTTCTACCGGACCTGGTTCGCCGAAGCGGATATCCGCGAAAAGGTCTCGAGCCGCTAGCTCTTGCGCAGTGTGCCGGTAATGGCACCGCCCTGACCCGCGCGGTAGGTGACGGTGCCATCCGGCCGCAGCTCGACCGTCGATATGCCCAGTTCGCAGTCGATACCGCCGGTCAGGCGCGCAGCGAAGACGAGCTCGGTCTCGGTGCCGCTGACCATGCGTCCGATCCGATCGCAGCGGTTACCGGAACCCTCATCGGTATCCGATGAGGTGGCGACCTCCTCGGCATTCTTACCGGACTTGATGGTCAGCACGATGTCGTGTGCGGCGCGACCGTCGCTGGCGACGCCCTTCCATTCGCCCAGAAACACTTTCGGCACCGCCCACACCGCGGCCACCGGAGTTGTATCGTCCGGGCGTGCGACCGGAGTGGCGACGCCACCGCCGGAGCCGCCGTCGTCGTCGGAGCCGATCATGAACGCCACGATCACAACCAGCACGGTCACCACCACAGCGCCACCGATTACCGCGACGCGCACCAGCTTCGACCGCGCCGCATCATCTTTCGTCGACGAGTCCTGCCCCACCGAACCGATTCTAGTTCGCCACCCGGCATCGGACTCCGCTTTCGGCGATCGCCGCTGACCCGAAACCCATTGGGCGCCAGCGGCGGCCGAATCAACCCGATTACACCGCGCGCACCCCGGTTCGCGCGGCGGGAACAGCTCGGTACTTCAGGTCGGCGAACTACGGGGTGTATTTGTAGAAGCCCTCGCCGGTGGCGATGCCGAGCTTGCCCTTGTCGATGTAGTTGGTCTTGAGCCAGGCCGCGAGCCGCTGCCCGTCCTCGTCGCTATTGACGAGGATGTTGTAGGGGGTGGTGAGGCCGATGACATCGAGCATCTGGAATGGCCCGTAGGGTGCACCGGTGCCGATCCGCCAGGTCTTGTCGACCGCGTCCGGTTCGGCGAAGCCGCCCGCGCTCAGGGACATGGCGGCGTTGAGCAGCGGCACGAGCAGCGTATTGAGGACGTAACCCGCCTTTTCCCTGTGCAATTCGATCGGCACCATGCCGATTGCCGCAGCGAATTCGACCACCGCCTGGTACACCTTAGGATCGGTCTCGGGTGTGCCCATCACTTCGGCGGTGTTGTACTTCCACACCTGGTTCGCGAAATGCAAGGCGAGGAAGCGGTCCGGGCGACCGGTGAAGTCCTTCATATCGCTGGGCAGCAGGGTGGAGGAGTTGGTGGCGAAGATCGTGTGCTCCGGCGCGAGCTCGCCGAGCTGCTGATAGGTCTGCTCCTTGATGGTGAGGACCTCCGGCACAGCTTCGATCACCAGATCGGCATCGCGCACCGCCGTGGCGAGATCGGTGGTCAGCGCGATGCCTGCCGCGGTCGCTTCGGCCTTGCCGCCGTCCGCGCCGGACACCTCTTCGTGATAGGTCGCCGCCAGGTTCGCAATGCGGTCGCGGGCACCGGCCAGCGCATCGTCGCTGATGTCGTAGGCGGTGACGTCGAATCCGTGGAATGCGGTCTGGAACGCGATCTGCGAACCGAGCACCCCGGTCCCGAGGACGGTCACCTTCCGGATGGTCATTGCCTTCTCCTTCCTCCGCGAGGCGACGTTCGCCCCGTGACATCATCAGGGTCGCCGAAGGCCGCGAAGAATCCGGCGACGATCTGGGTGAGCTGCATGCCGCCGATGGGTGAGCGTACTCCTAGCTATGGTTCATACAGCTAACTCACAGCCACGGCCTAAGGGGCGCAAATGCCGAGCCCCGAGCATTGTCGTGTCGGTCCGGTTCGAACGGGTCGACGGTCTCGGATCGAGGCCCGACAACAGGAGGAACGTGGATGAAGATCAAGTCGAAGCTGGCGAAGGGTGCGATAGCGGGCGGTGTGCTCGTCGGCCTGCTCGGTGTCGGCGCCGGTGTGGCGAATGCCGATCCGGGGGCCGATCAGCGTCCGACCGCCGAGCAGCAGCAGGGGCACGATCAGCAGCGGCCGGATCAGCATCAGGAACATCAGCGGCCGGATCAGCAGCAAGCCGGACACGGATTCTGGCTGTTCGGCCAGTGGATTCCGCTGCCCTGATCTCGACTCGACGCGAAAGGCCCTGTGTCCGTTGGACATGGGGCCTTCGCGGTTTGTCCGCCCAGAGCGTAATGATCGACCGGATCGGTGGTCGCGGTCGTACGCTCTGGATATGACCGAGCATCCGAGACTGCACTCGATCCCGGGCGGACGCGCCGACCAGCCGAGGCAGGCCGAGCCACTGTGGCGTGAGGTGCTCGGCGAACGGTTACGCACGCTGCGGCGCGAGCAGCGCGAGACGCTCGTCGAAACCGCTGGGCGAGCGGGCATTTCGCCGCAATACCTTTCCGAGGTGGAGCGCGGGCGCAAGGAACCGTCGAGCGAGATGATCGCGGCCCTGGCGGGTGCACTCGGCACCACCCTCTTCGGTCTGACCGAACAGGTGGCCGATGACTTGCGCGCACTCCGTCGGCCCGCCTTCGCCCAGCAGTCCGCACCGCGTGCCAGCGCAACGCCCACTCTCATGGTGCTTGCGGCATAGCCTGCCCCTGCGTGGCTCGCGGATAGTGGGATTCGACGAGGGCATCATGCGCGTCGTCGCCGAGACGCGACAGGATGCGGTAACACGGATGGTGCGGGCGATCGGCGATGCCGGGGTCGGTCTCGAAGTGCTCGGGCTGCTCGCGCTCGCCGGGGTGGCGGCCGTGGTCGTGACCAGGAGTTGGCGGGTCGGCGCTGCCGCAGCGGCGAGTCTGCTGCTCGCCGACCTGATCGCGCACAACCTGAAGCAGGTGATCGGGCGGCCGCGCCCGAGCGGAGATCTGACGGTGTGGCCCGAGATCCAGGGCTGGGCAATGCCATCGACCCATGCCGCCGCCACCTCGGCACTGGCGATGGCCGTCTTCCTGGCGGTGAACTGGAAATCGGCCCGTACCCGCCGCACGGCGGGTACGGCACTGGCCGCAGCGGTGGTCTTCATCGGCGGATGCATGGTGTATCTCGGCGCGCACTGGCCGACCGATGTCCTTGTCGGCTGGCTGCTCGGCACGCCCGTCGGCGCCGCCGTCACCTGGGCGGCCCGCCGCGCACGCCCGAACATCACCCAAATCCCACGCCCATAGACCGCCCACCACCCACACCAAACCCCACCGCAAACCACAAACCCCCAATCTGATCGGTCGAGAATGCGCTGGTGCAGGGGCGCTCTCGGCGTTTGCCTGCATCAGCGCATGGTGATCGGTTGTCCAATATTCTTTGGGGTCTGGGGTAGCTCCGACTGCTCGCCGAGCGTAGTCGTACGGCGGTCGCATACGGCCTGGGCGACCACCATTCGACTGCCTTCGACCGCCCCCTGGACGCAGCGGGATAAGTCTGGGCGCGGCGTTAGGAACCGAGCACGTTGTCGACGAGTCCGTAGTCGACGGCCGCTTGGGCGGTGAAGACGCGATCGCGGTCGGTATCGTGACGCAGCCGCTCCACCGACTGCCCGGTATGCCGAGCCAGGATCGACTCGATCTCGCCGCGCATCCGCACCAACTCATCGGCCTGCAGGATCAGATCCGGAATCGCGCCCTGGCCGCGGGCGGCTGGCTGATGCAGCACCACGCGCCCGTGCGGCAGCAGGGATCGGCGACCGGGGGCGCCACCGGCGAGCAGGACCGCGCCGACCGCGATGGCCTGGCCGACGCAGGTGGTGAGCACCGGAGCCTTGATGAACTGCATGGTGTCGTAGATCGCGAGCATCGCGGACAGATCACCGCCCTCGCAGTTGATGTAGAGGTTGATGTCCTGTTCCGAACTCTCCGACTCCAGGTGCAGCAGTTGCGCGATGAGCGCATTGGCCACCCCGGCGTCGATCGGGGTGCCCAGGTAGACGATCCGCTCGGCCAGCAGGTGCGAGTAGATATCGGTGATGCGCTCACCGCCGCGCGGATGCTGGGCGATCACATTGGGAATGGTGTAGGTCATGCCGAGATTCCGATCCGCTGGCGCTGGGGCACGATCTGCCCGAACGAGTCGACAATGTGGTCGATGAAGCCGTACTCCTTGGCCTGCGTCGCGCTGAACCAGCGGTCGTGCAGCGAATCCTCGTAGATCCGGTCATAGGGCTGTCCGGTATCGCCGGAGATGATGCCGAGCACGGTCTCCACGGTGTAGCGCAGATCATCGGCCTGCACCTCGACATCGACGGCGCTGCCGCCGATTCCGGCCGACCCCTGATGCATCAGCACCCGTGCGTGCGGCAGCGCGAAGCGTCGCCCCGGCGTACCCGCGGACAACAGGAATTGTCCTGCGCTGCAAGCCAATCCGAGCGCCAATGTGGATACCTCGCACGGTATCAGGCGCATCACATCGCGAATGCCGAGCATGGTGGGAACCGAACCACCCGGGGAGTGGATCCACAATGAGATCCCCGCCTCGGCGTCCTCGGCCGCCAACGTGAGCAGCTGCGTCATCAGCAGGGTCCCGTTATCGTCGTCGAGGGGGCCGTCCAGCACCAATATTCGCCTGCTGAGCAGCTGCTCCCTGGCGCGCCAACTGAACAACGGTGTCTTGTCATCGTGAGCCATGACTCCACCGTGCCCCGCGCGCACCGCGAAAATCTCGCCGCGCTGCCCTCAGCAGATCTGCTCAGAGCAGCCCGGCTCAGGCAGCCCAGACTCAGGCGCCCGGATTCAGGCAGCCCGGACTCAGCAGCGGAGGCTCAGTCGTGCGTGTGAGCGTGAATGCGAGCCTGCACTTCGGGGCGGCGCAGCGGCGGCACGGTCTTCGGCGGGACCTTGCGCTCCGGCAATTGTTCGAGCAGCCGCATCGTGGCGGCCGCGATATCGGCAACCGCGGCATCGACCGCCGGACGGTTAGCGGCGGAAATGGCGGACAGCCCGCCCACCTTGCGGACGTATTGCAGCGCGGCCGCATGCACTTCTTCCGACGTCGCCGCGGGTTCCAGCCCGCGTAGCGCGGTGATATTTCGGCACATGCCCCGAGGCTAGCCCGAGTCGCCGGGTGGAGACCACGATCGCGGATCAGGCCTTGCCCAATGCCCTCGCGAGCTGTCCCTTGGTCATCTTCGAACGGCCCTTGATATTTCGCTGCCTGGCCTCGTTGTAGAGCTGGTCGCGGGTCGGGCCCTTCGGACCGCGGCGGCCCGAGCGCTGCCCGCCGCGCTGCTGGGGCGATTTGTCCTGGATCGAGGTGCGGCTCGCGGTCCTGGTCTGCCCGGCTTGCGCGCGATTCTTGTTGACCGTGCGGGCGGCGATTTCCTCGGCGCGCTGCTGGGTTGCGCCGCGTTCCCGCGCCGAATCCCTGATGTGTTCGTACTGGCGTTCCTGCTTATTGCTCCATTCCTTGGGCATGTCGAACACCTCCTGGCTGTCGGGTACCCGTGCTTCGGCCGCGAAACCACTCCGGCCGGTGTTTGCGCGCCGATCGCACGGTTGCTTCCGAATCGACGTCGAGGTCTGGCGAGGATCGGGAATCGATGTAGTCGCGCACGTGACCAGCCGAATGATCGCCGTCGATATGCTGGCCGCGTGAAGGTACTTCCTGCCACGTTGGTGACCGTCGCCGATGATCTGGACGCGGTGACGACGGTTGGGCACGAGGACGATCCGGCGGATGCCGGATCGACCAGCGGCGAGGTCGAGTCGCTCTGGGCGTCGGTGCAGGCGTGGTACCGGTTGGGCACGACGCCCGCGATCCAGACATGTGTGCGGCGCAACGGCAAGATCCTGTTGAACCGGACCATCGGGCACGGCTGGGGTAATGCGCCGAGAGACAGCCCCGATGCGCAGCAGGTGCTCGCTACGCCGGAGACACCGTTCTGCGGCTTCTCCACCGCCAAAGGGGTGTCCGCCGCGCTGATGTTCATGCTCATCGAGCAGGGCGCCTTCGAGCTGAATGATCCTGTGTGCAAGTACATTCCGGAGTTCGCGGCCCACGGCAAGGAGGCGATCACGATCGGCGATGTGCTGTCGCATTCGGCCGGGGTGCCGTTTGTCACGCCGCCGTACAAGGGGGTCGAGCTGGTGCTCGACGAGGAGTTGGCCGTGCGCGGGCTCGCCGATCTGGTGCCGAGTTGGCGACCGGGCCGGTTCCGGGTCTACCACGCATTGACCAGCGGTCTGATCCAACGCCTGCTGGTGCAGCGGGCCACCGGCAAGCGGATGCGCGAGCACCTGGCCGAGCAGGTACTCGAGCCGTTCGGCTTCCGCTGGACCAACTTCGGTGTCCGCCCCGAGGATGTCGACAAGGTCGTGCCCAGCGTGAAGACCGGCCCCCCGCCGTCGCGAATGTCGACCTTCTTGGCGCGCAAGGCACTCGGCGGCCGAGTGGACGGCGCAACCGCCAAATCCGCGAACCAGGCCTTCCTGACCGCCGAACTGCCCTCGGGCAACCTCGTGACCACGGCCTGCGAACTGTCCCGCTTCTACGAAATCCTCACCCGTGGTGGCGAACTCGACGGAATCCGGATCATGAAGCCGCAAACCCTCCGCGCGGCGATCCAACCCGCGCCGCGGCTACCCGGCCTGGCCGGACGGGTAAGCCGCGCGGGTTACGAACTGGGTGCCCGCCGATCCAAATTCGGCCGAAACACCCAGTCCCACTTCGGCCGCAGCGGCCTGACCACCCAATACGGCTGGGCCGACCCGGCACGCGGCCTGTCCGGCGCCATCCTCACCAACGGCAAGGCCACCACCGACACCCAACGCCCCTGGGCCCTGGTCGCCCAAATCTCCGATACATTCGGCCGCCTCGCCCCCGCCGACCATTGGTTCGACGCCACCTGACTGTCCACGGGCAGGAACCGTCGCCCTCATTCCACCTCCAGGCACGCCGTGGAATGCACGCCACGGAGGCCTCGAGACTCCGAGTCGCGTGTCGGGCGCACACAAGGCGGGCCTCGAGACTCCGAGTCGCACGTCAGACGCACACCACACAGCCCTCCAGACCCCAAGTCACACGTCAGACGCACACCACACAGCCCTCCAGACCCCAAGTCACACGTCAGACGCACACCACACAGCCCTCCAGACCCCAAGTCGCACGTCAGACGCACACCACACAGCCCTCCAGACCCCAAGTCGCATGTCGGACGCATCGCACTCGGGGAGTTCTGGGCCACCGGTCCGCGTGGCTTCGGCCCCAATTTCGCCGCTGCGTCCGAATGCGGCGGCCGCGTCACGCGGTGATGACGTGGGTCTCCGCCTCGGCGGGCGCGGCGAGGTGGCGGCGGCGGCTCGGCTTCAGCATGGTCGGCTGGATGACGCTCCAAGCCGCGCCCGCGCAGACCAATTCCTTGATGCGGGCGCCGATCCGGCCCGTAACGACGGTGTCCGTTGGCTCGTCCGCGGCGGTGACGCGCTGGAAGATGCCGTCGCGGCGGCCGAGGCTGATGCACTGGGACGCATAGCCGATCGGGGCCTCGGCGACCTTGCGACCGGTCAAGCGGGCAGCGAGGGCGTCGGCAGCCTGCCACGCCATCGGGGTTGCGGTGGCGCAGCCCATCCGCAGTGGCCTACCACCCACCCCGATGGCGTTCGCGGCGTCGCCGATGGCGTACACATCCGGATGCGAGACCGAGCGCATGGTGCCGTCGACAACGATCCGCCCGGTATCGGACACCTCCAGAGTGGTGGCGGCCGCGATCGGATGTGCGGTGAAACCCGCCGTCCATACGGTCATCCGGGCCGGGATCTGCCCACCCGAACCGGTGACCACGCCGTTTTCTTCGACCCGCGTGATGTCGGCATGTTCGCGGACCGTGATGCCCAGCCGGTCGAAGGCGCCGCGCAGGTGGCGCTGGGCTTTATCGCTGAGCCAGTCGCCGACCCCGCCGCGGGCGGCGATCGTGACCTCGAGGTCCGGGCGGGCATCGGCGATTTCGGCGGCCGCCTCGATACCGGTCAAGCCGCCGCCAACGACCAGCACGGTCGCACCCGAAGCCAGCTCGTTCAGGCGCGCCCGCAGCCGCAGCGCGGCCTGCTTCCCGGCGACGTTGTAGGCGTATTCGGCGACACCGGGAACGCCGTAGTCGGCGACGGTGCTCCCGAGGGCGTACACGAGGGTGTCGTAGCCAAGGGTCTCGGCGCCGTGCTCACCGGTGAGATCGACGGTCTTGCGGTCCACATCGACCGCACCGACCCATGCCGTCCGGACCTGTACGCCGGTGCCCGCGAAGACCTCGCGCAGCGGGCGGCGTGGCAGCTCCTGCCCGGTCGCGAGCTGGTGCATGCGCACCCGTTCGACGAAGTCCGGATCGGCATTGACCACGGTGATCTCGACGTCGTCGCGGTGCAGCCGCTTGGCGAGGCGACCGGCGGCGATGGCTCCGGCGTACCCGGCTCCGAGGACGACAATGCGGTGCTTCATGGCTTGCTCCTGTCTGGTTGCACTCACCTCCTGAACCGGACAGCCGCTCGATCCCTGACAGGAAAGGATTGTGATGTGGGTCACCACTCGGCCGCGAGCGGGCGATGCGGTCCGGTGGCCGCCCACTGGCGCGTAATGCGTTCCAGCTTGTCGGGATTGACCTGGAGATGGATCGCCGCGACGCCGTCCGGGGTCGGGTCGATGCAGAAGATGCCGAAGACCCGCCCGTCGACCTCGACCAGCACCGCGGGACCGCCGTTGACGACGACGGCATAGAAGATGGGACGGCCAGCGACATAGGCGCGCTTGGCTTCGGTCGGCCGGAACACACCACGCAGGTACCGCGCGATACTGAGCGCACCGATGACCGGGACCTTGCGGGCCGGAATCCGGCCACCACCGTCGGCGATGCTGACCGCGTCAACGGTCAGCAGCCGGATCAGCGGCTCGGTGTCACCGCTGAGACCCGCGGCGAGAAATTTCTCGACGAGTTCCCGCGCGGCGACCGCATCGACCTCGGTGCGGGCGCGTCCGGTGGTGACATGCTGCTTGGCACGCCGGTAGATCTGCTGGCAGTTCGACTCGGTGACGTCGAGGATCTCCGCGATCTCGCGGTGCGCGTACCCGAACGCCTCGCGCAGCACATACACCACGCGCTCGTTGGGCGAGAGCCGCTCCATGAGGGTGAGCATTGCCATGGAAACCGACTCGCGCTGTTCGACGGTATCGGCCGGACCGAGCATCCGGTCCCCGGCCAGGACCGGTTCCGGAAGCCATTGCCCCACATAGGTTTCCCGCCTCGCCCGGGCCGAGCCGAGCTGATTGAGGCAGATATTGGTGAGTACCTTCGTCAGCCACGCCTCCGGCGTCTCGATCAGTTCCCGGTCGGCCGCATGCCACCGCAGAAACACATCCTGCACCGCGTCCTCGGCATCACTGGCCGACCCCAGCAGCCGATAGGCGATCGCCTCCAAGCGGCCCCTGAACCCCTCGAACAGATCGGCTTCGTGCGTACTGAGCGACATCGCCCCATGGTCGGCCATGCGCGCAGGCCGCGTCCACCCCCCGCCCCATGAGCGGCCCAATGCGCAGCAACGGCTCCAACCTCGCCCGCCGCACTCCACGCGAGCAAGCCGGTCGCCGCACCGGCCTAGTCGTACCGGCTTCCCATCGACACGTTGATGGTGGTGAGGTCCCGATCGACGGCGCCACCTGGTTTCGGCACTGAACGCTTCGGCCAGCAAACTACCGGTTCACTGAGCCGACCGAATTCGTATCGAATCGGGCATTGTCCGCACGGCATCTGCTTGTGTGACTACGCTTTTCGAGGCACGCAAGGCAATCCGGTATCGCGCGAAGGGGTGGATATGACAGCTTCCCGGTCGACGGTCGAGATCGATCAGACCAAGCCGAGCATTTCGCGCGTCTACGATGCGCTGCTCGGCGGGAAGGACAACTACCCCGTCGACGAAAGAGTCTGCGAGCACCTGCGTGCGACCACGCCGCATATCGATGATCTGGCGAAACTGAATCGCGAGATCCTGGGTCGCGGCGTGCGCTACCTCGCGCGCGAGGCCGGACTGAAGCAGTATCTCGACCTCGGCGCTGGCCTGCCGACCACGGAGAACACCCACCAGATCGCCCAATCGCTGCAGCCCGGGGCACACGTCGTCTACGCCGACAACGATCCGATCGTGCTGGCGCACGGACGCGCGCTGCTGGAGGAGAACGACCAAACCGTCGTCGTCACCGCCGACCTCCGCAATCCCTTTAACGTGCTCGAGCACCCGGATGTGCAGCGGATGATCGACTTCGACCGGCCGGTGGCCGTCATGCTCGTCGGCTTGTTGCACTATCTGCGCGATGACGAAGATCCGGCGGGCGTCGTCGACGGATATATGAACGCCGTGCCCTCGGGCAGCCACCTGTTCATCACGCACTTCTGCGACTCGGGCCCGGAAGCCAAGCGAACCGAGAAATCCTTTCTGGAATTCCTCGGCAGCGGCCGCTTCCGCACCAAGGACGAGATCCTCGACCTGTTCCTCGGCTATGACCTGGTCGAGCCCGGCCTGGTCTACCTGCCCCGGTGGCGTCCGACCCGCATCGTGCGTGACAAGTTGACCACTATCGAGCGCCTGATGGTCGGCGCCATAGCGCGCAAACCCTGATCGCGCGCACACCCCGACAGCGCCCTCGCGGCGGCGATTAGCAGGGCGAACCGCGGGTATGGCGCATATATGGTCCCGACCATCGATGAGCTACTGCACGCGCTGACCCGCGCCGTGAACACGCTGGCGGATACCGATATCCGCTTCGCGGTCGCGGGCGGGTGCGCGGTGTACGCGCGCGGCGGACCCGCCTCGGAACACGATGTGGATATCCTCATCAAACCCGCCGATCTCGCCCGCGCCCGGAGCGCATTGGCCCGCGGCGGACTGCGGGTCGCGGATCCGCCCGAGGACTGGCTGACCAAGGTCTATGACGACGGCGTCCTCATCGACCTGATCTACCGGCCGAACAACCGCGACGTCACCGACGAACTGCTCGATCGGGCCACCGTAATGCGCGTCGGTCCGGCCGTAGCGCCGGTGATCAGCGCGACCGATCTGATGATCGATAAATTACTGGTCTTCGATGCGCACCGACTGGATCTGAGCCCGCTGCTGCACGTCGCGCGCGATCTGCGCGAGCAGGTGGATTGGGAACGGGTGCGCGAGGAAACCGCTGGTTCGCCCTACGCCCGAGCCTTTCTCGGACTGGTGGACGACCTCGGCCTGATCGAGCCGAAGGAGGGGCAGTAGATGGATCGGCCGCAATATCTGGTCGCGCACCTGCGCCGGGCGCTGGCCGAGGATCCGCGCACCGCCGAACTCGGCGTCCAGGTGACGATCCGCGGCGATGTGATCGTTCTCGTTGGCGAGGTGAGCAGCATCGAACGCAAGCAGCAGATGGAAACCGTGGTGCGCGAACAGCTTCCGCAGGCACGCATCCACAACGACGTGCACGTCACGCCGCCCGCCGCCCCACGGGACACCGAGGCGCTGGCGGACTGAGACCGGAAAGGAGAGTGGCGCATGCGGATCGCGGCAATCGGCGACGTACATCTCGGCGTCGAATCACGCGGCGAATTCCGCCCCGCACTGGCGCAATTGCCCGCCCGCGCCGATGTGCTGCTGCTGGCGGGTGATCTCACCCGGCACGGCACCGTTGCCGAAGGCCGGGTCGTCGCCGCGGAATTCGCCGATCTCGGTATCCCGGTGGTCGCGGTCCTCGGCAATCACGACCACCACAGCGACGCACAGGATGAGATCACCGCGACGCTCACCGATCACGGCATCACCGTATTGGAAGGAACCGCAGCCGAATTCACGGTCGACGGACAAACCCTCGGCATCGCCGGGACGAAGGGCTTCGGCGGTGGTTTCGCCGGTAAGTGCGCGAGCGTCTTCGGTGAGCGGGTCATGCGCGAATTCGCCGCCCACACTGTCGATCTCGCCCAGACCCTGGGCGAGGCACTGGCCGGCCTGCACACCGACATCACCGTGGCCATGACCCACTACTCCCCGATCAGCGACACCCTGCACGGCGAACCGCGCGAAATCTACCCGTTCCTCGGCTCCTACCTACTCGGCGAGACCATCGATGACCGAGGCGCCGACCTCGCGATCCACGGGCATGCGCATGCGGGCATCGAACGCGGCACCACCCCCGGCGGCATTCGCGTGCGGAATGTCGCACTGCCGGTGGTGCGCACCGCTTACGTCGTCTACGAGCTGACGCCGGAGACGAAATAATAAGGAGCGCCGATGTCCTCGATCGGATCGAACCGAATGCCCGGACGTCCGGCTACCGGTTCCCGACGCCCTGCAGATCATCACCCTGGCCGAGGGCCTAGTGGGATTCGGTCGCTGAGTACCGAGGTCAGGAAGTTTCGGAAACGGCTCGAGTGGCCTGGATTCCGGCCAGGATGACGCGTAGCCCGTGGTCGAATTCGGCATCGGTATCGGCCTTGAAGATGTCGGCAACCATGCGGGCGGTTCGTGGGTAGCGGTCGGCATCGACGGCCTGCGCCAGCTGGGCGAGATCGTAGGGGTTGCCGTCGGCGTATTCCGCACCGAACTGGGCCTGCTCCTCGATGACGAATCCGACCGTATAGTGCAGCAGGATCGGGAAGACCCGCTCGGCGTCGAACGCCGAGAACCCCGCATCCTCGAGTGTGCGCAGTGTCAATTCCACGATGCGCCACATGGCATCATCGCTGACGTAGGTACCGGCCAGGACCTTCGCCCCGTCCCGATAGCGCAGCATCGCCCGGCGCAACCGCCCGGCCAGCGCCAGCACCCAGCCCTGCCAGTCTTCCCCGCGCCGCGGTCCCTCGACACCGTCGACCGCGGACACGAAGAGCCGCTGAGCCATCGCGTCGAGCAGTTCGCGCTTGTTCTTGACATGCCAGTACAGCGCGGGTGCCTGCACGTCCAGTGCCGCGGCCACCTTGCGCATGGTCAGCCCATCGAGACCGACCTCATCGAGCAGCCCGAGTGCGGCCTCGGCGATCACCTTGGCATCGATCTTCACTGTCACCTCCGCTGTCGAATCCCTTGACAGCTTAACAATGTTCTGGTCTCCTTAACAACGTTAAATCGTTTAACGCTGTTAAGGAGATCGACATGGAAACCACCGAGGTAGTGATCGCAGGCGCCGGACCGACCGGCCTGATGCTGGCCTACGAACTGCGCCTGGCCGGAGTAGATGTGGCGCTGGTCGACGGACTCCCGGCGCGGACCGGCGAATCCAGGGCGGGCGGCATTCACGCCCGCACCATGGAGATCCTCGATCAGCGCGGCTTGCTCGACGATCTGCTCCCGCTCGGCCGCATCATGCAGGCCGGACACTTCGCCGGCCTGCCCCTGGACTTCAGCGATTTCAACACCCGCTACCCCTTCATGCTCGCTGTGCTGCAGTCGGTGATCGAACGCGAACTCGACCGGCGCACAACCGAACTCGGCGCGGTTGTGCAGTGGGCCTCACCGGTCGTCGACTTCCGGCAGGACGCGACGGGTGTCGAGGTGGAGATCGGCGGCCCGAATCCGCGCCGGATCCGCGCCGCCTACCTGGTCGGTTGCGATGGCGGCCGCAGCGCGGTGCGCAAACTCGCCGGCATCGACTATGTCGGCACCGATGCGACCGTGACCGGCATGCTCGCCGATGTCGAACTGACCGATCCGCCTGCACAGCCCTTCTTCGGACATCGCGGCGCTGTCGGCGACTTCTCCGCGGTTCAATTCGAGCCCGGCTGGTACCGACTCGTCGTGCAGCGTCACGACCGCGTGCTCGAGCGCGGCACCGAACTGAGCTTCGAGGACTTCCGCACCAGCTTCGTCGAGGTCGCGGGCACCGACTTCGGCATGCACAGCCCGCGCTGGGTCTCGCACTACGGCGACGCCGCCCGCCAGGCCGACCGCTACCGCGTCGGCCGCGTCTTCGTGGCCGGGGATGCCGCGCACATCCACTACCCGGCGGGCGGGCAGGGCCAGAACCTCGGCATCCAGGACGCGGTGAACCTCGGCTGGAAGCTCGCCGCCACTCTGCGCGGCAACGCATCCGACGAATTGCTCGACACCTATGAGACCGAGCGCCACCCCATCGCGGCCCGGGTCCTGCACAACACCCGCGCCCAAACCGCGCTCGGCCGTCCCGGCCCGCACACGGACGCGCTGCGCGACATCATGAGCGATCTGATCGATATGGAGCAGGTGCGCCATCGCCTCGGACTCATGATCACCGCACTCGATATCCGCTATGACATCAAGGGCGAGCACCCGCTCACCGGCCGCCGCATCCCCGATGCCGATCTCACGACCGCGGCGGGCGCGACCCGAGTGCACGAACTGCTGCGCGGGGGCCGCCCGGTGCTGCTCGTACTCGACGGAAACGATGTTCCCGCGGTACCGCAATGGCACGACCGATTCGACATCGTCCGCGCCGACAGCCGCGGCGCGCACTGGGCCGTCCCCGGTGTCGGCGAAATCCCGACCCCGGCCGCCGTCCTGCTGCGACCCGACGGCTACGTCGCATGGGCGAGCGAGGAACCCGCCGCCGCAGGATTGCCCGAGGCCCTCACCGTCTGGGTCGGTGCACCGGCCTGACACACCCATGCTGCCGGTATCCGCCCTCACGCCCATTCGGCCAAATATGCTGCGAATTAGCGGATGGCAGAAGTACCGAACGGACGGTCTTGTTGATCTTGTCGCGAAGGAGGTAATTAGTTGATCTTGATGGCTCCGGGGTGACACTGTCGTCGAACGGACACGGTCCGAAAATCCTCTGGAGAAAGATCAAAAACGTTGCCTCGCAAAGGCGTTGTTGATGTGTATGCTATCGATCAATCACGACCCCACTACGAGGTGGGATGATGACCGAGGACGGTATCGAAGTGGATGTGAATGCACTCCGAATGCGCCGTGCGACTGTCTTCGCAATAGGCGTCGGCGTACTGACTCTGGCGGCAGCCGGGCCGCTTGATGGTTTGCTGCTCGGACTGTTCATTTGTCTCGGACTCGGACTCGGTTGGTTGAATGCGCAACTCACCCGGTTGACCGTCAACCGGGTCGCCGACGCCGAAAAACCGAGGAAACAGGGGTTGTATCTGTCCTCGGCGGTTCGACTGGCCGGAATAACCGGCGGTTCGCTCGCAGTGGGTTTCCTGGCAAGACCCCATGGCATCGGAATCTTCTTCGGCTTGGCCGCCTTTCAAGTGATTCTGGTGTTGGTCACCGTCTTGCCTGAAGTGAAGGAGCTTCGCCAGCAATCATGACGGATCAACTCGCCTTCATCGCCCGGTCGGCCGTTCCGGTGCTCGCACAGGAGCAGCCCGCCGAGGAGCCGAAGATCAAGGTCGGCGAACACGCGGTCGCACACCTGTGGGGTATGGACTTCAATGTCGACACAATCATCTCGACCACGCTCGCCGCGGCGATCGTGCTCGGCTTGGCGTTCTACCTGCGGGCCAAGCTGACCTCGGGCGTGCCCAACGGCGTGCAGTTGTTCTTCGAGACCGTGACGGTCGGGATGCGCAACCAGGTGGAGAGCGCCATCGGCATGAAGGTCGCGCCGTTCGCGCTGCCATTGGCCGTCACCCTGTTCATCTACATCCTGCTGTCCAACTGGCTGTCGGTGCTGCCGGTGCAGTACGGACACGGCGAATTGATCGCACCGCCCGCATCGGATGTCAATTTCGTCTACGCGCTCGCCCTGTTCGTATTCATCATGTATCAGGGCGCGGGCGTGTACCGCCGCGGTATCGGTGGGCATGCCAAGCAGTTGCTGAAGGGCCACACCGGCTGGGGGCCGATGGTCTTCATCAATGTCATCGAGGAAGTCGCCAAACCGCTCTCGCTGTCGCTGCGATTGTTCGGCAACATGTTCGCGGGTGGCGTTATGGTCTCGGTGATCGCATTGTTCCCGTTCTGGATCAGCTGGGGTCCGAATGCCATCTGGAAACTCTTCGACCTGTTCGTCGGAGCCATCCAGGCATTCATCTTCTCCCTGCTGACCGTCCTGTACTTCAGTCAGTCGATGTCGCTGGAGAACGAACACTAACCACCAGCGACTGCTTTGCTTGTCGCTCGAAACAACACAACGGATCGGCGCCGCCGATCGAGCTCAGGTAACAGAACAGGAAGTGAAAAATGGCAGACGCAACAACGGCGGCCATCGTCCAGGGCGCCCTCATCGGCGGCGGCATCATTATGGGCGGCGGCGCCATCGGCGCGGGTATCGGTGACGGCCTTGCCGGTGCCGCGCTGATCAACGGCGTTGCCCGTCAGCCGGAAGCGGAGGGTCGCCTCCGCGGTAACTTCTTCCTGACCGTCGGTCTGGTCGAGGCGGCGTACTTCATCAATCTGGCCTTCATGGCGCTCTTCGTATTCGCTACTCCCGGTAAGTAACGCAGAATGACTCCGCGAACGGATGTTGTTGCCGAGGGGAATTTCCTCATTCCCAACGGCACATTCTTCGTCGAGCTTTTGATCTTCCTGATCGTGCTCGGGGTCATGTGGCTGTTCGTCGTTCCGCCGATACGCAAGGTATTGGCGGAACGCGAGGAAAGAGTCGCGGAGACCGCGGTCGACAACAAGCAAGCCAAAGCCTTGTTCGCCGACGCCGAAGCGAAGTATCAGGCGGCCGTCGCGCAGGCGCGCAGTGAAGCGGTCGGGATCAGGAATCAAGCACGGGCCGAGGGCCGAGTTATCCTCGAGCAGTTGCGAAGTGAGGCGCAGGAAGAGGCCGACAGGATCGTCGCGGAGTCCGCGACGGAACTGCGGGCCCAGGCGGACCAGGTGGCCGCGGAGCTGCGTGAGACTGTCGAACCGCTCGCCGAGACATTGGCCGATCGTGTGCTCGGCATCAAGGATCGGCACGCCCGTTCCAGCGCGGGCCACCAGTCAGAGCGAGCGTAGACAATGAACCTCACCACTAGCATCCTCGCCGCGGCATCCGAAGACTCCGGCATTTTCCACATCACCTTCGACTGGCCGATCTTCTTCAGCCAGCTGTTCGGTTTCGCCGTTATTGTCTTCATCTGGGTCAAATACATCGCACCGCCAATCGGGCGGCTGATGGCCAAGGCGCAGAACAATATTCAGAAGCAGCTCGACGACAACGATGCTGCGGCGAAGCGCCTGGTCGAGGCCAAGCGGGCCTATGACAATGCCGTCTCGGACGCCCAGGCCGAACTGGAGCACATCCGCGAGGACGCGCGCGTCGATGCCGAGCGGATCGTCGCCAAGATGCGCGAATTCGCCGATGCCGAGGTCGCCCGGGTCCGCAGCCAGGGCCGCGACCAGATCGCCCAGATGCGCACCCAGCTCATCCGGGATCTCAAGGCCGACCTCATCGACACGGTGCTGGACAGCACCGAAGAGAAGGTCCGCTACGAAATCGGCTCCAGCCATGTGGCGGCCGACAGCATCGACAAATTCCTCGAAGACCTCGAGGCCATGGCCAACGCGGAACCGCCGGTTCGCCGCCGCGCCCAACCCTGGGCATTGTGAAACCAGGTGGTCGCCGGACCGCATGCCCTGGCATGCTGACCGCGTGACCACTGCGCAGATCACGGTCGATTTCGCGCCCGAGCTGCGGCTGTTCGTCGCCGCAGCACAGCGCGCGGGTCGCTCGGCCGTGCGGATCGATGGCAGCTCGACCCTCGGGCACATCGTGGAGTCGCTCGGTGTGCCACTCACCGAGGTGGGAGCGCTGCTGGTCGACGGTCGCCCGGTCGATTCAGCACATCTGCCTGCCGACGGCGAGGCCGTCTCGGTGCGCGCCGTGGTCCGCCCCCAGCACATCGCCGAACCGCTGAGATTCCTGCTCGATATCCACCTCGGGACCCTCGCGCGACGGTTGCGCCTGCTGGGCATCGACGCCGCCTATGAGAAGCCGGATATCGGAGATGCGGCACTGGCCACGCGCTCGGCGCTCGAACACCGCATCCTGCTCTCCCGCGATCGCGGACTACTGCGGCGCCGCGAAATCTTCGCGGGTGCATACATTTACAGCCATCGCCCCACCGAACAGCTCGACGATGTGCTGTCGCGTTTCGCACCACCGCTCGCGCCATGGACCCGCTGCACGGCCTGCAACGGCCTGCTCCGCGTGACCGATAAACAGACCCTGCGCGGGCAACTCCCCGACGACACCGAACGCACCTACGAAGCCTTCGCGCAATGCGTCGACTGCGGCCGAACCTATTGGAAGGGTGCACATCACGCGAGCCTCGACGCGATCGTGACGCATGCCGTGCGGAACTTCGGCACCTGAGACAACCTCGGCCCAGCGGCGTTCGCCGCCAGCGGATCAGGCTCCGAATGCGCCCTCGAGACGGCTGCGCGAGCCGGGGTGCACCAGCCGCGCAACGCTCACCAGCGTATGGGTGGACCAAGTGCGCCGCCGGATCTGTAGACAGGGTTCGGTGCGTCGGATCCGCAGTAGTTCGCAGTCCTCGCGACTGCCCTGCACCGCTTCGACCACATGCTCGCCGCGGACCAGTGGCGCGACCTCGCTGAGATAGCGGTTCGGGGTGATATCGGCGAAATTCTGGTCGAGGTAGCCGGGGGCCGCGGCCGGATTGACGTAGCGGTCCTCCAACTGGATCGGTACGTCATCGTCGAAATGCACCAGCAGCGAATGGAATACCGTATCCGTTGGCCAGTCGTCGAGCAGTGGATTGTCGGTATCAACGGATTCGCTGCGCAGGAAGATCACCTCGGTGCGATGCCGGTGGCCGCGCTGCTGGATCTCGTCGGCGATATTGCGCACCTCGAACAGCGGCGAGGCCACCTTCGCGGGTGCGACGAAGGTGCCGACGCCCATCATCCGAACAACGACACCCGCCGCAGCCAGTTCGCGCAGCGCGCGGTTGACCGTCATGCGCGAGATCCCGAGTGCGTCGACCAATTGATGCTCCGAGGGCAGCAGATCGCCTGCGGCCCAGCGCCCGGCGGCGATCTGCGTGCGGATGAGGTTCTTGATCCGCTCGTACGCCGGTGCCGAATCCGGTCCGGACGCCGCGAACAAGACCGCCAGGTCTGCATCGCCCACGGGGCGGTTCATCGCCACCACCTCTCGGTCTCTGATCAGCGGCCGCGTGGGTCCGCCGCGGTTACGCAAACCGCCGCCGGGCCCGTCGCTCGGAGCACGGCGTCTGCGCGCCACCCTATCCGTTCCGGTTGACAGCCACTTGTATATACAGGACTATGCATCTGGGCAGCCTCTATGGCCCAGAGCACAGACCGAGCGCGCACACCGGGTCCTCCCCGCACCGCACCTGTCGCCGCTGCTCCCCTTCTCTTGATGGAAGGCGGATTCATGCCGCACAACGACGAATTCGACACCGGACTCCAGATCGAGCACCGCACCATCGAAGTGATTCCGGATGCCGAGCGCCACGGCACCCCGCGCAGTCAGTTCACCCTGTGGTTCGGGGCGAATATGCAGATCACCGCGATCGTCGACGGCGCACTCGCGGTGGTCTTCGGGGCCGACGCGCTCTGGGCGATCATCGGCCTGCTCCTGGGCAATATCCTCGGCGGCATCGTGATGGCCCTGCATTCCGCGCAGGGCCCGCGACTCGGTCTGCCGCAAATGATCTCCAGCCGAGCCCAATTCGGTGTCCTGGGCGCCGTGCTGCCGCTGCTGCTGGTGATCGTGATGTATCTCGGCTTCGCCGCGACCGGCACGGTACTGGCCGGTCAGGCCGTGAACAAGATTCTGCACGTGGACAATTCGACGGTCGGCATCCTCGTCTTCGGTGCGCTCACCGCGGTGGTCGCGGTGACCGGCTACCGGCTGATCCACGTCATCGGCCGGATCGCCACCGTGGTCGGCATCATCGGCTTCACCTACCTGACCATTCGCCTGTTCACCGAATACGACGTCAGCGCCTATGTCGGGGCCAAATCCTTCGACATCGTGACCTTCGTGCTCGCGATCTCCCTCGGCGCGGGTTGGCAGCTCACCTTCGGACCGTATGTCGCCGACTATTCGCGCTATCTGCCCCGCTCGACCAGTGCGCGGACCACCTTCTGGTCCACCTTCGCGGGCAGCGTCCTCGGCTCGCAGTGGGCGATGACGCTCGGCGCGCTGGTGGCCGCGGTGGCCGGAAAGGCGTTCCTCGGCAATCAAGTCGGGTTCATCGGCGATCTCGCCGGCCCGTCCGCGATCGCGCTGCTGATCTACCTGGTGATCGTGGTCGGCAAGCTGACGGTGAACTGTCTCAATGCCTATGGCGGGTTCATGTCCATCCTGACCTGTGTGACCGCGTTCAACGGTCGCTCGCACACCACACAGGCCGCGCGAACCGCCTATATCGTCGGCTTCACCGCGGTGTCGATGCTGATCGCGGTCGGGGCCAGCGCCGATTTCCTCAACAATTTCAAGAATTTCGTGCTGGTGCTGCTCATGGTGTTCACCCCATGGAGCGCGATCAATCTGATCGACTACTACCTGATCTCACGCGAGCGCATCGACATCCCGGCGCTCTACGATCCCGATGGCCGCTACGGACGCTGGAACGTCGCCGCGCTGGCCTGCTACACACTGGGCATTCTGGCCCAGATCCCATTCCTCGCCCAGAAGCTCTACACCGGCCCGGTCACCGAAATGCTCGGCGGGGCCGATATTTCCTGGATCGTCGGCATCGCCTTCACCGCCGCCATCTACTACCCCCTCGCCCGGCGCACCAGCAATCCGCCCGACCGGATGATCTATCCCACCGACACCATGGCAACCCGCGTGTCCTGAGCCCGGTCGGCCGAGCAACCCCACGCAGTTCCGCCACGAATAGACGGCCCGCCGCGATGTCAATGCCAGCGCGCGCGGGCCAGCGGAGTTTGTATGACTGCTCGTGTGCGGTCGCGGCATGTGTGCGGAACGGGCCGGTGTCCTGGTTGTGCTGATTGGGGGAAATGCTTTGCACGGCAGATGGAATCGCGGCCAGGCACTTGGCGACGAGCAGCGATCTGCCCAACGGTCAGGTCGTACTGTCGATCGCGGTGACGATTCGGGACAGAGGTATTGGGCTGATTGCGGCTTGCTCAAACATAACTAGTTACCGACAAGTCGGGTGTAGACCTTGGTAGGACGGATCCGCACGTACCTACCGGGAGGGGTTTTGCGCAACGAGTTGGGCCGGGGTCTCCGTGAGCTCGCGAGTAAGAATGGCGACATTTCTGAATGGCGGCCAATTCATTTCGATCTCGCCCTGGCGCGGGACCGGTCGGCATTATCCGCGCTCTTGGCCGCCACGACCGTGCAACGGGTACATGACACGGTTCGCGAACAGTTGCGTCAGCTCATCTCCGCGCGAGACCCCGCCTGTTCGCGTGCCGAAGTGGACCGGCGCGCGCATCGGCATCTGAACGGCAAGGAATCCACGGAGTACGGCGTGTGGGTGTGGTATCCGTGGTCGGGCGATCTCGTACATGTGTTGCCCGAGATGGAGTTTCGGGAGGTGCGCACGGATCGCAACCGCTACTGCATCACTCCGACGGAACAGCAGCGGCTCGCACGCATGCGGATCGGTGTGGTCGGGCTTTCGGTCGGCAACGCCGCGGTGCTCACTCTGGCACAGGAGGGGATCGGCGGTTCGTTCAAGATCGCGGACTTCGACCGCCTCAGCCTGTCGAATCTGAACCGCATCCGCGCGCGCGTGGCCGACCTCGGCATAGCGAAGACCGTCATCGCGGCCCGGCAGCTCTTCGAGATCGATCCGTATCTGCGAATAGAACTGTGTCCGAAGGGAATTCGGCCAGAGGCCATCGATGACTTCCTGCTCGGCGGCGGTGGTCTCGATCTGCTGGTCGAGGAATGCGATGATCTGCCGACCAAGGTGCTGCTCCGGGAGCGGGCGCGCGTCCACGGCATTCCGGTGATCATGCAGACCGGCGATCGCGGCCTGCTCGATATCGAACGCTTCGATGTCGAAGCGGATCGGCCCATCTTCCACGGTCTGCTCGGTTCGGTACGGGCCGAAGAGCTTCGCGATCTCAGCGCGGCGGACAAGGTCCCGTTCGTCCTCGAAATCCTCGACGCGGACCGGCTCAGCACCCGCGCGGCGGCATCGCTGCCCGAGGTCGGGCAGACGATCGGCAGTTGGCCACAGCTCGCCTCGGGGGTGGCACTCGGCGGCGCAATAGTCGCGGATGCGGCGCGGCGACTGCTGCTCGGCGAGCCGGTCGGGTCGGGACGCTACTACGTCGATCCGGCCGAACTGATCGATGCGAGGCACCGAACCCATCACGAACCGGTCTCCGCCACACCACTATTCGCGATCGCCGACGAGGCGCAGGCGGCCCCGTCGCTGCCACCGGAACCGGCGGAGCGCGGCACGTTGTCCGACGAGACAGCGCGTTGGATCGCGGCCATGGGCGCGCTGGCGCCCTCCGCACACAATGCCCAGCCGTGGGCGCTGACCTGGCATCGCGACGACGCCATCCTCGAATGCCGCCACGACTCGACCCGCGACCTGCCGAGCCTCGACTTCGCACACGGCGCAACCTGGGTCGCCTTCGGCGCGCTATTCGAGAATATCGACTTGGCGGCCGGACATCTCGGTCTGCACACGCGAATCCGAACCTGGCCGCGGCCGAATGACACTCACCTCGTCGGCACGGTCGAACTGTCCGTCGCACCGGAATTCGAGGCCTCGCCGCTCGTCGCGCAGATCACGGCGCGGATCACCAATCGGCGTCGCGATACCCGTCGCCCGCTCGGTGCGGGGGTGGCGCAATCGCTGGCCGCGGTCTGTGCCGAATCCGGCGGTCACTTGCAACTGCGCTGCGAGCGAACGGAGTTGGCCGAAATCGGCGCGCTGATTGGGGCGGGCGACCGGATCGGCCTGCTGAACCGGGCCATGCATCGCGACGCGATGGGCGGCTACCGATGGACGCCCGAGGAGGTACGGGCCAAACCCTATGGGCTCGATATCGCCACCGCGGAACTCACCGCGGCCGAACGCGCGGCACTGCGGCTGCTGAGTCAGTGGCGCGTGGCGCAGTGCCTCGCCGATATCGGTGGCGGACGGGCACTGGAAGACCTTTCCCGCGGCACGGTGGCGAGCGCTGCCGCGGTGGGGCTGCTGACGGTGCCCGGTGTGTCACGCGAAAGCTATCTGCGTGGCGGTCGCGCCATGCAGCGGATGTGGCTCACCGCGACGGCGGAAGGCATTGCGCTGCAACCGATGACGGCGCTGCCCTACCTCTTCGCCCGACTCGAGCGCGGCGGGGGCAACGGTCTGTCCAGGCACGAACAGGCCGAACTCCGGGAGCTGCGCGACCGCTATCGACGGCTGTTCGAGACCGGGCCGGATCATGCCGAGGTGCTGCTGTTCCGGCTCGCCTACGCGGGACCGCCGACGGCGCGCTCAGTGCGTCGTCCGCTGTGTCAGGTACTCGAATTCGTCTAGGCGTGGTACGTCGGGTGGTAGTGCTCCCATGCGGCAGCAAGCGCTTTGCGCACATCCGCCGGAAGGTGTTCGCGGATTTCGGGGCACAGGTGAACGCTGGCCCCACAGTCATCGCACCAGACCCGGACCGTCCGCGCATCCTTGGCGACCGCTGCGGCAATCCAGTCGACCCGCATATTCTCGTGGTCCAGTGTGGCGACCCATCTGTCGCCGTACCCATCGACATCTTGGTGAATGGCGTTGACCACCGTCACCTTGAACATGGGCGCGGGCTGCGTCCTCTTCTTCGTCATTGCGGTATACCTCCGGCCCGGCCGAGCAATATGTTCGTGCGACATCGAAGTAACCTCCCGTCGAGCGGGTGTAGCAATCTTCGGGTAACCGGATTGCTTCGCGGCGCAGGAGCTAAAGGTAACTCCGCTTGACGTGCCCGGCAAGGATCGATTTCGGGCTGAAAGCGGAGGGAATCCGCTGGTAAAGAGAACGCAAAGCCTTTGCCCTATTGGCGGTATGGTGCGGCGGCCGCCCGTGCCGCTGCGGTGAACGCCTGCCTGATCTGTGGCCACAGCAACCGATCCACACACGAGTACTCCGGGAAGAATCCGGCGCAGTCCGCCGTGTCCGGGCCGATCTCCATGACCAGCGCCGCCATCCCCAGCGCGCGGTAGGCCTGGTCGATGCTGGTTCCCGAGATCGGATAGCCGACGGTATCCAGGGAGGTGCCCGAGGTGAAACCGGCCGGTGCGATCTTCGCGGCCAGATTCCGCAGTCGGACGCCGTCCTCGGGTGTGGTATCCGCTGCCGTGATCACGAAATTTCCGAAGGAGTGCAGGTCGATGAGCAGTCCGGTGGCAGTGTCGGGGACGTCGCCGATGCCCGGCCCGCCACGCTGATCGGCGAAGATCGCCGACATCAGCCCTTCGAACGCCCGCGTCTCCGGTTCGGACGCCGCAGCAACACCCCGGTATTCCTGCGCGCACGGGTCCGCATCGGCGCCCTCCGCACCCCACCGCCCGGAAAAGTTCCGTTCCAGATCCACTCCGCGACCGATGCCCAGATCCTCGGTCGTGCAGGTCGGTCCGGTGTCGTCGACATTCTTGCGCTGGAACCCGGGACGGCCCTCGGCGGCGGAGACGATGTCAACACCGTCTGGATCGGCAACCGGCACGATCCAGACCTCGGTACTGTCGAGCACCGAGGTCGCCTCTGGGTCGATACCGTAGCCGTCGGCGAGGTAGTCGATCCAGCGCCACATCAGCTCGCCGGTCGTGATCTCGCGGGCGTGAATCTGGGCGAACAGCAATAGCTTCGGCTTGTTCGACACCGTCGACAACGCACATCCGTCGGGTCGAACCGGCCCGAACCCGGCCTTCGCGATGGCCTTGACCGGTACGGGCGCCTGCGCGGTACCCGTCAGGCAGATCGCTTGGAGCCGATGTCCACCGCGTTCCTGTGTCGCCAACCAGGACTCGCCGATGTCATAGACCGTAGCGATACCCGGATAGGTGCGGCCGACGGCCTGCGCGTGCGACAGCATATCGGCAGCGGTGTGGTATCCGCCGTAATAGGTCTGCGCCCCAGCGCTTCCCGGAACAACCAACCCCGATAGGCACAAAGCCGCGATACCGGTAGCCCACCAACACAATACGCGCATAGGTCCTCCCCTCCCTATGCCCTCCACCTTACGCTGTCCGCAAACCCGGCCTCCCGCACCGGGTTCCGGCGCTGGTCATGGACAAGGAGTTGGGTAAGAAGGGGATTCGGGGTCGCGACGTCGCAGCAGTGGCAACCGGATCGAGCGCTCGGCCGATCGCTCGCTGAGCGCCGACCACCCGTCGCGGCGCAGGTGGATCCAGGCGCCGATCAGCACCGCGAGGAAGGCGATGACGTAACCGTTGATCAGCACCTTGGTGATCGGCCACCACGGAGGCAGCAGGAACACCCCGATCGACACCCAGGTTCTGCTCCAGTGATAGGTCCACGCGGCGGTCGCGGCGAACAGCACCGCCGCCGCGACCCACCAGCGCCAATTGTCCCGCGCCTTGTGCACCAGATAGACCAGCAGCGGCACGAACCACACCCAATGGTGTCCCCAGGAGAACGGCGATACCGCACAGGCGGTCAGACCGGCCAGTGTGATCGACAGCAGCCGCTCACCGCGCTGATACAGCGCCGTGGTGACGACCAGGCTGGCGATCGCGATCGACCCCGCGACGAGCAGCCACAGCCACATCGGCGCCGGCCGATCCAGCAGATGCGCGATGACACCGCGAATGGATTGGTTGGCCGGGTGGGTATCCACCGCGATCCGATTGGACTGGAAGAACGTCGAGGTCCAGTACTCCCGCGAATCGGCGGGCAGGATGACCCAGGCGAAGGCGATGGAGGCGAGGAAGGTGACGCATGCGGTGATCGCCGAACGCCATTGGCGCAGGGCCACGAAGTACGCCACGAAGTAGATCGGGGTGAGTTTGATCCCCGCCGCGAGTCCGACGCCGATGCCGCGCACCTTCCCGTAGTCGTCGCGCAGCGCGTCCAACAGGATCAGCAGCATCAACACCAGGTTGATCTGCCCGAAGTAGAGCGTTTGGCGGACGGGTTCGATGAACACGCAGGTGGCCGCCAGCAGGACACTGATGACGACCAGCCGAGTGGTGATCCGGTACCCGAGCAGCCGCCAGCTGAGCAGCACACAGCCGATGAGCACGCCCAGGTTCAACACCAGCCAGGTGTTCGTGACGTACCCCCACGGGACCAAATAGATCGGCACGAACGCGATGGTGGAGAACGGCGTGTAGGTGTACAGCAGCCCGCGCATGGTCGGCTCGGTGTACAGCGGGATATCGTGCACGATCCGGAACGCACCGTCCCGATAGATGTGCACGTCCAGCCCGCCGACCAGGAACCCGCCCTTGTCCAGGAAGGGATCGATGGTGGTGAACAGCAGGATCACCGACAGCAGGGCGCTCCCGGCGAGGATGTATATCGCTGGGCCCGTGCGCGGAAACTCCAGCTTCCGGGTGTCTCGCACCGCTTCGCTATGAAAGCGACAGTGCCGACGCGGAACTGATGGTTCTGGATCCTGCTGAGTGGTAAGACCTCATCACTGGACCGATCCATCCCTTCGTTCCCACACCTGATACCCGCAGCGGTCGCCAGTTATTAACGTACCTAATGACCCGAGCCTGCATCATGCCCCGAAGTCTCCCGGGCTGGCAAGCGCCGAGATCATCGTTGTCTGCTCGCCCTGGCCCGCCTGCGCTCCGCCTGTAGTTCGGCAAGTTCTTGTTCGAGCATCTCGGCGATGCGGAACTGTCCGGTGTCGTGGATATCGGGTGTGCGAACGACCTGAAGGTGCGGATCCGGATCGGCGGGCGCGTTGCCCTTGCCCCGGGTGTTCTCGGTCGACCTGCTGTCCTTGCGCCCCTCGAGCGAGCTGGTCTTGCGCGCTACCGCCGAGGACGAACTGTTCCTGCGCAACGTCGACACCACCGATGGCTTGCCCTCCGAGACGGGAGCGGACTCGGCGGCAGCCGGTGCCGCCTTGCGGGCGGCTGTCTTGGCAGGTTGCGGGCTCGCCGGTCGGCTCTCGACCTTGGGCACGGGCGCAGTCTCGGCGGCGGCGCCCGATTGATCGGATGGCGGAGCGAAGGGGTTGTTCTTCGCGACCACCGGCGCGACCGGTTCCTTGGCGACCGCGGGGCGGCTCTCGGGCTTGGCGGGCGTCGCCCGCTGCTCCGGTGCCGTCGGCGCCGAATTGCCCGGCGCACTGCCGTTCTCGGCCCCGGCGCGGCCATTGCCGTTGCTCGCCGCTCGGCGCGTATCGGGATCGATCTCGGCCACGGTGGCCGGATCACCCTGTGCGGCAGTGTCTTCCCCTTCGGCCGTTTCGGCCGGCTCCTCGACCTCGGCCTCTTCGGCCTCCACGATCGCTTCGACTTCCAGCTCCGCGTCCTGGTTCGCGGTGGCCGCTCGGGACACCTGGGCCGACTCCGCGGACTCCTTACCCGATTCCGACGCCACCAGGGCCGCGAGCGCATTCGCGCGGTACGTGGTGATCGTCGGGAGCTTTTCCCGGATCTGCTCGGCCGGATCGGGTAACTCGCGAACCTGCTCGGTGGCCCGGTAGATGGCCAGGCCGTAGCGGGCGCTCGCGGCATCGTGGATGAGCAGGGCGACACCGATCATGACCGGCGCGACCGCGTGCACACCGGTCTCATACCATTCCCCGTCGCGCAGGTACGGGTAGGTGTTGAGGGTGACCGTCAGTGTCAGCAGGGCGATTTCGGCCGCGGCGACCTGTCGGCGGTTATCGATGACACCCCATTCGGCGACCTTATTGGTGCCGACCATGATGATGATCAGGCAGACACTGATCATCGCCTCGATGAGATAGCTGAACCAGTACAGCGGATCGCCCGGCCCGCCCGGTGCGATGTTGTGCTGCACATTGACCGCGGACCACAGCATGCCCGCCGCCACCACACCCGCCAGCGCGCGCAGTGACCATCCACGGTGCCGGTACAGCGACGCCAGTTTGGCATGCGGGCTCGACTCCCGCCGCTGCGCCGCAATTGCCTTGCGGGCTACCAGTAGATCTCTGATATCGGCCTTCTCGATCGCTTCGGTGGTATGCCTTGCGCGGTCGGCCGCGGCGGCCGCGGCCTGAACCTGTTTCCATCGCTGCGCGCGATCCTCGCCGCGAATCTTCTCGGCGAGCTCGCGTTCGGCGATCAGCTCGTCCTCGGACAGCGCCTCGGTGAGCGCAGGATCGAACTGATAGGCCAGTCGCCCTCGGGCCCGCTCGACCCTCCTCGCGAGCTGTCCGACCTCGTCCTCGATGGGATGATGCTCGATGGTCAAATCGACTCCCCGCGGGAGAGATTCAACGGCGGACAAATGATCACGCGTGGGAACGGCACCAGACATTCATAGTCGATGTACCGTTGCCAGCGAAACTGTCAATTTGCCGTCGCTGGGTTGTGTCGCGGCGCGCCGCGCGCGACACACGCATCGCAGGTTTCGATTTAACGACGATTTAGTACTCGCGGACGCCGTCCCGCGGCGCGATGACCACGCGGTTGAACGGCCTCGGTGCGCTGCGAACCGGATGTTTGCCGCCAGCAAACAGCCCGACCAGTCGGTTCATTCAAGGGGTGTCGCAATGATCGGGCGTGTCGCCGCCAACCGGTCGATAGGTCAGGCGAATTCGGATCTTCGCCTCGGGTAGGCCACGAACGAATGCGGCGAGATCCATTGACATGCGGCCATCATCCCGCTGCTCGGCCGCGAAAGTTTGCGATCAGGCCGCGGCCGACAAAGCCTCGCGCCAGTACCAGGTGTCGGTGTACTGATGCAGGGCGAGCAGCTTGCCGTCGGCAATATGCCAGATGTGGGCGAATTCGGCGGTGACATGCTTGCCGGTGGCGCGGGCCGTGCCGCGATAGTGGCCGGTGACGATGACGGTGTCGTACTGGCCGTCGAACCACTCCTCGGCGAACGGGGCGATCGCGAAGTCACGGAATACCGGCCCCCAGATGCCCGCGAGTGCCGCTTCCGGGCCATGCGCCTGAGTGACCTCGACGCTGGGCATTCCCGGGGCCACCCAGCCTTCGAAGCGCGGATGCAGCGCCGCCAGAATCGCGGCGGCATCACCGGATTGCGTTGCTTTGTAGAACTTGTCGACTACATCTCGATTGCTCATGAGCCCATATTAGAAGGATCATTCTAAATCAACCAGAGGGCAAGGCCGGTGAGCCGTAGCACAGCAGTGGCCCGCCGACCCGCGCACAGGGCGGGGCTGGATGGCTACGCTCGGTTGGATGATCCTCCGCCATGTGACCGTGGATTGCGCCGATCCGTATGCACTTGCGACGTTCTGGAGTGCCGTCACCGGATGGCCGATAGCCGAGGAGGACGGGCCGGGCGCCGACGAGGCCCTGGTCGAATCACCGTCCGAAGTTCCCGGCCTGTTGTTCCTCCGAGTACCCGAGGACAAGACGGTGAAGAACCGGATCCACTTCGACTGGATGCCCACCGAACGCAGCCGTGACGAAGAGGTGCGCCGGATCCTCGACCTGGGCGCAACACTCTACGAGGACCATCGCAGCGCCGATGGGCTCGGGTGGGTCACGCTGCTGGATCCGGAAGGCAATGAGTTCTGCGTCGAGCGGAGTGCGGCCGAGCGAGCGGGCTGACTCAGCGCCGAACTCCCGAATCCGTTGGCGCGGTGCGGATTCGGGATCGCAGGGCGAGGACGCCGACGGCGGAGCCGATCATGGCGAGGCCGACGACCCACAGTCCGGCGCGCTGGGTGCCGGTCAGATCCTTCAACGCGCCGGTCACGTACGGTGCGACGAACCCGCTGACATTGCCGATCGAATTGATCAGGGCGATACCGCCAGCCGCGGCGGCACCGGAGAGGAATGTGCTCGGCAGCGCCCAGAAGGTGGGCAGCGCGGCGAGGACACCGACCGCGCACACGGTGACCGCGACCATTGCGGCGAAGGGATTGCCAAGATACAGCGCCGCCGGAATCGCGAGCCCGCCGACCAGCGCGGGCAGCGCCACATGCCAGGCCCGCTCGCCCGTCCGGTCACCGTGCCTGCTCCACACCACCATGACAACGGCGCCGATCACGTATGGGACCGCATTGATGAGCCCGCGTTGCACCACCGAATAGTGGGTGCCGTACTGCTGTTGGAATCCGGTGATGATGGTGGGCAGGAAGAACCCGAGCGCGTACAGGCCGTACACGATGCCGCCATAGATGAGGGCAAGGCCGAGCACACGCGGATGGGTGAGCGCCTTGCGCACCGTCCAGTGTTCGATGCGTGCCGCCTGCTCGGCGTCGAGTTCGGCGGTCAGCCAGTCCCTTTCCGCCGGTGTCAGCCACTTCGCCTGTGCGGGTCGGTCGGTGAGGAAGAACCAGGTGACGACCGCGAGCGCGATCGCGGGCAGTCCCTCGACCAGGAACATGAAACGCCAGCCGCTGAGTCCGAAGACACCGTCGCCGTACTGGATGATCAGACTCGATACCGTCGAACCCAATGCGGTCGAAATCGGCACCGCCGTCATGAACAAGGCGACGATTCTCGCGCGCTGGGTCTGCGGAAACCAATAGGTGAGATACAGCAGGATGCCGGGGAAGAATCCGGCCTCGACCACACCCAGCGTGAATCGCAGGATGTAGAGCCAGGTCTCATTGGGCACGAATGCCATGGCGGTGGCGACCACACCCCAGCTCACCATGATCCTGGCGATCCAGCGCCGCGCCCCGAACCGGTGCAGTGCCAGATTGCTCGGCACTTCCAATACGAGATAGCCGATGAAGAAGATGCCGGAGGCGAATCCGAACGCCGTTTCGGTCAGTCCCAGATCCGATTTCATCCCGCTGGGTCCGGCGAATCCGATATTGACCCGATCCAGGTAGTTGATGAAATACAACAGCCCGAGATACGGCACCAAACGAATCGTGACCTTGCGCAACGTCGCGCGGGACACCTCGGTCGTTCCACCCATCCGCGCACTCTCGACCCGGATCCGGTTCGGAGTCAAATCCCCACGCCCGGCGATACCGCTCGAATGTTCGATAACGGAAGCCGACCTGTCATGTGCGCGGAGCCGAGCGTTCAACCGGCAACCGTACCGTCGGGGACAGAGGCGAACGGAGATCACCATGCTCGATCCGCGACTTCGGACCCTGTGGCTGGCGAATGTGGCAGCGGGCGCCGCAGCGGTCACCGTGCGAACTCCGCTCTACGCGCACCCGAGAGTCGCCGATTCCGTTCGGGTGCGTCGGGATTCGATGGTGGCCACCGACCTCGAGGTGGTCACGGTGACCGATCGCTCGGCGATCCTGACCTGGACCACGCGCGCCCGCGACCGCTACGGGCGGACCCGCCCGGTACCCGCCGATACCGAGGTCAGGATCGCACCGGTCGACGGCCGGTTGTCGGCGCAGCCGCACTACCTGGACTCCCGGCCGACCGCCTACCACTACGCGGAACTCACCGGACTCGAGCCCGGCCGCACCTACCGGTTCGAGGCCTATTCGGACGGGCGCCGCGCCGTCCCCGCCCGCACCCTGGTGACCCGCCGCGCCGGAACGCCCGAATCCACCGGCACATTCACCACCGCTACCCCGCCGCCGGGACGGCTGCTGCACACCATCGCACTCGCCAACGATGTGCACTACGGGGAACACAGCAGCGGCCTGGTCGTGGCCGGACTGCCCACGGGTCTTAGCCACGATACCGAGCATTATCCGGACTTCATGCTGACGGCATTGCTCGATGATCTGCGCCGACCCGACCGCGCGGCCGATCAGCTGATCGTCGCGGGTGATCTCACCGATACCGGCACCCTCGAACAGTGCCTCGGCGTGCGCGAGCGGCTCGACGGGTGGGGTGTCCTCGGCCGCGATTACTTCGTCTGCCGAGGTAACCACGATAAGCCGGATGCGCACCGAATCGACCACTGGGGCAAGGTATTTCATGCTCGCCAGCGCTTGGTCGAGCATCGTGTCGGCGAACTGCGCATGATCGGCCTCGACACCACCCGGCTGCGCGGATCCGGCGGCACCATCGTGGCACCGCAACTGGCGCATCTGCGTGAGGTGCTCGCGGCCGACCCCGACCGACCCACCCTGGTATTCGGCCACCATCCGGTGACTTCCCATGCGGCGGTGAGCAATCCGGGTGGCCCCGGATTCGTCCTCGACCGCACGAATGCCGCCGCCCTGCACACCCTCTATCGCGACACCCCCGGCGTATTCCTGCACCACTGCGGGCACACCCACCGCAATCGCCGCAACCGTCCCGACTCCGGTGTCGATGTCGAATTCCTGGAAGTGGCGGCCACCAAGGAATATCCGGGCGGCTACAGTCTGCTGCGCCTCTACGAGGGCGGGTACACGATCAACTTCTACAAGACCCGCACCGAATCCGCCCGACGCTGGAGCACCCGCACCCGCCGCCAATACCTCGGCCTGCACCCCGATCACGCACTCGGCAGCTGCGCCGACCGCAATCACGTCGTACTCCGCGACTTCTCCGGTCTGCGGGCTGGCCGGTAGTTACGAGCGGCGCGGCTTCCACCGCCACCTGTGTGCACAAACGTGCTGAGTGCTGTATACGGGAACGGGCGTGATGTTCAGTGCGGCCGATTCGGGAGAGGTTGGGAGCCGATGGGTGTTGGTGGTCTTCGATTGGCCTCGGTTGTCGCCGCCGCGGCGGTGCTCGGGAGTGGGTCCATCGCGGCCGGAGTTCGTTCGAACGCGGCACCGGACCCGATCATTGCCAACGGTTCGGTGTTGGCGTCGGTGACGACCGAGGATGGGTCGAGGATTGCCGCGGTCGATATTCGTGATGCTCGCAATCTGACATTGACGGTGTATTCGGGAGCGATGGGCCGGGAGCTTTCGGTGCAGGTGCAGCGGCCTGCGGATACCGGTGCGGCGCGGCCGACGGTGTATCTGCTGGCCGGGGTGGATGGCGGCACCGATGGTTCGACGTGGGCCACGAAGACCGATGCCATGCGGTTTTTCGGCGATAAGAACGTCAATGTGGTGCAGCCGATCGGCGGGGCGTACAGCTACTACGCCGATTGGCGTGCGGTGGACCCGGTGTTGGGAGTCAATAAGTGGCAGACGTATTTGACTCGCGAATTGCCGCCGTTGATCGATGCGGCGCTGGGGACCAATGGGCGCAATGCCATTGCGGGGATCTCCACGTCCGGCACATCGGTGCTGTCGCTGGCGATTTCGAGTCCCGGGCGGTACAGCTCCGTCGGCGCGTTCAGCGGGTGTGCGCAGATCAGTGATCCGGTCGGACAGGCGTTCGTCGAAATGTCGGTGCGCAAGGGGCACGGAGATCCGGTGAATATGTATGGGCCGCCACAGGATCCGATGTGGGCGGCCCATGATCCGTATGTGAATGCCGAGGGGCTGCGCGGGTTGAATTTGTACCTGTCGGCGGGGAGTGGAATGCCGGGCCCCTACGACAATCCCACCGATCCGCATACCCAGACCCCGGCGGAAGGTGGGCTCCCGCTCCAGGTGACCATGGGCGGCGCCATCGAGGGAGCCACGGCCTGGTGCACTCGCAATCTGCGAGACCGGCTGAATCAGCTCGGCATTCCCGCCACCTTTGATCTCGAACCCACCGGCACCCATTCCTGGGGCTATTGGGAACGCGCGCTGAAGGATTCGTGGCCGGTGCTCAGCAACGGGCTCGGCGATATCTCCTGACTCACTCGTGCGCACCGCAGCTGCGCGTATCCACGTGACCGATCGCGGACAATCGGCAGAAGCACGAGGCATCGATCGGCACATCCGCCACGGCCGTGGCCAATTTCAACTGCTGGGCGATGATTCGGGCCTCCCCGGCCTTACCGAGGCGCGCCAGGCATTCGTGATAGCCGTGCAGACTCCAGACATTGCCCGGATGTTGGCAGGCGCGTGGCAGGGTGTCATCGAGCCCGAGATCGGCTCGGTAGACGGCCTCGGCCTCGGCAATGCGGCCCTGTTCGAGCAGTAGCGCGGCGTAGGCGTGCCGAGTCGGCTGCATCCAGCCCCACGGTTCGTCGTAGGGCAGATTGTCGTCGAGGTCGATGGCGCGACGCAGGGCTCCGAAAGCGCTGTCGTAATTGCCCTTTCGGTACTGGAGTTCACCGTCGAGCATGGCCGCGGCAATGGCGAGGATATCGCGGCAGGTGTTGTTGAAAAGGGTCCGGGATTCCGGAACTCGGTCGACCGCCGCGAGGAAGTGGCGCTGCTGCTCATCGGCCTCGGCGATGCGGTTGGTCGCGGCGTAGGCGACGCCCTTGGCGTAATGCAGCATCGCGACGCTGACGCAGTACAGCTCTTGATCTTTCGGCAGCGACAGATCGATGATCTCGGCCCATTTCCCGAACCGGATGAACGTATGGACCCACATCGACAGGAACCCCTCCAGCCAATCCGCCATCGGCGGCGACTGCACCCGCAGCAGCTCCTCGGGAATGGAATTCTCCAGCTGCGCAATGGTTTCCAGCGCCACCCGAGACTGCCCGAGGAACATCGCGCCATAGATTTTGAAGTGATAATTGTGCGCGCGGTAGAGAGTGTAGAAGTTGATCTCCCCCGCCAACCGGACATACTTCTCGTCCGCGGCGATCGCGGCCGAATTGGCGGCGACCACCGCACGGTAGTCACCACAGAGCACATCCAGATGCGACGGCATGTGCTCGAGATGACCCGCATCGGGCACCAGACCACGCAGCCGATCCGCCACCATCAGCGCGGCTTCCGGCGTCGGCGACATCTCCATCAAATGGATGTACAGATGCAGCACGCCCGGATGCGCGGGCCCCTCGGCGGTCCGTAACGCCCGCTCCAGCACGGCCTTGGCCTCCAGCGTGGCCGCCCCGTCGGCGGGCGCACCACTGCGCTGATCCCACAGCGCCCACGGCGTCTGATTCATCAGCGCGTCGGCGAACAGCGTCGCGACATCGAGATCATCCGGAAACCGCTGGTAGACGCCGCGCATGGCCGCGGCGTACGCGGCATTCCAGACCGACCCGTCCCCATCGGGCACCTTCGCCGGATACCGCGCGGCCAATGCCTCGATCAGCGCACGCTCGACCTGCGAGCCCCCGAGTTCGGCGGCCTTGCGGGCGGCGTCATGGGTCCGCGCGACCGTATCGGCCAACTCCGTCTCGTCGAAGAACTCCCACGGCTTGTTGTAATTCGGCCCCAGCGCATATGCCACCCCCCAGGCGGCCATCGCACACCCCGGATCCAGCTGTGCAGCCCGCTCGAAGCACCGCACCGCCTCCTCATGGTTGAAGGCATACGTCCAGATCAGCCCGCGATCGAACCACCGCTGCGCGGCAGCCGACGCCGTCGTCACCGGCCGCGCATAAGTTCCGAGATCGTAGTAGTCCACGGCCATTCTCCCGGGCTCGGATATGAGTGGATCTCAGCCTTCCGGACGATTATGCGCCCCGCGACCACTGATCGACGCCGCCCACAGTTCTGCCCGACGATCGCTGCGGCCTCAGCATTCGACGACGGCGACCGCGAGGCCGCCCTGGGAGGTCTCCTTGTACTTGTCGAGCATGTCGGCACCGGTTGCGCGCATTGTTCGGATGGCCTGGTCGAGGGAAACGTGGTGGATGCCGTCGCCGCGGACGGCCATTCGGGCGGCGGTGATGGCCTTGACAGCGGCGACGCCGTTGCGTTCGATGCAGGGGATCTGGACGAGGCCGCCGATCGGGTCGCAGGTCAGGCCGAGGTTGTGCTCGATGCCGATTTCGGCGGCGTTCTCGATCTGGGCCGGGGTGCCGCCGAGTACGGCGGCGAGTCCGGCGGCGGCCATGGCGCAGGCCGCGCCGACCTCGCCTTGGCAGCCGACTTCGGCGCCGGAGATGGAGGCGTTCTCCTTGATCAGCTGGCCGATCGCACCTGCGGTCAGCAGGAATTCGATCACGGCGTCCGCGCTGTCGGTGACGAACCGCTGAATATAGTGCAGCACAGCGGGAATGATGCCGGCCGCGCCATTGGTCGGTGCGGTGACGACGCGTCCACCCGCCGCGTTCTCCTCGTTGACAGCCATCGCGAACAAGGTGACCCATTCCGTCGCACGCAGCGGATCTGTTTCATCGGCTTCGAATATCAGGCGATCGTGCAGTGCCGCTGCCCGCCGCCGCACACCGAGCGCGCCGGGCAGGACACCGCGGGTGGTCATGCCACGTCGGACGCAATCCTGCATGACTGCCCAGATATCGAGCAGCTCAGCACGGATGTGATCCGCGCTGCGCCAAGACATTTCGTTCGCCAGCACAATGGCGCTGATCGGCTGGTACGCCGCGAGAGCGAGCAGGTCGCGCCCCGAATGGAATGGATGCGGCACGGCCACGACCTCGGCCGGTCCCGCGATCTCGTCCTCGTCGAGTACGAAACCACCTCCGACGGAATAGAACTGGCGTTCACCGAGTACACATCCGACATCGTCGAGAGCGCGGAACAGCATGCCATTGCTGTGGAAGGCGAGTTTGGTCCGCCCGAGGAGTTCGATGTCCTCCTCGATGAGGAAGCCGATCGGGTGCACGCCGCCCAGGTGCAGCATGCCGGTGGCGCGCACGTCGGATGTGGTGCGCGCCACCACCTTCGGCTCGACCACCTCGGGTCGTTCCCCCGACAATCCGGTGACGACCGCCTCGATACTGCCGTGCCCGCGCCCGGTCGCGCCGAGCGATCCATACAACTGCACCCGTACGGCAGCCGTATTGTGCAGCACCCCATCGGATTTCAGCCGATCGATGAACCGCGCTGCCGCCCGCATCGGTCCCACCGTATGCGAACTCGACGGCCCGATGCCGACCCGGAACAGATCGAAGATGCTGACCGTCATGCCGTACCGCGCAGACCCGGGTACAGCGGGAACCGGCGTACCAGCGCATCGACGCGCTCGGTCGATTCGGCGATGGACTGCCCCCGCAACAGCGCGACCGCGATGATATCGGCGACCTCGGTGAACGCCTCGATATCGAACCCGCGGGTGGCCAGCGCTGGCGTGCCGATCCGCAGTCCCGAGCTGACCATCGGCGGGCGCGGATCGAACGGAACGGCATTGCGGTTCACCGTGATGCCGATGTCGTGCAGCAGATCCTCCCCCTGCTGACCGTCGAGTTCGGAATCGCGCAGATCGACGAGCACCAGGTGCACATCGGTGCCGCCGCTGACGACATTGATGCCCGCCGCCCGGCAGTCCGTGGCGAGCAACCGTTCGGCGAGCAGGCGCGCACCGGCGAGAGTGCGCTCCTGACGTTCCCGAAACACCGGTTCGCTCGCCATTTTGAACGCGACGGCCTTGGCCGCGATCACATGCTCGAGTGGCCCGCCCTGCTGTCCGGGAAAGACCGCCGAACCCAGCTTCTTGGCCAATTCCTCGACCGCGAGAATGAAACCGCCACGGGGTCCGCCGAGCGTCTTGTGGGTTGTCGAGGTGACGATATGCGCGTGCGGCACCGGCGAGGGATGCAGCCCGGCCGCGACCAGACCGGCGAAGTGCGCCATATCCACCATCAAATACGCGCCGACTTCATCTGCGATGCGGCGGAATTCGGCGAAATCGAGATGGCGCGGGTAGGCGGACCACCCCGCCACGATCAGCTTCGGCCGGTGCTCGTGGGCGAGCCTGCGCACCTCGTCCATATCGATGAGATGGTCCTCGGCCCGAACGTGATAGGCCGCGACGTCATAGAGCCGCCCGGAGAAGTTGATCTTCATCCCGTGCGTGAGATGACCGCCGTGATCCAGCGCCAGCCCGAGGATGCCGTCACCGGGCCGCAGCACCGCGTGCATCGCCGCCGCATTCGCCTGCGCCCCCGAATGCGGTTGCACGTTCACGTATTCGGCGCCGAAGAGCCCGCGCAGTCGCTCGATCGCCAGCGACTCGATCTGGTCGATATGCTCGCACCCGCCGTAGTAGCGACGCCCCGGATATCCTTCGGCGTACTTATTGGTCAGCACCGATCCCTGCGCCTGCATCACCGCGAGCGGCGCGTAGTTCTCCGATGCGATCATCTCCAGCCCGCGCTGCTGACGGTCGACCTCCCGGTCCACCAATTCGGCGACGAGCGGGTCGAATTCGCGCAGTGGGGCATCGAGTTCGGTTCGGATAGCGGAGTCGGCCATGGGGAGCCTTTCGTCGACGCGTGCGCGTAGGTGGCTCCTCCCGCTCTGTCCAATGGCCTGAGAGATTCACGCATCCGGTCGGTGCGTTTGCCCCGTCGGCGAGTGCGCGTGCACTGCTTTCCAGAGTTGCCTGAGCGCAGCGGTACTGGGGCCTGAGAGATTCCCGGGAGGTGTTGCTCCTTCGGCTTCCACATACGGTGTGGAGATCTCCCGCTGCGCGTCGAACGGCGGATATTCGGTTTCGCAAGAAGCAAGTTGCGTAGACCGCAACACGAAGCTCTATACGCAACTCAGTATTGGGCCATCCCACCCCCATGTCAACACGAGAAGGGCAACCGAGATCAGATAGCTTTCGATCCCACTCGGCGCGGGAGGTCAGCCCAGGTAACCGAGGCGGCGGCTGATATCGGCGGCGCTGGCGATGGTCAGTTGGGCGACGTCGGCGAAGCGGTCCGGACTCAGGCGGTAAGCCGGACCGGAAACGCTCAGTGCCGCAACAACGGCACCGGTGCTGTCGTAGACCGGCGCGGCGACCGCGTTCAGGCCGATCTCCAGTTCCTCGCGTACATCGGCCCAGCCGTTCTCGCGCACCGCGACGAGTTGTGCGGCGAGGTCGGCGACCCTGGTCAGCGTATTGGCGGTGAATGCCTCGAGTTTGGCGCCGACGCGCTTGCGCATCTCCCCCGGCTCCAGGTCCGCGAGCAGTACCTTGCCACTGGAAGTGGCGTGCGCCGGACAACTCTGACCGACCCAGGACCGCAACGCGATCGAACCCGGCCCGTGCGCCTCGGCGATATTGATGATCCGACTACCGTCCAGCACAGCGAGATTGGTCGTCTCACCGGCCTCGATCGCCAGCGCGTTGCAGGCGCTCTGACTCTGTCCGACGAGATCGACCTGGGCACTGGTGGATCCGGCGAGCCGAACGATCGAGAAACCGAGCCGATACTTGCCGCGCTCGGACAGTTGCTCGACGTATCCCCGCGATTCCAGCACGGCGATCAACCGCGAAACGGTAGATTTGTGGACGCCGAGTTCGGCGGCGATCTCCGTGACGCCCGCCTGCCCGAGCTTGGCAATGATCTCCATGACCAGCAGCGCTCGGTCGACGGACTGCACCGCGGCCGTCCGCCCGTTGTCCTCGACACCTTGTTTCGCCATGACAATTGCCATTCTAGGTGGTTGTGGCTCCCATGCTGCCGACCCGTCGTTGCACCGCCGCGATTTCGCGCAGGGCATCGTTGAGCAGGCTCCGATTCAACGGCGAGAGTTCCGACATCATGACAATATCGCCGGGACTGTGCCCAGCCGACAACTGCTCGACCTGATGCACCATCCGCAGGCGCTGCAACATGACGAAGACCTCGGTCAGCATGGTGACATCCCGATCGGTGAGCGCACCGGCACTCGCCGCCGCCGCCAACCGCACCGGGGTGGACGCCGAGGTCACGCCCGCCGCCAGCCCACCCCAGCGCGCCAGGTTGACGATCGGCGCCAGCGCATGGTTCTTCAGGTCGAAGGTGCCGCCGCGCCGGGACAGCACATCGCGCAGCGACCGTGTCCGCACCCGTCCCGATAACGCGTCCAGCAGTTGCAGCCGCAGCGCATTCGGGTGTTCGGCCCGCATCCGCCCGAACGCCGCCGGCACGGTATGCAGCGCGGCGTCGCCCCACACCACCCGCCCATCGATGAGCAGCGACGACAGGATCAGCCCCCGATCCTGCAGCGGATCGTCGAGCCAGCCCTCGGCCGCCCGCGCCCATTCGGTGCGCGACCGGGCGAACTTCGGCTTCGCGGCGATGGCCCCATTACTGTCCGCGGGTAGTCCGCAGGCATCGAGAATCGCGTGCACACGCGCCGCGACAGCGCGCAATTGCCCACTGGCCGAAGATAATTCGTCGGACCACGAGAGCGCACTGTCGACATCCGATGACGGCATGGCCTCCCGGCGCGCGACGCTGCCGAGGATCAACCAGGCGAATCCGTCACCAGGTGCGTCCGTGAACTCCGCCAGTGCCAGCTCGAGCGCCTTGCGGACCACCGAGTCGATGACGACCGAGAGGATCCCGCTGGTCGCCGAGGCCTTGGTGCCATTGCGGAACAGGTCGACCACCGTCGCCGTGATCTCGCGCGCTGCCCGCTGCAACTGGACCGCATCCGTGGCCGCCCCGATCGAGCGACGCAATACGAAACTCTGGCGCGCCGATGCCGCGAGCAGGTCCGCGTCCTCGAGCACGCCGAGCACCTCGCCCCGTCGCGAGAGCACCGGCATATGCCGTAGCCCGCATTCGAGCATCTCCATCAGCACGGTCTCGGCGGTCAGATCGGCGGTGACCCGACGGGCCGGTGCGCTCATCACCCGGGAGATCGGCACGTCGACCGGAAGTCCGGCCGCCACCACCCTCGTGCGCAGATCGCGATCAGTGAAGATGCCGAGTTCGCCGTCCGGCAACCGGATCAGCACGGCGGAGACGCGCTGCTCGGTCATCCGGACGACGGCCTCCCGAACACCGGTGTCCGGTGTCACGAAAACCACTGTGCCGGAAACCAGTTCACCGACCGGGCGGTTACCCAGCACGGATGCCACCGGGGTCCGATTGCCCGATACCGTTTTCCACGCCGACGAGGCGAGGAAGGCAAGTCCGTCCGGTTGGGCGAACTGCTCCCGGACCAGTACGCCGGGCAGCCGGATCAGCACACTGGGTTCGGTGGCCCGCGCGACGAATTCGGCGCTGCCACCGGTCAGCAGCGGCACATAGCCGAAGATGCCGCCGGACTCGACGGTGTCGATCGTCGCGCCACCGTCGTCGCCCCCGCCAGCGTCCCCCGCTTGAACGACGGAACCCGAGCGCCGCCGACTCGTGGGGTCGGTGCCGGTGCCCTGCAGCGTGACGGCACCCGTCCAGAGCATCCAGACGTCATCGGGCACCTGCGTCGAGTAGTCGGCGATCACCTCGCCGACGGCGAACTCGTGCAACGACGAAGCCGCCGCGAGCTTGTCCAGCTCGGGCGGCGTCATCGATTGGAACGGCGCGTGGTCACCCAGAAACGCCGCTAGCTCGCCCTCCGGCACCCCGGACTCAGGTTTCCCTGATCAGGTCCGCGCACTTCTCTGCCATGGCCATGACAGTAATGTTGGGGTTGACGGCGGGCAATTTCGGCATCGCCGAAGCGTCGACTACCCGCAATCGGGAGACGCCCTTGACCCGGAGCTCCGGATCGAGCACCGCCATCGGATCGTCGGGCGCACCCATCCGCGCCGTTGCCGCCGGGTGGTAGACGGTGTTGTGGGTGGCACGAATGTAGTCCAGCAGCTCGTCGTCGGTGACCGCCTCCGGGCCGGGTGCGAGTTCTCGCGCGATCCACTCCCGCAACGGCGCCTGCTCGGCGATCTCGCGTGCCAACCGGACGCCGGCGAGCATGGTGCGTTCGTCGTGGCCGTCCGGGTCGGTGAAGTACCGCGGGTCGACCTTCGGCCGATCGCGGAAGTCGCGGGTGCGCAATCGGACCGTGCCGCGCGACCGCCCCTGGGTGACATTGGGTGTCAGACAGAAGCCGTTATCGGTGGTCGGGTAGCCGTGCCGCAGCGTGTTCATATCGAACGGCACGCTGCCGTAATGCATCATGATGTCGGGCACGCGAAGCGATTCGTCGGAGGTGGCGAATACCCCGATCTCCCACCACTGGGTGGAGGTGCCGATCATGGGTTGCGCGGCTTCCCAGAACACCAGACCTTCGACGTGGTCGTCCAGATTCGAGCCGACACCCGGCGCGTCGACCCGCACCGGCACCCCGATCTCCCGTAGGTGGTCGGCGGGCCCGATGCCGGACAGCAGCAATAACTTCGGCGTATCGATCGCTCCGGCGGTCACGATGACCTCGCGCCGTGCGGAGGCGGTGTCGTAGCCGGTGAGATCGGGCCGCTGATAGCGCACACCAGTTGCGTTGCGCGCCTCGTCGAACAGGATCTCACTGACCCAACATCCCGTGCGCACCACAAGATTGGGCCGCAAACCGAGAATCGGATGCAGATAGGCGTGCGACGACGACATCCGTGTCCCGTCCTCGCTCGCATTGATCTGGAACCATCCGGCCCCGTTGCGCACCGTTGTGCCTCGGTTGAATTCGACGGTCGGCAGTCCGGCCAGCGCCGCGGCTTCGAGGACGGCGACACCACACGGATCATTCGGCGGGATATCCCGCAGCCGCACCGGCCCGCTGCGACCGTGCTGCTCCCCCGGCGCGTGATTGTTCTCCAACCGCGCGACATAGGGCAGCACCTCGGCCGCACCCCAGCCTTTGGCGCCCATCGCCGCCCACTCGTCCAGCCCCTCGGCGGGCGGCCAGAACGCGATGCACGAATTGTGTGAGGAACACCCGCCGAGCACCTTCGCCCTGGCATGGCGCAGATAGCTGTTGCCGCGTTCCTGCGGCTCGACCGGATAGTCCCAGTCGTAACCGGAATCGAGCAGGTGCATCCACTGCGCGAGTTCGAGGATATTGCGATCGCCGACGTCGGTGGGCCCGGCCTCCACCAAACACACTGTCACATCCGGGTTTTCGCTGAGCCGCGCGGCGAGTACGCAGCCGGCCGTCCCGCCGCCCGCGATCACGTAGTCGAAGACCGTGTCAGACATCGGAACGCACCTGCGCCGCATGCGAGGCCAATGTCCCGATACTCTTGCGGCCCTTGACCAGATACCACAGCAGCCCGGCCCCGAGGATCGCACCGATGTAGACGAATGCGCCCCAGGTGTTGTACCAGGGATTGCCGTAGACGGCCTCGCGCGGCCAGGCCAGGTTCAACGCCATCGCGATACCCCACACCACGGCAACGATATTCACGACGATCCCCCACCGACCCATCGAGAAGTAGCCGCCGGCCTGCAGATCCTTCGGCGGCCACTGCCCCTGGAACCGCTTCTTCAGCATCGGACCGGTCACCATGAGGTAGGCCAGGTAGATCATGATGATGGCAATCGAGGTCAGCACCGTGAAGATCTTCGGCTGACCGATATTGATCACCAGGATGAGCGCCGCGAGCACACCGATCAGCACCGCCGGAACCACCGGGGTCTGGGTCTTCGGATGCACCCGGGCGAGCTTGTCGCCGAACGGCAGCGCGTTATCGCGAGCCATGGCGAAGGCCAGCCGGATGGCGGCGGTGTGCACCGCCAGCGAACAGACCGTCACCGCGATCACGATGCAACACAGGAAGATCGTGCCGAGCGGACCCCACATCACCTGTTCGACAATGTATTGCAGACCACCGCTGGAGCTGCCGATCTGCGGATCATCGAGATCGGGCGCCGCCATCACCGCGAAAACCAGGATGGCCCCGCCGATGACGAACGACGCGAGCACGGCACGAAGGATCGCCTTGGGCGCGGTGCGCCGCGGCTCCACCGTCTCCTCACCCAGTGAACTCGCGGTATCGAAGCCGTACATCACATAGCCGGAGGCGAGCGTGGCCACCAGGAACGCGCTGAGGTAACCACCGGATTCGGCCGCACCGTAGCCGTGGGTCGAGAAGAACACCTGCGGACCGCGAGTCCAGTTGGCCGCCAGGATGATCGCGATCAGTACCGCGGCGATAAGTTCGATGAACACGCCGGCACTGTTGATCATCGCCATCAGACGCACACCGAAAGCGTTGACGGCCGTGGTGAATACGATCATCACGGTGCCGAGCACGACCGCATTGGTCGCGTAGTCGTATTGACCGGTCCCGTCACCGATGAACTGGAATCCGCTCCACAGTCGTGGCAGATTCAGTTGTAGTGCGAGCACTACCGCCGACAGCGTCACGATCGAAGCGGTCAACATCAGCCACCCCGAGGACCAGCCGACGATCCGGCTGCCGAGCGCCTTGGACCAGTTGTACACCGACCCGGCGACCGGATACTTCGCGGCGAGCTCCATGAAACACAGCGCGACCGCCAGCTGACCGACGAAAACCAAAGGCCACGACCAGAGATAGGCCGGACCCGCGGTCCCGAAGCCGAAATAGAAGAGTTGGAACGTACCGGTGAGAATCGAGATATAGCTGACACCGGCCGCGAAGCTGGCGAACTTGCCGATACTTCGGTCCAGGGATTCCCTATAGCCGAAATCCTCCATGCCGTTGTCATCGGACACATTGTGTTCCTTGACCACCATTGCTACTGCCTTTCGCGGTGCGGCCGTCCGGGCTGTCCGGCCGAGATTTGAAAATTCGATCAGACGCTCTTGAACCACTCCGCGGGCTTCGGTGCCGTGTTGTGCCAAATGTGTTTGATTTCTTGATATTCGGCCAGTCCGGTCGGGCCGAGTTCGCGTCCGTTACCGGACTTCTTGAACCCGCCCCATTCGGCGGCCGCGGTGTAATAGCCGAAGTCGTTGAGCCACACCGTGCCGTGGCGCAGTGCGCGCACCATGCGCTCGCCGCGCGCCGGATCGGCGGTGCGCACACCTGCGGCGAGACCGTATTCGGTGTCATTGCCGAGCCGAATCGCCTCGGCCTCGGTGCTGAATCGCTCCACTGTGAGGATGGGGCCGAAGGTCTCCTCCCGCACGATCCGCATGGACCGATCGCAGTTGTCGAAGATCGTCGGTAGGAAGAAGCTGCCAGCGGCCAGCGCCGGATCACTCGGCCGGACGCCGCCGGTCACTAGCTTCGCACCCTCCGAAATGCCCAGCTCCACATACGCTTCCACCTTCGCGCGGTGTGCCTCGGAGACCAGCGGCCCGGTCTCGCTGGCCGGGTCGAGGCCGGGGCCGACGCGGATCAGCTCGGCGCGGCGCGCCAATTCGGCGACGAAGTCATCGGCGATGGACTCCTCGACGATGAGTCGTGTTCCCGCCGAACAGACTTGACCCGAATGCAGGAATACACCGGTCAGCACCTGGTCGACCGAACTCGCCCAGTCGGCGTCGGCGAAGACGATGTGCGGATTCTTGCCACCGAGTTCCACCGCGACCTTGGTGACATGCTCCGCGGCAACCCGGGCGATCGTCTTACCGGTCGCGAGGCCCCCGGTGAAGGAGATGAAGTCGACATCCGGCGTATCGGTCAGTGCCGCGCCGAGCATCGCACCGCTGCCCTGCACCAGATTCAGCACTCCAGCGGGGACACCGGCCTCCTGCGCCAAGCGCGCGAAGGCAATGGTGCTGAGCGGAGTCACCTCGCTGGGCTTGGCGACCATTGTGCAGCCCGCGGCGAGCGCGGGCGCGACCTTCCACGACATCTGCAGCAGCGGATAGTTCCACGGCGCGATCAGCACGCAGACGCCGATCGGCTCCCGGACCACCCGGCTGAGCACCGCTGGATCTCCCACGTCGATCAGTCGATCGGCCTGCCCGACGACCAGACTCGCGTAGTAGCGGAACACCGAGATCACATCGTCGATATCGATGCGGCTCTCCACCAGCGTCTTGCCGGTATCAACCGTCTCGAGGTGCGCCAACTCCTCCTTGTCCCGCGCCAGCAGGTCCGCGATCCGCGCCAGGAGTGCGGCGCGCTCGGCGACCGGCGTGGCAACCCAGGCCCCGTCGTCGAAGGCCGCGCGGGCGGCGGCCACCGCGCTGCGCGCATCGTCCGGTGTGGCCTCGTCCACGGTGGCCACCACCGTGCCGTCGGCGGGGTTGACGATCTCGCGCAGGCCGCCGTCTGCGGCGTGCGCCCATGCGCCGCCGATGAGCAGGTCCGGGTTGCCGTTCATCTCAGGTCACCTCACGTCGCCGATACAGCCGTGCACCCATGTGTGGAATTCGGAAATGTGGTGCTCGGCGGGTACAAGTACTCCGCCGCTACGGTAAGCGCGCGAGGACATTGTGGGTTGGGTTCGCTCACATGCCGCGAAATCTTGTTCGTTCACCCGGTGGAACAATTCGACCGAACGCGATACATCGCGGCCTTCCGCGACCACATCGGCGGTGTAGAGCCAGTCACATTCGACAATGGTCCGATCCGCCGATATCGGATACATCCGGTGGAAAATGATGTGGTCCGGTACCAAATTCACGAAGACCGTCGGCTTGATCGTGATCGCGTAATAGCGGCGATCCTGTTCGGCGCGCACGCCCGGCAGCCGCTCGAATCCCACCGAACCGTCGACGGTGAACCCGGCGATTTCCGGGCCGAATTCGGCGCCGTGCCCGACGAACACCTGGGCGGCCAGGCCATCCGCGAACTCCGGCAGTACCTCGGTGAGCTCGGGGTGGATGGTCGCACAGTGGTAGCACTCCATGAAGTTCTCCACGATGAGCTTCCAGTTCGCCGCGACGTCGTAGACCACGCGGCGGCCGATCCGCAGCTGCTCGATGCCGTAGGAGTCGATCGCGGTCGAGCTGCCGAGCCGTTCGGTGACCGCGCCCATGACATCGTCCTCGAACGACGGCGGCTCGTCGGCGAGGCAGACCCAGGCGTAGCCGAGCCATTCCCGCAGCGCCACCGGGACCAGACCGTAGGCGACCCGGTCGATATCCGCGCCGGTCTCGTCCTTGAGGGCGGCCATATTGGGTGCGGCGACGAGCTTCCCGTCCAGGCCGTAGGTCCACGCGTGATACGGGCAACGCAGGTTGCGCCGCACCTGGCCCTCGTCCTCGGTGCACAGCATCGCGCCGCGATGGCGGCAGATATTCAGGAAGGCGCGCAGCTGCCCGTCCCGACCGCGTACCACCAGCACGCTCTCGCGACCGACCTGCACCTTCCTGAACTGGCCCGGATCGGCCAGGTCGGCGGAGCGGAGCGCGCAGAACCACATCTGCTCGAAAATGCGTTCCTGTTCGGCGGCGAAGATGGCCTCCTCGACATACCACTTGCCGCCGAGGGTCGGGATCAGCGCCGGGGTAGCCACCGGCGGGAGGTCCGCGGTCGGCCCACCCGTCGCCCGGCCGCCACCCCCCATGGAATCGCTATGCGATGCTGTTTCCACTGGTCACCAGCCTTTGCGGGTCGAAGAGTGTGATGGGATGCGCGGTCTTCGCGTCGATGGCCAGATCGGCCAGAATTTCGCCGACCACCGGGACGAACTTGAAGCCGTGGCCGGAGAAGCCGCACGCGATGGTCACCCGGGTGGAGTCGGGGTGGCGAGCGATGACGAAGTGTTGATCGGGCGTATTGGAATACATGCAGGTCGCCGAGTGGACCAGCGGACCGTCCAGTGCCGGAAGCAGTCCGGCGACGCGCTCGCGCATCTCCTGGATCTCGTGCGGATGTACGACGCGGTCGATGGTCTCCGGTGTGCACTCGATGCCCTTGCGGAAGAACGCGGTCTTCACTCCCCCGGTCGGCCCGTCGATCGCCGGAAAACCGTAGATCTGCATGCCGGAACGGTTTTCGGCGATGTAGATCGGCTGGTCCTCGAAAGCCGTTGTGCCGCCGATGGGATCGAGCCAGTACAGGACCTGGCGCTCGATGGTGATCGGGATGCCGAACTCCGCCAGCAGCTGTGGCGCCCATGCGCCGGGGCAGATGACGAGTTGGTCGGCGCGATAGGTGGCCCGTGCCGTCGTGACCGTCACGCCGTCAGCGGTTTCCGCCCAGTCGAGCACCTCTTCGCCGAAGGACAGCGTCGCCCCCGAGCGCAGCGCGAGATCGATATGCGCTTGGACGGTCAGCTCCGGGCGGGCGAATCCGGCCTTGTCCTCGTACACCGCGATATCGTCGGGATCGGGTGTGAAATTCGGGTACCGCCGCCGGATCTCGGTCGCGTCGAGCACTTCGTGCGGCAGCGACCACTCGCGGCTCGCGCGCAGGCTGCCCGCGACCGTCAGGCAGTCCGGCGGCCCGAGGAACAGACCGCCGGTGAGCCGGACGACTTCTCGGCCGCTGTCGGCCGCCAGCCGCTCCCACAGCTCGTAGGAGCGCAGCAGCAGTGGCACATACGCCGGATCCTCGAAGTAGGACTGTCGGATGATCCGCGAGCCGCCGTGACTGGAACCCTTGTTATGGGCGGGCGTGAACCTCTCCAGTCCGAGTACCTTCTGCCCGCGGGCGGCCAGGTGGTAGGCGGCGGCACTGCCCATCCCGCCGAGACCGATCACGATGACGTCGTAACCGTCTGTAGCCGTGGTCATTTCGCTACCTCCTGATCCGGGACATATCGGGGTCCACCACCGGTTCGGTATGCACGATGGCGGTGTAGCGGGTGCCGAGGTATTCGACCTCGACCGCGTCACCGGGGACGGTGGCCGCTGGCAACCAGGCGTAGGCGATGCTGTGGCCGATGGTGGCGGAATAGCCCGCGCTGGTGACATAGCCCGCGCACGCACCGTCGACGTACACCGGCTCCTTGCCGAGGACAACCGCCGTCGGACTGTCGAATACGATGCTGCGCAGGATTTTCGCGGGTGGCGGCGCCTGCTCCAATGCCTTTTTGCCGACGAAGTCGTCCTTGGCCATGCGGACCGCGAAATCGAGACCGGCCGCGGCGGGCAGATGTTCGGCGGTCATATCGGTTCCCCAACCGCGGTAGCCCTTTTCGATGCGCAGGCTGTTGAACGCGATGCGCCCCGCCGCGATGACCTCGTGTGCGTGCCCCGCCGTCCACAGCAGATCCCAGAGGGCACTGCCGTATTCGGCGGTCGTGTAGATCTCCCAGCCGAGTTCGCCGACATAGGAGACGCGCATCATCGTTACCGGAATCGCACCGAGATAGGTTTGCAGCGCCCGGAAATACTTGAAACCCTGATGCGAGAGATCATCGGAACACAAGGGCTGCACCAGATCTCGCGCGGCCGGACCCCAGACGCCGATACAGCAGGTGCCGCCGGTGATGTCACGCAACGTCACCGACCCGTCGTCGGGCAGGTGCCTGCTGAACCAGTCGAAGTCCAATGGCCCGTTGGCGCCGACCTGGAATCGCTCGGGCGCCAACCTGGCGACCGTGAGATCGCTACGGACACCGCCGTTCTCATCCAGCATCAGCGTGTAGGTGACCGAGCCGACGCTCTTGTCCAGGTTATTGGTGGTCAGCCGCTGCAGCAGTTCCAATGCGCCGGAGCCGGCGATCTCGTACCGGGTCAGCGGCGTCATGTCGTACATGGCGACGCGCTCCCTGGTCCAGCGCGCCTCCGCGATGGAGATCGGTGACCAGAAGTTGCCCGACCACTCATCGCGCTCGGGAAACGGCACTCCCTGGTCGCGAAGGCGTTGCGCCAGTTCGGCATTGGCCTCGTACCAGGCAGGCCGCTCCCAGCCACCGCCCTCGAAGAAGTACGCGCCCAACTGCTGTTGCTGGGGATAGAACGGGCTGGTCCGCAGTCCGCGCAGGGCCGTTCGGTACTGGTGCGGATGGATGATGTCGTACACCTCGACGAATGCCTGCGAACTCGTCTCCAGAATGAAGCGGTCGCTGCGGGCCACATCCTCGAAGCGGTACAGATCGCATTCGTGCACGTCCGTTTGCGGTGCGCCGTCGATGATCCACTCGGCGGTCGCCTTGGCCACACCGGCCGAATGGGTGACCCACACCGCCTCGGCGACCCAGAATCCCTCCAGATCTCGATGCTCGCCCATGATCGAAAAGCCGTCGGGGGTGAACGAGAAAATCCCGTTGAATCCCTCCTCTACCTTCGAATCACCCAGCGCCGGTAGGAGTTCCATGGACGCACGCCAGGCGGGTGCGAAATCCTCCTCGGTGAACGCCAGCATGGACGGCATTTCCGTACTGGCGGTGGCGAGTGTCGACAGGTCCACCGGCATGGGATTGTGCCCGTAGTAGCCGATACCGATTCGGTCGCGATGTTCGCGAAAGTAGAGATCTTGATCTTGATGCCGCAATATCGGCAGGCTGGCCTCATTCAACGCGCTATTGCGTCCATCGAGGGCGGCGATTCGGCCCGTCTTGGCGTATTGATGCGCCATCGGCACCAGCGGCAGCACGAGCCCGACCCGTTTCGCCAATTCGGCGCCCCAAAAACCCGCCGCGCAGACGACGATATCCGCCTCGATAATGCCGTCGGCGGTTTCCACCCCCGCCACTCGGCCGCCGCGCTGCACAATGCCGAGCACTTCCTGGTGTGCGCGAAAACGCGCGCCGCGCGCGGTCGCGAGTCTCGCCTGCGCGGCCGCCGCGCGCAGCGCCTTGGCCAAACCATCCGTCGGAGTGTGGAATCCGCCGAGAATGCGGCCGGCATCGACTAGCGGATGCAATGCCGCGCATTCGGCGGGTTCGAGTAGCTGTCCCTCGATGCCCCAGGACTGCGCCCACCCGGCCTTACGGTGCAGATCTCGCCAGCGCTGCGGCGTGGTCGCCACCTCCAATCCGCCGACCGGATTGAAGGACCAACCCTCCGGATGGTCGAGCGCCAGGAATTTCTCCGTCGTATACCGGGCGAATTCCGTCATTGTTTTGGACGAATTCGTCTGGAACACCAAACCCGGTGCGTGTGAAGTCGATCCGCCCGTGGCGAACAGTGGACCTCGATCGAGAACGGTGACATCGGTCCAGCCGCGTGAGGTTATTTCATCGGCCAATGAGGTTCCGACGATTCCGGCTCCGATGACGACAACTTTCGGGTGAGCCAAGACGTGCCTCCGATGTTGCTTGCTGCGCAACGCAATCGCATTACGCAACAAATGGTCAACCCGATCCGGCGGCCTGTCAACAGCTGGAAACCAATTGTTCACAAGTCGCCTCCGGGGTTGACGGCGACGGCGAACCCGAGGACACTGTTGCGTTATCTGAGATGTGTTGCGTAATGAGCAACTATGGAGGGCTGATGAGTTCCCTTGCCGAGCAACCGGAAACCGTCACGGCGGAACTGTTCGTCGCGCACCTGACCGACCTACCGGTGGGCGAGGTCGCCACGGTGCGGCCGGACGGTGGCGCGCCGATCGCGGTTTTCCACACCGAGGACGGCCTGTTCGCGATCGACGACACCTGCACGCACCAGGACGCGTCGCTGGCCGACGGCTGGGTCGATAACTGCACGGTCGAATGCCCGCTGCACGAATCCTGCTTCGACCTGCGCACCGGCGCGGTATCCGGACCGCCGGCCAAGATCGCGGTGCGCACCCACGCGGTCCGGGTCGTCGATGGCGACGTCCTGGTGGTGCCCTCATGAATGCGGTATCGCGTACCGACTCGGTGGTGGTCGTCGGCGCATCGCTCGCCGGCTTCTCGCTGGTCCGTGCGCTGCGCGAATACGGTCACGAGGGCGACATCACGGTCGTCGGCGACGAACCGCACCTGCCCTACGACCGACCGCCGCTGTCCAAGGATTTCCTGCACGACGATGTCGATATCGCGCTCGGCGAGGTGGCCGAGGCGAACTGGATGCTCGGGCGGCGGGCGGTCGGGATCACCTCGACAGCGCACGGGCCCGGCGTCATCCTGGACGACGGCGGGCAAGTCAGCGGAAACTCCCTGGTCCTCGCGACGGGCGCGCGGGCCCGATCCCTGCCGGGCGCACCGACGCTGCGCGGTGTCCACACGCTACGGACGCTGGAGGACGCCAGGGCCATCCGCACGTCGCTGCGCACCGCACGCACGGTGGTCATCGTGGGCGCGGGTCTGATCGGCTCCGAAATAGCCTCTACCGCAGTGAGTTTCGGCATCGAGGTGATCATTGTCGAGCTTTCCACCGAACCGCTCACCGCTGTCTTCGGACCGCAGATCGCACCGATTTGCGCCGCCATGCACTCCGCCAATGGTGTACGGCTGCTGACCGGCGTCGCGGTCGACCGATTCCTGGGTGACGTGCGCGTCCGCGCGGTTCAATTGACCGATGGCACCGAACTCGCCGCCGACGCCGTGGTCATCGGCATCGGCGCGGTACCCAATACCGAGTGGGCGCGCGACTGTGGCCTCGAGATCGACAACGGCTTCATCACCGACTCCCGATGCCGTACATCGATCCCCGGCATCTACGCGATCGGCGATTGCGCCCGCGCCTACAACGCGGAACTGGGCGGCCACCACCGCAGCGAACACTGGACCAATGCGACCGTACAGGCCCGCATCGCCGCGGCCGATATTGTCGGCGCAGCACAACGACCTACCTCGACGCCGTATTTCTGGTCGCGGCAATATGGACGAATGCTGCAGTTCGCGGGCCATAGCCGAGCGACCGACGCGGTCCGCTTCGTGGACGGCGACGCGTCCACCGAGTCGTTCACCGTCCTGTACGAGCGCGACGGTGCACCGGTGGCCGTATTCGCCATCGATAACCCACGCCTGTTCACCCGATACCGCAAGCACATCGAGCGGCTCACCCCAGACGCCATCGATATCTCCAGCGCCATTTCTATCTCCTAGGAGGATTCGTGTCCGAAACCGTGCGTGGCGTGATCGCCCGTAGCAAGGGCGCACCGGTCGAGATCGTCGATATCGTGATCCCGGATCCCGGGCCGCACGATGTGGTCGTGCGCATCCAGTCCTGCGGGGTGTGCCACACCGATCTGCACTACCGCGAGGGCGGCATCAACGACGATTTTCCCTTCCTGCTCGGGCACGAGGCCGCTGGCATCGTGGAGACGGTCGGTGCCGCGGTAACCCATGTCGTCGCGGGTGATTTCGTCATCCTGAACTGGCGCGCGGTCTGCGGTGAATGTCGCGCGTGTCGGCGCGGCCGACCGTGGTACTGCTTCGCCAGCCACAATGCCAGCAAGAAGATGACCCTCACCGACGGCACCGAACTCAGCCCCGCCCTCGGCATCGGCGCGTTCGCGGATAAGACGCTGGTGCATGAAGGTCAGTGCACCAAGGTCGATCCGAATGCCGACCCGGCCGTCGCCGGACTGCTCGGCTGCGGCGTGATGGCCGGTATCGGCGCCGCGATGAACACCGGAAATGTCTCGCGCGGCGATACGGTCGCGGTCATCGGCTGCGGCGGTGTCGGCGATGCCGCCATCGCGGGTGCCCGCCTGGCCGGTGCGCGGACCATTATCGCCATCGATCGCGACCCGCAAAAGCTCGAGTGGGCAACCGAATTCGGCGCGACCCACACCATCGATGCGACCAGTGCCGATGTCGTCGAGCAGATCCAGGAATTCACCGACGGTTTCGGCGCGGACGTCGTCATCGACGCGGTCGGCCGCCCGGAAACCTGGAAGCAGGCCTTCTACGGCCGCGACCTGGCGGGCACCGTGGTGCTGGTCGGCGTCCCGACCCCGGATATGACCATCGATATGCCGCTGATCGACCTGTTCTCCCGCGGCGGCGCGCTGAAATCCTCCTGGTACGGCGACAGCCTGCCCGAGCGCGACTTCCCGATGCTGGTCGATCTGTACCTGCAGGGCCGCCTGCCATTGGAGCGCTTCGTCACCGAGCGCATCGCCCTGGACCAGGTCGAAAAGGCTTTCTCCGCAATGCATGCGGGTGAGGTGCTGCGTTCGGTGGTGGTCTGGTGAGCCTGCGCATCGACCGGGTCGTCACCTCCGGCACCTTCTCCCTCGACGGCGGCACCTGGGCGGTGGACAACAATGTCTGGCTGATCGGCGATGACACCGAGGTGGTCATCGTGGACGCCGCGCACGACGCCGAAGCGATCATCGATGCGGTGGGCGGGCGCAATGTGCGCGCGATCGTCTGCACCCACGGTCACAACGATCACATCACCGCCGCACCGGAACTTGCCGAACGACTCGACGCACCGATCCTGCTGCACCCCGCCGACGATCCGCTGTGGCGCATGACCCACCCCGACGTCGACTACGGGTCATTGGCCGACACTCAGCGAATCACCGTGGCGGGCACCGATATCGAAGTCCTGCACACCCCGGGCCACTCGCCCGGCTCGGTGTCACTGCATCTGCCCGAGGCCACCGCCCTCTGCACGGGTGACACCCTGTTCAACGGCGGCCCCGGTGCCACCGGCCGCTCGTTCTCGGACTTCGGCACCATCATCGACTCCATCCGGGAACGCCTGTTGACCCTCCCCGAGGACACGACGGTCCACACCGGCCACGGTGACGGCACCACCATCGGCACCGAAAAACCCGCGCTCGCCGACTGGATCGCCCGCGGCCACTAACCCCGCCACGCCGCCAGCGCCGCGTATTTACCCCTGGGCACAGGGTCTGTCGAACGTAGTCGAATGGTGGTCGCCCCGGCGGGCGAATTCGACCGCCAGATGACTACGCTCGGCGAGCAGTCGGAGTGGGTGGGGCAGCAATCTGTTTGGACGGGGCGCTGGGCTCGAGATCAGGTGGAGCTGGCCGCCACCTGATCTCGGTCAGCCCTCGACGTATGCCTTGATGCGCTCGAGGGTTTCGCGCATGCCATTGCGGTTGGTTTTGCCGCGGGCGCGTCCGGCGATCAGCCAGTAGACCCGCAGCGCGCGGTTCTCAGTGTTGAGTTGGAACGATTCGGTCACATCGGTGCCGCCCTCGATGGGCTCGAAACGGTAGCGCCAGGTATTGACCGGCATCCCACCCGGCCCGAGCACGGTGAATGCGAATTCGCGGCCCGGCTCGCATGCGACGATCCGGCAGACGGTCCAATACTTCATGCCCCAGTTATTGCGGTTGACGTGCCCGCGGAACTTGACGCCGACCGCGGGAGCCGTTGCCCCGCCGAGCCATTCGGTCTCGAAGGTCTCCGGTGAGAACTTCCCGGTGTTGGTGATATCGCTGACCAGCTCCCAGATCTTCTCGGCGGGTGCTGCCATCCGAACCGTCACGCTATCCTGCATGCCTGCACGCTAGCAGGCGCCTTCTCAGACAGCTAGCTGCCAGGTGATGCGGTATTCATAGGTCTCGTGCATGTGCTTGCCGCTGGCCGGGGCTTTGAAGATCACCGACAGGATTCGGCCCATGGCAGCGCGGGCCAACGGACCATTTGGGTGTGGTCGTGTTCGAACGTCAGCGGGAATCGTTCCAGAAGGCGACCAGATCGGCACAGACGCGGGCCGGACGGTCCTCGTTGGGGAGGTGGCCGACGCCTTCGTAAACCGCTGTGCGAGCGTCCAATTCCTCCGCGTAGCGCTCGTGCACGCTCGGGGGCCACACGTCACCGGAGTTGCCGTAGGCGATGAGGATCGGGAGGGCGGTGGCGCGCAGGGCCGCGGTGTAGTCGGTGGGGCCATCCATGACGCGCATGATGCCGATCATGTTCGCCTTCTTGGTCGCGAACATCCGGTTGTGCAGGAATTCGAGTTTGGCGGGTGGGATCAGATTGGCAAGGCTCCGGTTCATCTGCTCCCAAAGTGCTCGCTGGCCACCGCTTTCGATGAGTTGAGCGACCAGTTGCGGCGGGGTGAAGTTGATGTCGGAGGTCAAGTAGGGACCGGATGCCAGCAGCGTGAGGCTGCGAAAGCGGTTCGGCCGGGCGACCAGCGCGGCGCGGGCAACATAGCCGCCGAATGAATGGCCTACCAGGTGGATCGGCATACCGTCCGAGATCTGGTCGACGACCAGGATCAGGTCACCGGCGAAGTCGGCCATGGTGTAGCCAGACACCTCGTCGGGACCGTCCGACTGCCATTGACCGCGCTGATCGTAAGCGACGCACCGGAATCCGGCCGCGGACAGAATCGGCAGCATGGCCTCGAAATCTTCTTTGGAGCCGGTGAAGCCGGGCACCAATAGCACCGTGCCGCGTGTTTCGACATCCCGCGGCGGGATGGATTCCCAGGCGGCCAGCGGGCCAGCCGCGCCGCGTAGGGTGAACGGAGTGGTCTGCACGGTGGCCTGACTCATCGGCTCCTCCATCGGCGTGCTCGGCACTAGTGCGGCAACACACGCCCATTCTAACCGAGCAAGCATTCGGCATTGTTATTTATTCGAGATATTCAGAACAATGTCATCGGCTCGGTCGGGATGGGTTCGGGCAGCGGCTCGAGTTCGGGCAGGCGCATGCCCACCTCGTCGTGGAAGCGACGGGCGAGATGCAGGGATGCGGCATTGTCCGGGGTGTGGATGAAGACCGTTGGCGAGCGGCCCTCGCGCAGCCATCCCGTGACGACATCGAGCCACGGCTGCCAGCCCGCGACCGTCCGCTCGGTCGAATCGCGGCCGTGATAGCGCACGATCGGGAATTCGGTGAGCGCTCGGGTGCGGCGCGGCATCCGCGGCTTCTTCGCCCGCGCCTCGGCCTCCGCGGCACTTTCGGCGGGCCCGTCGAAAAGCGTTGTGGTGTCGAAGGGCACCCATTCGGCGCCGACGCGGGCCAGCACCTGCTCCAATTGCATTGCAGCACTCTCATTTTCGAAGAATGCGGGATGCCGGACCTCGACGGCCGAGCGATACGAATCGGGCAGTGTGCGCAGGAATCCGGCCAGCGTCCCGAGGTCGGTCGGGCCGAATGAGCCGGGCAGCTGCACCCACAGCGCGTGTATGCGGGGGCCGAGCGGCTCCATCGCGTCCAGAAAGGTCCGCAGTTCGGCATCCGCACCGTGCAGCCTGCGCTCATGTGTGATCGGCTTGGGCAGTTTGATGACGAATCGGAAGTCGGAGCCGGTCTGCTTCGCCCATGACTGCACCGTATTGCGCGTCGGCGTCGCGTAGAACGTCGTATTGCCCTCCACCGCAGTGCACCAGGAGGCGTAGTGCCGCAACCGCTCCCCCGGCGCGGGTTGCTGTTCCTGCCATGCCGCGTGCGTCCACATCGCACATCCCACGTGAAGCCGCATGCCAGCGACGCTAACGCACTCGGCGCCCGGCCGCCCGGGCGGTCGACCCGGGTCACGTACGCTGACGGCTCCACCTCCACCACCTCGGGAAAGAGATCATGGCGCAGTTCGAGAACGTCAGCGTGGCCAAGAAGGCCAATGTGTACTTCGACGGCAAATGCGTGAGCTACAGCATCGGGCTCGCCGATGGCACCTCGAAGTCGGTCGGCGTGATCCAGCCGTCGACCCTGACGTTCAACACCGTCGCGCCGGAGGTCATGGAACTGATCGACGGCGAGTGCAAGGTCACCCTGGCCGGAGAAACCGAAGCCACCACCTACCGCGGCGGCGAATCCTTCAATGCCCCCGGCAACAGCTCTTTCGAGATCGAAGTTCTCTCGACCCTGCACTACGTCTGCCACTTCGGCTGATCCGACCGGAATCCGCCCCGCACCTCGGCCCACCGCCCGACCGGCCGGTTCCAACGAGGCTCGGCCAACACCGCCGGTGTCGAGCGCGGTAGCAGCCGAGACCTCGACCTCCGCGGTTGCCCTCAGGCGTGGGACAGGGCCGTTGTTTCCAGCGTGTCGGCCAGCGCCGTCAGCGCATCTGCACATCCAGCATCGACGGCGAAGGTGACGAGGTCATCACCTCGAGTCGAGCCGCGGTTGCCCTCAGGCGTCAGACAGGGCCGTTGTTTCCAGCGTGTCGGCCAGCGCCGTCAGCGCATCTGCACATCCGGCATCGACGGCGAAGGTGGCGAGGTCATCACCTCGAGTCGAGCCGCGGTTGCCCTCAGGCGTCAGACAGGGCCGTTGCTTCCAGGGCGTCGGCCAGCGCCGTCAGCGCATCTGCACATCCGGCATCGACAGTGAGGGTGGCGAGGTCATCGCCTCGGGTCGGGCCGCGGTTGACGATGGCGATGGGCTTGCCCTGTTTGGCCGCGCGGCGCACGAAGCGCAGACCTGACATCACCGTCAGGGACGAGCCCGCCACCAAGAGGGCATCCGCCGCGTCGACCAGCTCGAACGACGCGGCGACGCGCTCCTTGGGCACGTTCTCCCCGAAGTACACGATGTCCGGCTTGAGCATGCCGCCGCAGCGCGCACAGTCCACCATCCGGAAATTCTCGGTATCGGCCACCACCGCGTCCGCATCGGGCGCGACCTCCACCCCGGTAGCCGTCGCCGATGCCGCGAAACCCGGATTCGCCGCCTCCAACCGCTCGGCCAACGCCATCCGCGATATCAGTGCCGCACAACCCAGACACCGCACCCGCGCATAAATTCCGTGCAGATCGATGACGCGACGATGCCCCGCCTTCGTATGCAGCAGATCAACATTCTGCGTAATCAAACCGCTGACAACCCCCGATCGCTCCAGCCGCGCCAACGCCCGATGCGCCGCATTCGGCCGCGCCCCATCCATAGCCCGCCACCCGATATGGTTACGCGCCCAATACCGCCGCCGAAACCCCACATCCCCCACGAACTGCTGATAAGTCATCGGAGTCCGCGCCGGCGAAGAAGGCCCCCGATAATCCGGAATCCCACTGTCAGTCGAAACCCCCGCCCCCGTCAACACCGCCACCCGCCGCCCCGCGAGCACCCCACAAAGCCCCTCAACACCCCCCACAACCGACGCACCAGACAAACTCAAAGCCGACACCCCACCCAGCGTAAGCCCCCAAGCCCCGAGAATGCGCTGGTGCAGGTGGCACTCGACGTTTACCTGCACCAGCGCATGGTGATCACTCGACCAAGTGGGGAGGAGGGAGGGTCAGGATTGGAGGGCGACTTCGATTTCGAGGGTGAGGGTGATCTTGTCGCCGATCACGGCGCCGCCGTCGGGGAGGGGCATATCGATGGTGATGCCGAAGTCGCGGCGGTTGATGACGGTTTTGGCCTCGAAGCCGGCGACGGGGCCCTGGCCCATGCCGGGGTTGACGCCGAGGAATTCGACGTCGAGGGAGACCGGGCGGGTGGTGCCGCGGATGGTGAAGTCACCGTCGACGACGAAATCGTTGCCGTTGACGCGGAATCCGGTCGACTTGAAGGTGGCTACCGGGAAGTCGGCGGCGTGGAAGAAGTCGGCGGTGCGCAGGTGGGCGTCGCGCTGCTCGTTATCGGTGGTCACCGAGTCGACCCGGATCTCGGCCTCCGCGGAGGCGGAGCCGTCCTCATTGATGACGAGCTTGCCGGAGAAGTCGGCGAAGCGGCCGCGGACCTTGCTCACCATCAGGTGACGCACGGTGAAGCCCAGGTTCGAATGGGCGGGATCGATAACCCAGGTGCCCGCGGTCAGTGCCTTGGCGGTGGTGGTCGACATGGAGTCTCTCCTCAGATAGTTGAGAATTCAATTACATGGATTTCAGATGGCTATTCGATTGTGGTTCTTACTGATTGGCGCGTCGCAGGTCAGCGGGCGACGACACCGGACAATGCAGCGCACCGGGGAGCCGATACCACGCCTACGCTGCGTTCAACGGTAGACCCGCACGCCCCGTCGACGTCGCCGGTCGAACAACATCGCGCACCGAACGCGACGATTCCGAACCGCATAACGCCTCCGTTCCGACAAGTCTGCCATCTATTTGGTGGATGTGGCAACTAATGGAACGGAGACCGTCTGCGATCTATTCCCGCCAACACAGGCGCCGAAGAAGCGGGCAGGAAGGAGCCGAGCCGCGACAGCTCATTAGCGTGAATATCCGAGTTCTGCGCGGGAGCGATGCGTGGGCACGGTGAATCGACGACAGTTGCGCACCGACGGCGCGGCGGTGGCCAGTGCCGCGACGCGAGAGACGAGCGCACTGGGCCGGGCACGGGTCGATGCCGCGCAGCCGAACATCCTCGTGATCATCGTGCAGGAATTCGAACTCTACGACCACACCACCGGACGCGGCCGCATGGAACTCGACATCGCTGGCAACAGTCCCTTGCCGAACACCCTGTCAGACCTGTTGACGAACACCGTCATTCCACAGGAGACCAGCGCTCCAACCCCCGGCTGTCTACGCGCCGCCCAGAACCAAGGCATGGCCGACTACCGATCCCATCGGAACTGGATCAGCACGCTCGGCTCGATCAAATAGCGAGATCACTTGTGCGGCTTGCGCAGCCGCGATTCCAGTCCGTCCATGACACAGATCAGCCCGAAGTCGAAGGCCACCGCGCGCGCGGCCTGCCGATCGGCGGGCATGGTGGCGCGATAGTCCGCGAGCATCTCCGGATAGTCGGCGGCCACCGTATCCATGACATCGAGCAACTCCTCGGGGTCGAAACCTTCCTCACCGAATGCCTCCGCGGCGGTGATCTCCGGAAGGACCTGGCCGAGCACATAACTGCTCACGGTGCCGCTCGCGAGGTAGATGTCCATGCCGGAGAAACCGGCCCCCACAAAGGTGCGGCGCAGCCGATCGCTGAGTTCGAAGGCATTCGGTCCAACGCTCGGCAAGGAGACGATCAAGGTGGCCACCCACGGATGGTCGAGCATGGTCCGCCGGAGGTTGTAGGCGAAGGTGGTCACCACCTCCCGCCATGAGGTGTGCTCGGGATCCGGAGGGCGCACCATACCCCAGATCTCGTCCATGGCGAGCTCGAGTAGTTCGTCCTTGTTCGCGACATGCCAGTAGAGACTGGTCGCGCCCGCGTCGAGCTTGGCACCGAGCTTGCGCATGCTGAGAGCGCCCAGGCCCTCGGCGTCCAAGAGCTCGATAGCGGCGGTGACGATCTGGTCGCGGCGCAGTCCCGCCGCCTTCGGCTGGCGCGGCGCGCGGGTCCATACCGAGGAGAACTCCTGCTTGGTCACGGGTTCAGCATAATTCTCTCGCACATTGTGCGATTCCATCGTACAGTGTTCGGGTGGAATCGAACGTTGTACGAGATCCTCGCCGCTGGTGGGTTCTGGGGGTCCTCTGTCTGTCCTTGCTGGTGCTGATGATCGACGGCACCGTGCTCAATATCGCCATCCCGTCCCTGATCCGCGAACTCGATGCGACACCATCGGATATCCAGTGGATCCTCGACGCCTATGTGCTCGTCTTCGCCGGACTGCTGCTCACCGCGGGCAGCCTGTCGGACCGGTTCGGGCGGCGCCGCATGCTGATCCTCGGTCTGGCCCTGTTCGGCGCGGCCTCGCTGGCGGCCGTGCTGGCCACCGAGCCGTGGCAGGTGGTCGCGGCCCGCGCCCTGATGGGTGTCGGCGGTTCGCTGCTCATGCCATCGACACTGTCCATCCTGATGACCACCTTCGCCGAGGACGAGCGACGCAAGGCGATGGCGGGCTGGTCCACCGTCTCGATGGTCGGCATCGTGCTCGGACCGACGCTGGGCGGGTTTCTGCTGCAGCACTATTGGTGGGGCTCGGTATTCCTGCTGAATATCCCGGTCGCGGTGCTCGCGATCGTCGCCGCACTTGTGCTGATGCCGGAAACCACCGGTGAGCAGCGGCCGGTCGACCTGGTCGGCGTGCTGCTGTCCATCGTCGCGCTGTGCTCGACGGTCTACGTGATCATCGAGCGCGAGTGGAATATCCCGATGATCGGCCTCGCCGTCGTCACCGGACTGGCCTTCGTGGTGTGGGAGAGCAGGTCCGCACATCCCATGCTGCCGCTGGCGGTCTTCCGCAATCGCGATTTCACCGGCACCTGCTGCACGCTGCTGCTGATGGTGTTCGGGATGGGCGCGCTCATGCTGATGCTCACCCAGTACCTGCAGTTCGTGCTCGGCTATGGGCCGATGAAGGCGGGTCTGGCGCTGCTGCCGTACGCGGTGGCGGCGGCGGTGTGCAACGGCCTCGGCGCGACACTGGGCAAGAAGGTCAGCAATAAGACGCTCATCGTCTGGGGTCTGCTGGTCATGGGTGTGGCCTTCGGCATCCTGGCCCTCGGTTCCGGGTACTTTGCGGTCCTGGCCAGCATGCTGGTCATGGGGGTCGGCGGTGGTCTGGCGGGTCCGGCCGCCTATGCCGCGATCATGAGCGCCATTCCGCTCGAGCACGCGGGCGTGGGTTCGGCCATGAACGACACTCTGCAGCAGGTCGGCATGGCGATCAGTATCGCGATTCTCGGCAGTGTGCTGGCCGGTGTGTTCACCTCGCATATGCCCGAGGACGCACCCGATGCGGCGCGTGAATCCATCGGCGCCGCTTTCCAACTCGGCTACACCGAACCGGCCAAGGAGGCGTTCACCGCGGCCATGTCGACCGGTGCGTGGATCAGTGCGGGTTTCAGCATTGCCGCCGCGCTGCTGGGGCTGGCTCTGCTGCGCACCCGCACCGCGCCGCAGGTCGACACGCCGGAGGACGTAGCCGTGTCGTAGCCCGACGTCAGGTTCGTTTCCAATCTGTTCGCCGCACGCCGCAGGCTCGGCTAGGCTCCCCTCGACCTCCTTGCCGCGCATATGAGTACATCGCGCGGAACATCTCGAGCAGGGGAGAGCCGAGCCTGCGCGCGGGCGGCGCGGAGGCGAAAACCCTGATGACGGAATGGAATACCGAATGAAGCTTTGCGATAGCACTGCGGCGGCGATCCTTGTCATCGGTGCCGTGACCATGGGCGCCGGAGTCTCGTACGCCGAGCCGGACACCGCGCCCGCGCGGCAGGACATCACCTACTCGGTCAAACTGCTCGAGAAGACCGTCGTCGCTAGCGTGCGCGGCGGCACCTTCACCCTGTCCAAGACCACCGGCAGTGAACTCGCGGCGGGCGGCGATTATCGGCTGGCCGATAAGAACGGCACGCTGGTCGATCGGGACGGTAAGACCGTCGATAACGCCGACGTTGTCGATGTGGTCGATCTTGCGGATACCAACGGCCACGTCGTGGTGACACTGCCGCTGCAGTTCCGGATCGCCGATACCGAAATCCCGGTCGAGCCGGTGGTGAAGAAGGACGGCACGGTGCTCGAACTGGCGCCGCGGCAGCCCGCCGGGCTCGACATCAGCCAACCGCTGGCCGTCAAACCAGTGGCATCGACGGTCGAGAACCGGCGCGCCCGCGATGAATTCGCCAGTCAGTTCGGTCTGGCCACGGCGATCGGCAGCTTCGTCGGCACCGCCATCGGCGCGGTCATCGGCTGCGTCGTCACCATCGCCGCGGGCTGCATCGGCGGACTCAGCACCGGTGCTGCGGTCGGCGGGATCATCGGAACAATTGTCGTGGGTGGACCAACACTGCTGGCCGCTGGCGTGGATTTCGTCAACACGATGCTCGCCCCGGACGGCACCAGCAGGTACGCGGATAAGCCGACGACCACCCAACCCGCGCCGACCCCGACCACTCGGCCCGCGCCGACCACTGCGGAACAGCCGAGGTAAACCGACGTCGCTTCGCCTACACCCGGTCGCTGGCCGAACGCAAGGCCAGCGTCCGGCCCGCCGCGCGCAGCGTGGACCGAACCGTATTGCGCGACAAGGTGATTCGTCGGGATACGCGGCGCCGATACGTCGACCGATCCGGGCAACCGGCGATAGCTACCCGCAGATGGCGTCGTCTACCAACTGATTCATGACCAGCTGGTGCGCCAAGCCGAAAAATGGTGGGAGTTGGTTGAGGCTGACGGTGATCGAGCGGGCGGGGGTGTAGCCGCCGAAGACGAAGAAGCCGTCCATGGCACCGCCGTGACCCCAGACATCGGCGCCACACCGATTGGTGCGGTGGAACAGACCCAGGCCGACATCATCGCCGAACAACGGATTCCGGCTCGGTACCGTGCGCATCATCTCGGCGAGCTCCGCCGGGGCGAGCAGACCTCCGGTGATCAGTGTCTCGAAGAAGCGGTTCAGGTCGGCGCCCGTGGAGACCATCGCGCCATCGGCCAGGCCCCAACCCGGGTCGATATCGGTGATGTCGACCCGGGCGCCGTTGAAGACCTGATAGCTGCGCGGGTGCGGGCCGCGGATCACGGTCTCCTGTGGGAACTCGGGCCAGTAGGTGTCGTGCAATTCCAGCGGCACCAGAATGCGCCCGGTCACCTCGGCACCCACCGGCCGCCCGGTGACCTGCTCGATCAACTTCCCGGCCACCAGATAGTCGGTATTGGAGTAGCTGACGCCGGAGCCGGGAGGGAACAGCGCGGGCGCGTCCATGGCGAGCCGGATCAGCTGGTCCGCGGTCTGGTACTGCTGCAACGCCTCGGGGGAGTTCAGATCCAAGCGGGACAGATAGTCCGGAATGCCGCTGGTGTGCTGCAGCAGATTTCGAACGGTGATCAGGTTCCCGTCGCCGCCGGGACCGTGCACGACACCGGGCAGGTACCGCTCGATCGGAGCGTCGAGGTCGACCCGCCCCTCCCCCACCAATTGCAGCACCACTGTCGCCACGAATGTCTTGGTATTGCTGGCGATCCGCACCTGCGCGGCATCCGGGAATGGCGCGCCCGTCGCGAGATCGCCCACGCCGCTATTGATCTGGTTCTGCTGGCCATCGGCGGTGAAGACCAGCTGCGCACCCGGAACGGCGGACGAGCGGATCAGCACATCGAGCCCGGCCTGTAGCAGTGCGGTGGGCGCGGCAACCGGTTGGGCGGAGGACACCGCGAGACTCGGCAGCACCGAGATCACCAGCGCACTGACCAACCCCGCCGTTACCGCGAACCGCCGCATACGTCGTCCTCCCTCGCCACGGCCCGCCCGGCCGGCCGATGATCCTCGGTGCGAACGGGGATACCGTAATAGAGACCGTTCGGTTCGAAGCAGCATCCCGAGCGGGTGAGTCGCAGGCCGGCACGTCAGGTCAGCCGTCGTAGGCGACGTGCGGCGTCCAGTCGTCGGGGGCGCGGATGGCGGCTGCGTGCAGCGCCGCGGCCACCCGATCCCTGGTGAACGCACCCTCGCCGAGTACGCCATTGATCTGCACCGCTCGATGACCCTTGCGGGCCAAGGTGGTGTCCAGGCCGGTGACGAGATTGCGCACCGCCGCCTTCTGCACGCCGAACCAGGCCAGTGCGACCGTGTATCCGTCACGCGCGAAAAGGCGGCCGATGGATTGGCCGACACCGGGACCGGCACCCAGGACGAGAAGTAAGCGACCAGTCATGATTATGACCCTAGACATGAATCTGCGCAGGTCACAATGTCCGATTCTTGCCTGCGCCGGATGCAGCCGGTATCACTGGAAAGATTGAGGGTGACGATTAGTCGGTAGCGGGATACCCCCGGACGTGCGCTGTGTCGAATGAGTCGAGACGAGAGTTGAGGCGGCGAAAATGATCCGGGACCAAGTCGGCCGCCATGGATGACGACACCGTCGAACTGCCCAAGATCAAGCCGAGAGCGCGCCATGCCCGGCACCGGCACGCAACCCCGAACCGACACCGCGTTCGCCGCGCGGCGAAGATCGCAATGCGCGTCCTGGTGTCGACGGCCGCCCTCGCCGTGCTCTCCGGTACCGGATTCGCCTGGTCGGCCATGACCGAATTCGACAATGGCTTCACCCACACCGATGCGATCGGCAAGGACGCTCCGCGCTCACTCGGCGGCGACCTCAATATCCTGCTGATCGGCTTGGACACCCGTAAGGACCTCGATGGCAAGGATCTGCCGAAGGAGATCCTGGACCAGCTGCACGCGGGCGACGGCGAGAACGGCGGATACAACGCGAATTCGCTTATTCTGCTGCATATTCCCGCCGATATGCACAAGATCGTCGCCTTCTCCATTCCGCGCGACGACTATGTCGCGGTCTCCGGCATCCCCGGCTATGACCACGCCAAGATCAAGGAGGCCTACGGGCTGAAAAAGGCGGCGACCGAGACCAAATTGGAGAACTCGGGCCAAAAGGACAAGGTCGCCCTCGAGCGCGCGGGCCGCGAGGCGGGCCGCGCATCGATCGTGCAGACCGTGCGCAACCTGGTCGGCGTCCCCATCGACCGCTTCGCCGAGATCTCACTCGTCGGCTTCTACGACGTGGCGGACAAGCTCGGCGGCGTCGACGTCTGCCTCAATCACGCGGTGGACGACACCTACTACTCCGGAGCGGTATTCCCCGCGGGCCCACAGCATCTCGACGCCGCGAACGCGCTGTCGTTCGTGCGCCAGCGGCACGGCCTGGAGAACGGCGACCTCGACCGAACCCACCGCCAGCAGGCCTTCCTGACCTCGGTCGCCAAATCGTTGAAGGAAACCGGCACGCTGACCAATATCGGGAAGCTCTCCGGCCTGAGGGATGTGGCGCACCGCGATATCGTGCTGTCCGACGGCTGGGATCTGCTGGATTTCGCGCGCGACCTCGGCTCGGCGGGCTCGATCTCGGTCGAATTCCGGACCCTGCCGGTGCTGCGCTACGACAATATCGACGGTCAGGACGTCAATATCGTCGATCCGGCGGCCATCAAGAAGGAAGTGCGCGCCGCCTTCGGCATCGAGGCCGCGCCGACGACCCCGGTCCACACCCCGACCAGCATCGTCGATGTCCAGAATGCGAGCGGTTATCCCGGCCGGGCCGCCCAGCTCTCCAAAGCGCTCACCAAGCGCGGCTATCCGCAGGGCACCGTGGGCAATGGCACGCGGACCGACGGTGCGACCACCGCGATCACCTATGGTTTCGGCGCGGAGACCGACGCCGCACAACTGGCCGATACCCTCGGCCTCACCGCCACGGCATCGCCGAATGTCGAAGCGGGGCATATCACCATCGTCATCGGTAGCGACTTCACCATGCCCGCCGAACTCACGCCGACCTCGAGCGCGACGCCGACCACCACCACCACTTCCGCCCAGCCGGCACCCGATTCCGGTAAGCCGGTCGCGACCACGATCGGCAGTTCTGTGCCCTGCGTCAACTGATCCGCATATCGGCGCAGGTCACATCCGCAGCGGAGAAATCAGGGCGAAACGGCCGGTAAACTACGCGGTGGGCCAGTTTGTCGTAGGTGTGTTGCAGGGAACGCACGGCGAAACACAGGAGAGTCATGTCGAGTCGCCGTTTCCGGTGGAGAGCAACTGCGGGTTTTGCGTTGGTGACGGCGCTGGTGGTGGCCGGGTGTTCGGCCGAATCGGAAGCACCGACCACCCAGGCCGGGCCGCCACCGCCCCCGATCGTCATCACCCCGAACGGGGGCAACGGTGTCGATCCGCTCGCACCGGTCGTGGTGACCGCGAACGATGGCCTGCTCACCTCGGTGACCCTGACCAATGAGGCGGGCCGGTCGATCGAGGGCATCTACACCCCGGACAAGACGGCCTGGAAGCCCACCGAACCGCTCGGCTACGGACACACCTACACGATCTCCGCCGAAAGCCTCACTATCACCGGCCGTGTCGGCCCGACCACCTCGACCTTCAGCACGCTAGCGCCGAACAACCAGACCAAGGTGTATCTGACCACTACCGGCGGCACGCCGCTGGCCGACGGCGGCACCTTCGGTGTCGGCACGGTCGTCGTCGCGCATTTCGACGAGGACGTCCCCGATAAGGCCGTCGCCGAGAAGCGGCTCTCGGTGACCACCAACCCGCCGGTCGAGGGTTCCTGGTACTGGCTCGACAAGCGCAACGCGCACTGGCGGCCGCAGCAGTACTACGCGCCGGGCACCAAGGTGACCGTCGCGGCCAATATCTACGGCGCAGACCTCGGCGGCGGTCTGTACGGCCAGGAGGACAGCAAGACCACCTTCACCATCGGCCCGTCGCATGTCTCCATCGCCGACGACAACACCAAACAGGTTCAGGTCTTCGAGAACGGGAATCTGATCCGCACCATGCCCACCTCGATGGGTCGGGGCGGCAGTGAGGTCATCGCGGGCAAGACGCTCAGCTTCTGGACTCAGCCGGGCGTCTATACCGTGATGGACAAGGGCAATCCGGTGATCATGGACTCCTCCACCTATGGTCTGCCGGTCAATTCCCGGCTCGGCTATAAGGAGGCCATCGGCTGGGCCACCCGCATCAGCACCGACGGAATCTACTTGCACCAGCTCGATTCCACCGTTTGGGCGCAGGGCAGCCAGAACCTCTCGCACGGCTGCCTCAACCTCAGCCTGACGAATGCCCAGTGGTTCTTCAACTTTGCGATTCCGGGCGATGTCGTCGAGGTCCGCAATACCGGCGGCGCACCGCTCGAGGTCTGGCAGAACGGCGACTGGGGCGTGTCGTGGGATGAGTGGCTCCAGGGCAGCGCGCTGCGCTGAGCCGGTTTCTCGCCCCTGGCCGGAAGATCCGGGCAAAAGTGTCGGGTGTGGCAGAATCGTCGACATTATGACCGTCTTGACCAGCGCTTCTCCGGAACGCCTGCCCCGGGGGCCGCATCGATTGACCCGGGACGAGGTCAGGACGTCGCAGCGCGAGCGGCTCTATATCGCCGCATTGGAGGCGGTCGCGGAGTTGGGTTACGGCCCGACCACGATTACCGATATCGTCGGCCGGGCGCGGGTGGCGCGGCGGACGTTCTACGGGCTGTTCGAGAGCAAAGAGGAATGCTTCACCGCCGCATTCGATTTCGCGGTGGACGTGATCACCCGCGAGCTGGACCGCGTGGTCGCGGAATCGGGCGCGGATACCTTTGTCGAATTGGTGCGCACGACGCTACGGACATATCTGGAGTTCCTGGCCGCCGAACCGGCGGCGGCGCGGGCGCTGCATATCGAAACCCTCGCCGCCGGACCGGGACTCATCGCCCGCCGGGCTCGCACGCACCGCATGTTCGGCTACCGCATGGTCGCGGCGGCGCGAATCGGTGTGCGCGCGGGCGAAGTTCGCGCCGAACCCGATCCCGGACTGATCGATGTGCTGCTGGGCGGCATCGACGACCGGGTCCGGGCCACCCTGATCGAATCCGGGCCGCAGGAGCTACCCGCGTTGGCGCCCACACTCACACGCGCCGCGCTGGTATTGCTCGGCTCCGGCCCGGTCTGAATCACCAGCCCGGATCGCCCTCGACCGGAATGTTCACCCAGCTCGGCTGATTCGGATCCAATTCGATGTGCTGCGGGCGCAGTCCGCTCTCATTCAGCAAGGGGCGCAACGGAAGACTGCTCGGGAAATTCCCGGCGAAGACGTCCACGCGCAGCCGGTGTCCCGGTTGCAGTACGCCGTCGGTGGCGAACATGCCGATATCGATGACCGTCGGCTGGCCGGGCACGATCGGCTCGCGGGTGTCCAGCGTCAGATACGGATAGGGATCGGTGTAGTCGCCGTTCGCCGAGCGGCTGGCCTTGTTCTCGTCGACCGCGCGCAGCGACGCGGTGCGCTGGCCGTGCGTCCACTGTGTCGAACGTCCGTCCGGCGCAACATCGTTCAGCGTCACCGTCCAGTAGCCGTCGGTGGCGTCCAAGACCGTATTCAGATGCACCGCGATCGGGCCGGAGATGGGTGTCGCCACATTCACCGGCGCGCTGGTGAAGGTCAGGCCATTGGTCTCGGCGATCCGCGAATCCTTGGTGCAGATATCCGGCAGCGGCAGGATGCCCGCCGTGCCCTGGGCACCGTCGCGCGAGCAGAGCGTGCTCAGACCGGGTGCGATCGACACCCGCGCGGGCCCGCCCGGCCCGGTGGTGAGGCTGCCGTCGTAGGCACTGCCCGGCGCGGTACCCGAGGTCGCGGCGTTCAAATACATACGGCGGTAATCCATATCGGGACGCGGGAAGCTCGAGGTGTGCGTCCAGCCACCGCCCTGCTGCCACAGGGTCACCTGGTCGTAGTCATCGATGCCGTTATCGATGCCCTTGAGCCACTTGTCGAACCATGCGCGCTGCAGCACATCGAGGGCGGCCGGTCCGTCGGTGCCACCCATGCCCGAGCCGGTGGTGATGTGATAGTTGTTGTCCATCACCAGCTTCTTCTGGCTGTCCGCGATATTGATCGCGTTGTAGACCCGCGGCGCGGAGTAGGCGAAAATATCCTGCCAGCCGCCGTAGACGAAGGTCGGCACATCGATCCGCTCGGGATGTCCGATCCAGGCCGTGCGCAATGGGCTCCGGTCGTCGAGCACCGAATACATCTCGGCCGGAATATCATCCATGCTCTGCGTGCCGAGGGCCATGATGATCATATTGAAGAAGGTGAACGGGTCACGGACCCGGTCGGCCAGCCAGGTCCAGTCGAACTTCCCGGCCAGCATCGACACCACATCCGGAATCATCTTCGATCCGTCGACGGCGAGCAGCCACTCCGGAATGAATCCGATGCCGAGTGCACCACCGGGCGCGGCCACATCGCGGATCAGATCGCTGCCCGGCACGATCGGGAAGATCGCCTGCAGCGCGGCGGGTCTGCGCTCGGCGGTCTGCAGCTGGTTGATCGCCGAATAGGAGATGCCGCTCATGCCGATCTTGCCGTTGGACCACGGCTGCGCCGCCGCCCAATCGACCACCTCGACGCCGTCCTGCTGCTCACGCTCGCCGAATACCTGCCAGGTGCCCTGCGAGAAACCGGTGCCGCGGACATCGACGACCACCTGGGTGTAGCCGCTCTGCACCAGTTTGCGGTCCACGGCGAAGGTACGGGCCGTGCCGCCAGCCAAAGCCTGTGCCAGATCACTGATTCCGCTCAGGCCATAGGCCGAGAGATCGAAGCCGTGCAGCGCCTGCATCAGCGGTTCGGCCAGGCCGGGGATGGCCAGGACGGAGTCGGCGATATTCGCCACCAATTTGGTGTAGGGCGTCAGGTTGACGATGGTCGGCGTCGGGTCGGCGATCGGACGGCCGGACGCGTCCGCCGGGTGGTAGACATTCGCCTTCAATACCGTGCCGTCACTCATGGTGATCGGGACGTCCCAGTCGATATAGACGTTCGGATACTGTTGCGACCCGGCATGAGTCGCGGTGAACTGGGCATCGAGCCCCAGCGCCTGGGTCGGCGCGGCCGCGACGACGGCTCCGGCAAACACGGTGATCGTGGCTATCGCAGCGGCCACTGCCCTAATCGGACGTCGACGTCGGATCATGCCTGCCAAACCCTCCCGGCAATAAGGAACTACCTCGTTCCCATCAACGAGTTGGTACAGTAACGTGCATCACGGTTGGTATGCAACCACGACACACAATAACGCTCTGTACAGCGAATCAAGGGCATTGGACCGCGGATAAGTTGTCAGGCATTCTCCGCGAATCGACTGCGCGGCAAGCGGACCCGCGGTCGAGGCGACAGCGCAAGGCGATCTCCGATCGCTGACACAGCGGGACGACGAGACCTGGGCGTGGATCTCTATTCGATGCCTGGTCGTCCTGGACGGATAGCAGCCGCCACGCGTGTCAGGTCATAGTCCCGCGGGCGAATGTGGCGGCGATCGAGCCGGATGCTCCAGGTCCCACCCGGCCAGGTCAGCGTGTTGGTGCCGTGGTCATCGATGAAGTAGCTGGTGCAGCCGCCGGTCGACCACACCCGGGTGCTGAGCACTTTCCGTGCGCGGGTGACCCATGCGCGTTCGGCCTGTGCGGACGGGCTGTAGCGGCGAATTCCCCTGGCCCGCATGTATTCGATGGTTCGTGCGACCAGTTTCGTGGTCGGTTCGATGGCGAGGAACTGGGAGGTGTGCGGCAGCGCGGTATTCGGTCCGGTGACCGCGAACAGATTCGGCAGACCCGCGAACGCGATGCCGCGATAGGCACGGAATCCGTCGCGCTGGAACTTCTTGCGGGTCGAGGTCTGCGCGGTCCGGAAGTCCGGGAAGTGCGCGATCGAATCCTGGACGTGGAATCCGGTGGCCCACACGATCGCGTCGACCTCGTGCAGTTCACCATCGGCGGTGCGGATGCCGTTCGCGGTGATCTCGGTGATCTTCTCGGTGCTCAGCCGCACATTCGGGCGTGCGAACGACCGGTAGTACTCATCGGAGACCATCGGCCGCTTACAGCCGAACGCGTAGTCGGGCGTGAGTTTGCGCCGCACTTCGGGATCCGGCACCTGCCGGACCAGTACTCGTCGGACCAGCCATTCATAGACCGACACCAGCCGCGGATGGAATTCGGCGAAGTGCATCGCCTCCAGGAACAGGAAGACGAATCCGCGCGCCGCCAGTCGGATCGGCGGCACGTACCGCAATACCTTGCGTACCGTCGGCGGAATAGGCCGGTCCAGGCGCGGAATCACCCATGCCGGGGTGCGCTGGAACGATATGAGCTCGACGGCACTCTTGGCGAGCGCGGGCACGATCTGCACCGCACTCGCTCCGGCGCCGACCACCGCGATGCGCTTGCCCTCCGGCTCGAACGAAGGGTCCCATTTACTCGAATGCATCTGCGGCCCGGCGAAGTCGGCCCGGCCCGGAATATCCGGAATCGCCTCGGCATGTAGCGAGAAGTAGCCCATGACGACGGCACGGGCCCGGATCAGCCTGCCGTCGGTCAACCGCAGCACCCACTGTTCGGCGGCCTCGTCGAAATCGGCGTCGGCGACATCGCTGTTCAGCTGCACATGCCGCCGCAGATCGAAGGTGTCGACAATATTCTCGGTATAGGCACGCAATTCGGGCTGGGTTGCGTAGACACGAGTCCAATCCGCATTCGGCGCATACGAATACGAGTACAGCACCGAGGGCACGTCGACCGCACATCCCGGATAGACACTATCGCGCCAGGTACCGCCGACGGCCGCGGCGCGTTCGAGGATGACGAAATTGTCATTGCCGAGACGGCGCAGGTTCACCGCGACGCCCAGCCCGCTGAATCCCGAGCCGATAATCGCCACATCGTAGTTCGGCATGGATCTCACCCCACGGCGCGGACACTGTCCGGCAGGAGCAGATCGGTGAGTTCATCGAGTGCGGTATCCATGGCCGCGGTGAGATATGCCATCGGCGGCAGCTTGTCCTGGGCACCGAGCACGCCGAAATGCAACCCACCGGAATAGCCGATGCAGGTGAAGTTCAGCGGGTTGCCGTGCATCAGCAGCGAAATCGGGTAGATCGTCTCCAGCCGAGCGCCGTTCCAGTACAGCGGGTTTCGCGGCCCCGGCACATTGGAGATGCCCATCGGATGCGAGGCGGCGGTATTGGTGAAGCCGAAGCTGAGACCGAGGATCCACGGCAGGGTGACCGCGAGTCCGTAGCCGATGACCTCATTCGGTGCCATTGCGCCCATATGTTGTTTCGCGGCACGGATGTAGTACTTGATGGCGCTGAGCCGATCGCGCGGATCGGCGATATCGGTGCCGAGCGCGGTGAACATCATGCCCGCGCGGGTGCCGACGCGCCCATCGTCCTCCTCGCGCAGATCGGTGGGCACGCCCGCGGTCAAGGAGATTTCGGGCAGGGTGGCGTGGTTGGACAGGTAGTCGCGCAGCGCCGTGCTCACCAGGTAGAGCACGATGTCGTTGATCGTGCAGTCACCCGCCTTCGCCAGTCGCTTGAACAGCGCGAGGTCATAGCGCCGTCTGGACAGGTCGCGCGCACCGGTGATGGTGCCGTTCAGGATGGTGTCGGGCTGCTGATAGGCCTTCTGCGCCATGGTCTTATCGCCGCGTGCCCGACGGAGGGCGTCACGGGCGGCGGATCCGATGCCACGCACCAAGGCCAGCAGGCCGGTCAGCGCATCGAGGAGCGCGCTGAACGGATTCGCTTTGGGCACAGCGGTTTCCGCAGACTCGGCGGCGGGGCGGACGGTGAAGAGGTCCGGCACATCGCGTGCGGCCTGGTCCTCGGTGAACGTATCGCTGAACAGCCGCATGGCCGATGCGCCGTCGAGCAGGCTGTGATGCACCTTCAATAGCAGTGCGAAGCGATCCTGTGCCAGCCCCTCGATGACGTGCAATTCCCATGGCGGACGGCTCATATCGAGCTGCTTGCGATGGATCGTCGAAACGAGCTCGGTCAACTGATCCTGGCTGCCCGGCTCCGGCAGCGTCCATTCCCGGATGTGCTCGGTGAGGTCGATATCGTCGACCTCGCGCACCAGCGCCGCGACACCGGGCGGCGGAAACTTCAACGGTACGAAGTTCCACGGTTGCGGCAGGCTCGCCGGTGCGTCCAGTCCGGCCCGCCACTGCCGCAGGAATTGCGCCGCACCGCCCTCGGGCGCGCTGAACTCCAGCAGGAAGGCGATATGCATCGGCATATCGGGCGATTCGAGCGACAGCCAGACACCGTCGGTCGCGGTCAGTCGATGCAACGACATCTAGTTCCTCAGCAGTCAGGACACGGCGGCGGCGCGCCGGGTCAGGTCGAGATCGAGATCGATGGGTATGACGGCGAAGTGGAAGCGATCCTTCGGCGGCTGCGCACCTGCGGGCAGGCGCACATCGAAGTTGCGGCAGACCATGGCGGTGACGCTCTTGATCTCCAACATCGCCAACCCACGCCCCGGACAGAAGCGCGGACCCGATCCGAATGGCGTGGAGACCTCGGGCCGATGCGTGCCGTGGCCGGTGTTCAGCCAGCGGTCCGGATCGAAGCGCAGCGGCTCCGCGAAGTTCTGCTCCTGCACACTCGCATGCTGCACATTGACGATCACCCAGGTGCCCGCCGGAATGCGCACGCCGTCGATGGTGGTGTCCTCGATGGCCTCCAGCCCGACAATGGGTGTGGTCGGGCGCAGCCGCATCGATTCGGCGACAACGGCTTCCAGATACGGCTGCCGGTCCAGGGCGGCGGGTATCTCGGCGACTTCCTCCCGAATGCGTTCCTGCACAGCGGGATTGCCCGCCAAGTGGTAGAGCAGCCAGGCCATCGCATTACTGGTGGTGTCCTGACCGGCTATGAGGATGGTGAGCGCCTCGGCGAACAGCTGGTCATCGGTGAAGGCGGTGCTGCCGTCCTGCGCCAGCAGGAATGCCTCGATGAAATTCGTCGGCTTATCCGGCAGATTCGCGCGCGCCCGGCCGATGACGCCGGTCAGGTCGGTGCGCAGCGCGGCGAGTGCGCGCTGCAGCGCCCGGTCGTCGGGGAGCTTGACGTAGCGCCAGTACGGGATGGGGCTGTTGATCCGCCGGTTGATGAGCGGGAAGATCAGCTCCAGATGCCGCTGGATGATATCGCCGGACTGTTCGATGGTGTTGATGTCGTAGTCGAAGGTCAGTTTGGCGGTGACATCCACCGTGTAGCGGGTCAGGTCGCCGCGAATGTCCGTGGGCGAGCGGCGTTCCCAGCGCTGCTGCAGGCGGCCGGTGATCGTCTCCAGGGTCGGATGGAAGCTGCGCAGGTGGGCGGCATTGAAGGCGGGCATCGCCAGCTTGCGGCGCAGTCGCCACGCCGCACCCTCCAGGGAGAACAGTCCGTTGGAGCCCATCTCGTCCATGACCGATTCGATCGCCGACTGCCGCCGGAACCCACCGGGGCGGTCCCGGAAGATCTCGCGATTCAGGTCGGGATCGCTGACGACGACAATGCGCCGCCCCGGCATCTGGAGCTGGTAGAGCGGGCCGAACTCATCGCACCACTGGTCGAACTGACGGTGCAGCAGCGAGGGTCGCATCTGCGGGAGATTTCCCAGCAACGGCCACCGGGTGGGGCCGGGGAGATCGTCCACCGACTTGGCGGGTGAGATCGAGACGGACAACCTGGCGCCTAACGTCGATATGAACGGGTGGAATCTTGGCGGTCTAGAAAAAGGCGCGAGAGTTTATTGACGGGACGTGAACAAAGGCACGCCGAGTTTCTCCGCGAATGCGACGAATGTGCGGCAATAACGACAGCCTCCCCGCAGTAGAACATATGGTGCGGCCACATGGACGGCCGTCCAACCATGAATGCCGAGGCGGGCGATGACTCAGCGCTAACAATGGCGACGGTAGCCAGTTCGAGCGGGCGCTGTCAACCCGATCGATCGGCGTCATCGAGCTTTCCGCAGGTAGCGGGCAATTAGTGAGGAACGCAACAGTACCCCATCCGATCGCATGAATCCGGAACAGTGCGCGTTGACCTCCGGCGTGCCGAAATGCCCTATCCCCCAACATTCCTCGAGGCTGCGGCGCAACCGGGTCGGCGGTACGAGAAAACCCCACGATGCGAACGTGAAAGTTATTCGCAATTACCGGATAGTGGCTAGACTCTGACCGCATAGGTCGGATGTATCGACAGGTTCGAGCACCATAGCGAGTTATGCGCCTGAATTCGTCCGGTCATGGCTTCACAAGGAGACACAATGCAAGTTTTTGGCAGCTGGAAGCACCTAGGAAAGGCGAGACCAGCGGTCATCGCATCGGCGATGGTGCTCTCGGCGAGCGCCGCAACCACCGGGCAAGCCATTGCCGAACCGACGGCGGGCATCCACTATGTCGCGTTGGGAGATTCCTTCGCCGCGGGCGCCGGGGTGTTTCCGCAGGCCGAACTCACCACGTGTTCGCGTTCCGCGGTCAACTATCCGGCACTGGTCGCGAAGCAGCTCGGTGTCGAGACCTTCAAGGACGTCACCTGCGGCGGAGCCACCTTGGACGACCTCACGAGTTCACAACGCGGCGTTGTCTCCGGAACCGCGGCGCCGCAGTTCGATGCGCTCACCCCCGACACCACCTTGGTCACCATGACCATGGGCGGCAATGACATCGGCCTTGCCAAGCAGGCGCTGCGGTGCGGCAATCCGCTGCCGGAGCCCAATGGCACATCATGTGCGGACGCCTTCACCGCGGGCGGCGTCGACATCTTCGCAGAACGTACCGCAGCCCTGGCGCCGGTATACGGCACCGCGATCGACGAAATCCACTCGCACGCACCGAAAGCCACCATCGTGATCGTCGGATACCCGACCGCCTCGCGCGCTGGCGCATGCCCGGAGCAGCAGCCCGCCTGGCCGCGCGATGCCGACTACCTGCAGGGCGTGCTGGTCAACCTCAACGCACTGCTGCGCGATGTCTCCGCCGCGCACGGCGCGATCTTCGTCGATACCGCCACCTCCAGCATCGGACACGATATGTGCGCCGCACCCGACCAGCAGTGGATCAACGGGCTGATCCCGTCGCTGTCGACCCCGTCCTTTGTCCCCTTGCACCCCAACACCTTGGGTGAGCAGAACATCGCACGAGAGGTGATCGCCGCACTGCGGTGACACAACGGCGCCGGGCGCGACACCGCGCCCGGCGGGCGCCATCAGGGCACGCCGTCACGGCCGATCGAGCGAGTCGGACCGCGACGCACCACCGCCGCCACTGGCGGTTCGCTAACCTGCGAACAATGGACGCAGCAGAAGAACACGCCGCATGAAGCGGGCCGAAGGACGCCCGCCGAGCCGGGCCGGGCACGAGGATCGGCGCCGGGCCATCCTGGAGGCGGCTCTCGAGGTCTTCGCCAAACGCGGCTACCAGGGCGCGACCATCGCGATCGTCGCGGAACGGGTCGGACTCAGCCAGCAGGGCGTGCTGCACTACTTCCCCAATAAGCAGACCCTGCTGGCGAATGTGCTCGCACTGCGCGATCAGAACGACCTCGACGTCTTGCTGGCCACCGCCCAGGGCAGTGCCACAACCCTCGACTTCCTTGCCGAGCTGGTGGAACGCAATGCCGAGCGCCCGGGCATCGTGCAGTCGTTCACCGTGCTCGCGGCCGAGAGCGTCACCCAGGACCATCCGGCACGCGATTACTTCGTCGATCGATACGCACAGGCCCGGACGATGCTGACCGCCATGCTGGAGCGCGACCTCGGCGGCGAGCCACCGCGCGGCGTCTCCCATCGGGATGCCGCGACGCTGCTGATAGCGGTCCTCGACGGATTGCAGCAGCAGTGGCTGCTGTCTCCGGATGAGGTCGATATGCCCGCCCTGCTGCGCAAATTTCTGCGACTGATCCGGCCGATCACCGACGCGGACGATTGATAACGTATCGATAACATTACCTACCAACTATTAGGTGTTTCGACCATACTTCGAGGTGGAGGCCCACGCGTCCGACCGACAAGGGAGTCGCAACCATGGCGAATCATCAGGCCGACCGCGAGGCAGCGGTCGAAAAGGCGTTGGCCGCACTGGATCTCGATGCCCGTTGCCGCCTGCTCGCCGGACAGGACATGTGGACCCTGCCCGCGATTCCCGAAATCGGACTCGGCTCGCTGGTGATGTCCGATGGTCCGATCGGTGTGCGCGGCGTGCACTGGAGTCCGGAGGATCCCTCGATCGCCCTGCCGAGCCCGACGGCGCTGGCCGCCACCTGGGATCCCGCCCTGGCGCGGCGGGCCGGGCAGTTGCTCGCACAGGAGGCGCGGCGCAAGGGCGTACACATGCTGCTCGCACCGACACTCAACCTGCACCGAAGCCCGCTGGGCGGCAGGCACTTCGAGTGCTATTCGGAGGATCCGCTACTGACCGGGGCGATCGGCGCGGCCTATGTCGCCGGAGTGCAGGACGGCGGCGTCGCGGCGACGCCGAAGCATTTCGTGGCCAATGACTCCGAGACCGACCGATTCACCGTCGACGTGCGGGTATCGCAGCGCGCATTGCACGAGCTGTATCTCGCACCGTTCGCGGCCGTGGTCGAACAGGCCGGGCCGTGGGCGTTGATGGCGGCGTACAACAGCGTCAATGGCACCACGATGACCGAGCACAGCGCGCTGCAGATCGACATCCTGCGTGCGCGTTGGGGATTCGACGGTGCCATCGTCTCGGATTGGACGGCGGCGCGCGATACCGGCGGCGCGGCCAGCGGTGGGCTCGATATCGCGATGCCCGGGCCGCGGAGCGTCTTCGGCTCGGCACTGGCCGAAGCCGTGCGCGCAGGTCGGGTTCCGGAGGTGACGGTCGAGCAGATGGCACGGCATATGCTTCGACTGGCCGCCCGGGTCGGGGTGTTGGCCGACGCGCCGCCGGCAGTAGCCGAAGACGCGCTTCCCGCTCCGGTCAATGGCGAAGCACTCGCGCACGAGATCGCCCAACGCTCGATCGTGCTGCTGCGCAACGAGAACGATGCACTGCCGCTCGGGCAGGTCCGGCGCATCGCGGTGATCGGCCAGGCGGCCGACCAGGCCAGGGCGCTCGGCGGAGGCAGCGCCCAGGTTTTCCCGCCGCACACGGTCTCCCCGCTCGCGGGATTGCGGGCATTGCTCGACGAGCAGACCGAAGTGAGCTATGCCGTCGGTGCGGATCCCCGGGTCAAGATTCCCCCCGCCAAGGCGGGTTTCGACCTGCGAGTCCGGCTGTTCGGCGCCGATGGAAACCCGCTCGGCGAGCATCCGCTGCCGGAGGGCAACGTCGAATGGATCGGCGAATTCCCGGACGGGATCGCGGTCGGTGAACTCCACAGTGTCGTTGTCACCGGCACCTTCACACCGCGGGTCGGCGGAACCCATACTTTGGCAATTGCTGGCATCGGACCGTTCCGGCTCACGGTCGGCGATAAGACCTATTTCGATGAGGCCATCGTCCCCAACGGTGATCCGGTGGCCGCATTCCTCGCCCCGCCCGAAGTGCTGATCGAGGTCGAACTCGCCGCGGCACAGCCGGTTTCGCTGAGTCTGCGACACACGGTGACGACACTGCCCGAGCTGCCCATTGCCTTCGAGAAGTTCGCGCTGGGCCATCAGGAACCGAATATCGATCCGGATGCGCTCATCGAGGAGGCGGTCGCCGCGGCGGCGGCTGCCGAGATTGCCGTGGTGGTCGTCGCGACCACCCCGGAGGTCGAAAGCGAAAGCTTCGACCGCACATCACTTTCGCTACCCGGCCGACAGGATGAGCTCGTCACACGCGTCATCGCGGCCAACCCACGCACCGTGGTGGTGGTCAATACCGGCTCCCCCGTGCAGATGCCGTGGGCCCAGGATGCCGCGGCGATTCTGCTCACCTGGTTTCCGGGACAGGAGGGCGGTGCCGCACTCGCCGACGTACTGGTGGGCCGGGCCGAACCCAGCGGGCGGCTGCCCACCACTTGGCCCGCCTACCAGGATGATTCGCCGGTGCTGAATGTCACGCCCACCGACGGTGTCCTCGCCTACGAGGAGGACATCTACATCGGATACCGTGCCTGGCAACGACTTTCGATCGCACCACGGTTCTGGTTCGGACACGGGCTCGGCTACACCACCTGGGAATACGAGGCAGCCGCCTTCACCCCCGCGACCGGCAATATTATCGGCACGCTGGCCGTTCGGGTCCGCAATACCGGTGATCGCCTCGGCCGCGAGACGATCCAGACCTATATCGCCGATGCCTCCCAGCCGGACCGGCGATTGGCCGCCTTCGCGGTCGTCGAAGCCGAGCCCGGCGAGACGGCCGAGGCGGCGATCCCCATCCCCCGCCGCGCCGCCGAATCCTGGGACGAGACAGCGGAAGACTGGGTGCTACCCACCACCGCCTACCACCTGCTGACCGGTCGATCGGTCGCCGATATCCGCCTGACCACCGCCATTCGGCTCGAAGGACCACACGCATGAGACTGCGCCGAATCGCTCTCGGCCTCACTGCTTTCGCCCTATGTACTGCGGGGACATCGGTAGCCGCCGCCGAGCCGGGGCCATATCCGACGGCCACCTGGCAGCAGGTGCAGGATGCGGAGACCCGATGGGCCCAGGAGGGCAAGGTCGAAGCACCGACACCGCCGGGAGTCAATCGATACGACTGCACCTCCATCGTGCCCGGCGCGGTTCCCGTTGTCCTGCTCCATGGCTTCGCGGGCGACGAGTACCGGGCCTGGGGCTATCTCGGACCGGCCTTGGCCAATGCGGGGCTGTGTGTCTACTCGTTCTCCTACGGCGGCAGCAATGCCATGCAGGGCGGTGGCAATGGTCCACTCGCCGATTCGGCGGTCGAGATCGAGCAGAAGCTCACCGCACTGACCACCCGGCTCGGCGTCGCGAAGGTCGACCTGATCGGTCACTCCGAGGGCGGCATCATGGCGCAGTACCTGGTGAAGACCCATCCGGAGCTGGCCCGCGGCGTCCGCTCGGTGACCACCATCTCCTCGCCCACGCGCGGTGCGCTCGGCGACCTCGGCGCAACCCTGCTGAATGCCGCAGGCGTGCGCGACGAACTCCCGGTACCGCCCGCCGTGAAGGACCTACTCGCCGGGTCTGCCTTCCTGAACGAGCTGAACTCCGGACCGATCACCGTCCCCGGTGTCGCCTACACAACGATCAGCAGCCGTTTCGATCCGATCGCAGCCTTCGGTCCAAACCTGGCCACAATTCCAGAACCCGGCGTCGACAACTACGTCCTCCAAAACATCTGTCCCAGTAGTAAAGCCGGACACAACGGCACAGTCTTCTCCCCCACCACCGCCGCACTCATCCTGAATGCGCTCGATCCTTCAACGATACGACCGATCCCATGCCAGAACGATTCAACCGGCTAGCCCCCACCCCCTCCGACTCCTCGCCGAGCGTAGTCATAGGGCCGTCAATACGGCCTGGGCGACCACCATTCGACTACCTTCGACCGCCCGCTGGACGCGGCGGTGGCATTTGTGCCGCGCTGCGAAGCTGAGCGGCATGTCGGCGAGGGATTGCATCGGGAGCTGGCCGGGCGGTCGAAAGGCTCGCCGATTCCGGTATCGGGTTCGCCGAGCGCGCGGGCGGTGGCGGCGTGCTCGCCGACGAGGTGGGCCGCACCTCGGTCGATGGGGTGTGGGCGGTCGGCGATGTGGCCGCCTGGCGGCACGAGACCGGGCTGCGTAAGCGCTGGACGTTTACCGGATCGGTTGTGCGCCAAAGGCATCGAAACAGATGGCACTCAGATCGGCAGCGGCCAAGGCAGTCTGCGTAGGGAACAGATGGGCCAGACCGAACTGACCGAGCCCGGCGACCGGCGTGCCGTAGGTGGTGACGAGATCGTGCAGCACATCGGGTCGGTCCGCCATGAGGTCGCGCACAGCCGCTTCGAACGGGTCCCACGGATCGCCCGCGAGCAGCCGCTGCACCTGGGTCACCAGGTGTATCAGCCCTTCGATACGCGGTAGGTGCGCGATGAGCCGGGCGGTATCCGTTGTGGCCGAACTGATTTCGATTACGCCCGGATCACCGTCCAGCGTGACCGTTCGCCGATAGTGGGTGGCCGTGGCGCTCTCGATGCCGCCGATTGCACCGCGGGCCAGCTGGGCCAACCGCTGACCGATATCCGTGCCCTCGATCAACGGGACTCGAAGTGCGAGTCCGCCGTCCGCGATAAGACGATCCGCGCGTCGCCGCCGCTTGCGCAACTCGACGGGGGTTGCCCGAAAGGTCGTGACCATCACGCGGTTGAACTGGCGCAGACTTCCGAATCCGGCGGCGAAGGCGATATCAGTGACCGACAGATCGGTATCGTCCAATAACCGCCGCGCGAAATGCGCACGCCGCGAACGGGCCAGCTGATCCGGTGTCGCACCGACCTGCTCATGGAACATTCGGCGCAGCTGACGTTCCGAGACCGCCAGCCGCGCGGCGAGTTCGACCTCATTGCCATCGTCCAGCGCTCCGTCGGCGATGAGATCTACTGCGCGGCAGACCAATTCGGACCCGTGCGCAATCCGTCGATCACCCCGATACGGGCGGCAGCGATGGCAGGCTCGAAAGCCCGCCGCCTCGGCCCCCGCCGCGGAGGTGAACGTGACAACATTCTCCGATCGCGGACGTCCGGGGCAGGGCGGCAGACAATAGATGCCGGTCGTGATGACGCCCGCGAACGATCCCATTACCCGAGTCTGCGCGCCGCCACCGACAGCGACCAGCCATATCCGGACACAGATCCGTCCAGATATGGCGCGATCGGCAACCGCGGCCCACCCAGGATTGGCCGCATGGACGCACCGACGAGCAAAGATCTGGTCATCCGAGCCTGGCGCGCATTCGCGACGCAGGATCCGGCCCGCATTGCCGAGGTTTTCACCCCGGACGCCGAATGGCTCGCACCACCGCACAACGCCACCGCCCGCGCCCTCGACGGCACCCACCATCTCGTCGGCAGGGATCGCATCGTGCGCTTCCTCGCCACCGAGTTTCCGACCGTATTCGTGGCCGACCGCAGCGTCGAATTCACGGCCATCACCGCCGAGGGCACGACGGTCGTCGTCGAAGAGCGGATGCGGGCGACGCTGATGAACGGCAATCACTACGACAACGACTACTGCTTCATCTTCGAACTGCACGATGGCCTGATCCACCGCGTGCGCGAGTACATGGACACTCGTCGTGCCGAAGAGATGTTCACCGTCGCCGATCGCTGATGGCGAAGGACGTTGGGGCGATACCCACCGCGACCAGCTGCAATGTGCTGTGGTGCAACGGAAAGCTCGTGCCATAGGACGTCTTCGCGGCCCCATCGGACACCACCGGCCAGATCTAGTTCACCTCCGGTCCGGATCGCCCGATCCGGACCGGAGGCAGCTCACTTGACGCCGATCGGCTTACCGAAGAACGAGGCGAACGTCTCGCCGAAGGTCGACTTCAACAACTCCAGGCCATTGGGGTCCAAGGCCAGCCAGCCGACCTCGGTGGTGCTGCAACCCTGTTGCGCTGGAACACCATTGAGCCGATCGCGCAGCCAGAGCATGGCGGGTGCGGTGCCCGAGACCTCGGTGACCGCATGCTCGGCGAAGTGTTCGCGGATGTATTGCACACTCGCGGAAGGGTTTTGACAGTAGGTGTCGACCAGGGCATTGACCTGGCCGACCGGAATGATCTCATCCGGATTGCCCTGCCAGATGTACATCGGCATATCGGGCACCGATTTACCCATTCGGGTCTTGTCGAGCACATCGACGACCGCCGGGTGCTGAATCGGATCGCCCGGTACCCGAATCATGCCCTTGAGGTTCAGGAATGGCAGTAGCGGAGTCACATACTGCACGCACAGCCCGCCCTGGATGGTCGACAGCGCCCGGCCGAGCAGATCGATATTCGCGTCGATGAATCGAGCGAAGTCCGGATACTCGCGGGTGAGTCCGTTGACGGCGGCCAGGATCAGGCCGGAGGTGAGCTGATTGTTGGCGGCATTCAGCGTCACGCCCAGATCCGCGGGCACACCGCCCTCGGCCGCGCCGACGATATTGAGTTCGGGTGCGTAGCTCTGCTTCAGTTCGGCCGCATGACCGGTGGCAATGGCACCTCCGGAGTACCCGTAGATACCGATGCGGGTATCCGGCGCGAGGCGCATCTGCTCGAGGTTGCGCGCGGCGCGGATGCCGTCGAGGGTGATCCGCCCGGCCAGCGGTCCGGCCGCATAGGCGTTATTCGGTCCCTCATGATCGGGTATGACGATCGCCCAGCCCTGTTGCACCGCACCCTGGGCAATGACCCACTCCGCGGGCGCGACAATCTGCCCGACGAATGGGCTGGCCGAAAACTGTTGCAGCGCATAGGAAGGCGCACAGTACCCGGCCAGCGAGTCCTCGGCGATCTGCATCGAAACGAGCTTGTCCGGGGCCGAGCCGCGCGGCTTCGCCACCGTCGCGACGGCCGCGATCGGCTCGTCCCGACTGTTATTCGAGCGGTAGGAGACCTGCCAGGCATCGACATTCACCGGAATCAGCCCGAAATTGGCGAGATTCGCCTGCCGCGCCGCGATGATCTCGCCCGGCGCCTTGCTCGCCACCAGCTCCGCGGGCGGCTGATAGAAGCCCGGATCGAATTCGGGCGGCAGCGGAACCGGTGCCGCGGGTTGCACCGCGACCGGGTCTTCCGCTGGTTCGGCAACCGTCACCGCGGTCGTCGCAAACAGTGCGATGGCCGTGATCCCGGCCGAGAACATGATTCGGCGGGCGCGACCCGCCAGCGGATTGATCAACTTTCAGCCCCTTCGCTACTGTGAGACCGCCCCGTCTCACATAGGTGGGACTATCGCACAGACGTGATGCAGGTCGCAACAAGCTGTCCGCTGCGGCCCCGATCATGGGCCGAAAAGTCCGGCGATTTCACGACTCGCCGTGCCGAGCGGCGTCATATGCCGTAGCTTTTTCGATCAATGCCGAACCGGACAGTTGGTGCCGGACAGCTTGCAGGGAAGCACCGAGGAATATGCAAGGTCGGAATGAACCGGTCTCGACGGTTCTGTACTACATCTTCTTGCTCTTCTACAGCGCGCAGGACGCGCTGGGCGGAGCCGTCACCATGGGCTGACCGCACACCCGTCGAATCCGCAATAGCGTCGGCACATCGGGCCGGGCAGGCCGAACATCCGCTCGGCTACCGTGGTGCGGTGACCATCGTGGACAGGCAGTACGGCGGCCGCGCAGTGAGTGAGCGGAAGGCCGAGCGACGGCAGCGGTTCCTGGACGCCGCCATCCGGACCTTCGCCGAGCGCGGCTATGCGAACTGCTCGCTGGCCGATGTGTGCACCGCGGCCGGACTGTCCAAGCGACAGTTCTACGAGGAGTTCCAGACCAGGGAGGACGTCCTCATCGCGTCCTACGACTACATCCAGGACCAGTCCGCGGCCGTCGTCGGACAAGCCGTCGCGGCACTGGGGCCGGGCACGGATATCGCGGATGGGCTGACCGCGGTGTTGACCGCGTTCATCGGTTCCATCAGCTCCGACCCGTACCGGGCCAAGGTCGCCTTCGTCGAGGTGGTCGGTGTCAGCGAACGCATGGAACACCATCGTCGCGAGCGCCGCCATGCCTGGGCGGCGGCCATCGAGGCCCTGCTCATTACGATCGCGGGTCCGGATATCCGCGTCCGCGGCGGAATCACCTGGGCGGCAAGCGCACTCATCGGCGCGATCAACGGTGTCGCGTACGAATGGATTCTCGCGGATCCGCGCCCGCCGATCACCCAACTGGTCGAGGTGCTGGCCCCCATCGCCACCTCGCTGATCATCACTGAGACCTAAGGTGGGATGAGGTTCGCCCAGAGCTAGTGGCGCACCGCATCCCACAGCCTCGTCGGTCCAGGAAGGATTTCGCGCGCTTCCGCTCTAGCCGGGTATCTATTCGGCGGCCACCTTCGGTCGAGCGGACCCAGCCGCGCCGCATGATCTCGACCGGCCCAACGGCACGGTCGCGGAACACCGCCTGAGGTGTTCGCTCGAACTCGCGGCCGAGGTGCGCGGGTTCGTGGAATGCGGTTTCCCACAGGGGATGTGGGGGGTTTGGGATGGTTCGGGGTTCGGCCCCGGCCGTAGTTTCGGCCGATGCGAGTGCTTCGGCGTGTGTTGGTGGTTGTGTTGTCGGTGATACTGGGCCTGCCGGTAGGAGTAGTCCTGCTGCTGGTCACCTGCCGGGGAGAAGTGATCGGTTTCGTCGTGGATCGAAGTGCCGATGGGCCGGTGACGGCCGCGATGCTGCAGATATCGGACGAACACCGGACCCAGACCTGGCATGCGGGCGAGGCCGTAACTCCGCGGTCGCATTTCCGGATCGGGAGCGTGACGAAGACGTTCGTGGCGACGGTCGTACTGCAACTGGTCGACGAGAAAATTCTCGCCCTGGACGCCCCTATCGATCGCGTACTGCCCGACCTCGTCTCCGGCGGCGAATCCATCACGGTAGGTCAGTTACTGAACCACACCAGCGGTCTGTACGACTACATGAAAGGACCTGGCATGTCGACCAACCGGTGGCGCGGCGAGGCTCGCTTCCGGCATTACGCTCCGGCAGAATTACTGGCCGGCGCGTTCGCTCATCCCCCGTATTTCCCGCCTGGCACCGACTTCCGCTACTCGAACACCAACTACATCGTGCTCGGTGCGCTGGTCGAGAAGGTCACGGGAATGCCGTATGCGGATGCTGTCCGTCAACGCATCCTCGACCCGTTGGGCCTGCGCGATACCTCCTTTCCCGGTGACGACCCGACGATCAGCGCACCTGCCGTAGCGGCGCGAGGCAGCTCCGGTTCGGGTGCCACCGTCGATGTCACCGAGCAGAATCCTTCGCTGGATTGGGCCGCGGGCGAGATGATCTCCACGACAAGGGATTTGAGCACATTCTTCGACGCGCTCATGAGCGGTCGCCTGCTGTCGGCGACGATGCTCGAGCGGATGAAACAGACAGTTCCGATGGGACTGGCCTTCCACTACGGCCTGGGCCTGCAGCGCTTCGACTTGCCGTGCGGGGTACAGCTGTGGGGACACGGGGGTGAGTTGCTGGGCTATCTCACCTATGTATTCGTTGGGCCGGATAACCGGGTCATGACCATGATGTTGGCATCGGCGTCGGGTGACAGTTTCGTGAAGTTCGCTGCGGCCGCAGCGGCGGTGTTCTGTCTGCGGTAGGTGCGGAAATCCACACCTCGCTGTCCGGAAATCCGTACTGATCTGCGCGTATTCGATTCCTAACGTGGTGGTCATGAGCAACGCGATAACCATTTACGCCGCCGAGTCCGGCGGCGTGGCCGGGTGGGCTACGGCGATCATGCACACTCTCGGGGGACCGGGGGCTGCGGTGGCCAACGCGGCCGACAGCGTGTTTCCGGCCATTCCGAGCGAAATTATCCTTCCGCTGGCCGGTTTCGCGGCCGCGCGGGGAGAGATGTCGTTGGTCGGCGCGCTGGTGTGGACCACCATAGGTTCAGTGGCCGGTGCCATGGTGCTGTACCTGCTCGGCCTGCTGGTAGGGAGAGAGCGTCTGTACGCCGTCGTGGCCAGGTTACCGCTGATCCGAACCGAAGACCTCGAGCGCAGCGAGCAGTGGTTCGCCCGGCACGGCCGCAAGGCGGTCTTGTTCGGTCGGATGGTACCGGTGGTGCGGTGTCTGGTCTCGGCCCCAGCCGGTGTCGAGCGGATGCCGATCGGCCAGTTCATCGCACTCACCGCCGTGGGCAGCGCGATCTGGAACACCCTGTTCGTGCTGGCCGGATATCACCTCGGCGAGAACTGGGAACTGGTCCGCGACTACGCCTCACGGTACCAACTGGTAGTTGGGGCTGCGGCAGGTGTGGCGGTGCTGTTCTGGCTGGTTCGTCGCGTGCGTGGCCGGTCTAGTCTGGGATCGTGACCGTGGTCGATGAATTCTCGCTGCTGCGGCGGGCATACTATCCACTGGTCGGCGCGGTGGTCGGATTCTTCACAGCGGTGTCCGGGCTGGCAATGCTCGTATGCGGGAATACGCTCGGCCTGCGCGGCCACGTCCGCCGGGAGCGGCGTCGACTCGTGCGCTGGTTCCATGCGCCCGCCGAGTGCGAGCTACCCGACCGCGACCCCACCGGTTATGTGCTGCTGCGCGCGCTCTATGCCGTCGTGGGCGGTGTCGTGCTGATTGCCGCGAGCGTGGCCGCGCTGGGTTACTTCGGGTGGGCGCTGGAACTCACACTGGTGCACCGGATTCCGCTGATGACCAGTGTGGTGTCCTTGGCCGTCGGCGCTATCGGGATATACCTGTGCCGCCAGTTCGCCGTCGCACTCGGCCAGGGTGACATCGCCACGGCAAAGCGGTATCTGGGAGATGACGGCACCCAATTGCGGCTGCGGGAACTCGAACGCACCCGCGCCGACGTGGTCCGTGCCGTCGATGACGAGCGGCGCCGAATCGAACGCAGCCTCCACGACGGGGTTCAACAGCGAACCGTCGGTCTCGCACTACAACTGGGCCGCGTGCGCCGAATCATGCAGCGCCAGAACATGACCGCACTCGCCGACGAAATCGATCGTGCCGTCGAGGAGGCGACCAAATTGATGGCCGACCTCCGTGAGGTGGCGTGGCAGATCTATCCCTCGATCCTCGACGAGCGCGGCCTCGAGGCGACCCTGCGGGGTCTGTCGATGCACACCACCATGCCGCTGCGGCTCGAGTTGCACATCGATCGCGAACCGCCGACGGCAGTCGCGGCGGCGACATACTTCGTGGTCGCCGAGGCTGTGACGAACGCTGCCAAACACTCTGGAGCAAAGGACATCTCCGTGACGGTGATGCACCCGGCGGATCGGCTTGTCGCCACGGTCCGAGACGACGGGATCGGCGGGGCCAACCCCGAGGGCGGCGGCCTGACCGGGCTGCGGCGCCGGGTGGCCGCCCTCGACGGCGTGCTAACGGTGCACAGCCCCGCCGGCGGACCGACCATCGTAACTGCGGAGCTGCCGTGCGCATCGTGATCGCCGAGGATTCGGCTCTGCTGCGCGAGGGTCTGGTTCGGCTGCTCACTGACGAGGGCCATGACGTCGTCGCCGTCGGTACAGCGATCGAGCTCGTCCACGAAACCGACCGCACCACACCCGATCTCGTCATCGTCGATGTCCGCATGCCGCCAACGCATACCACCGAGGGAATCGACGCGGCACGCGAGCTGAAGTCCCGGTTCCCCGATCTCGGCGTGCTCGTACTGTCGCAATACGTCGAGCAACACAACGCGATCGAGCTTCTCACCTCCGGAATCGGCGGAGTCGGCTATCTCCTCAAAGACCGGGTCGCCAATGTCGACGCATTCCTCGCCGACATCGACCGAATCGCAAGCGCCGGTACCGCATTCGACCCCGAGGTGGTCCGCCAACTATTCGCACAACAACGTCGCACCGACCCGCTGGCCTCCCTCACTCCCCGTGAACTCGATGTGCTCCAACTACTCGCCCAAGGCCTCACCAATGCCGGCATCGCCGATCGACTGTCGCTGTCCACCAGCGCGGTCGAGAAATATATCAATGCCATTTTCGCCAAGCTGCACCTCGCCAAGGACCCCGCACACAGCCAACGCGTGCGTGCGATCCTGATCTACCTGGAACAAAGCACATAGCCCGCCTGGTGCAGCAGCATCCGATAAGCGGCCCCTTACCCTGCCTTCGCCATGGTCGGTCCGCATAACGGATCTGGAAGGGGTACAGATCCTCGATCTGTTGACCCGCACCGGCATCCGCTAGCTCATAGCGCGGCATCACTGAGACCTAGCTCATAGCACGCCATCAGCGAGACATAGCTCATAGCGCGGCACCCCGAACAGACGTAGGTTCTGCCTATGCAGCTCGGTCAACCCAGTCGCACCGCACTCGCCACCGCTTATGCTCGCGCCTACCACCAGATCGCAAGCGAGCCGCGAATCTTCACCGATCCACTGGCGATCCGCATCGCGGATGTCACCCCCGACCAACTGTCCGCCCTCGATGCCGCGAGCATGGTGGAGGGCGACACCGATGGCGACATGCGCCGCCGACGCCGAATGTTCCTGGCCGCCCGCGCCCGCTTCGCCGAGCAGACCATTGCCGACGCCGTGGCGGCGGGCACCCGGCAGGTGGTGATCCTCGGGGCCGGGCTGGATACCTTCGCCTATCGCAATCCCCACCCCGACGTGCGGGTATTCGAGGTCGACCATCCCGATACCCAGGCTTGGAAGCGACAGCGGCTCGAGACGGCGGGCATCGAGATCCCGGCGTCGCTGACCTTCGCCCCGGTCGACTTCGAAAGCCAAACGCTCGCAGCGGGATTGGCCGCCGCGAACTTCGATCGCGATCGACCGGCCGTGTTCATCTGGCTCGGCGTCGTCGTGTATCTGACCCGGGAGGCGATCCTGGACACCCTGCGCTTCGTCGCGGGCCAGGCGACGCCGGCGCAGTTGGTATTCGACTATCTCTATCCCGCTTCGGCTTCCACGCCCGAGGATGCGGCGCAGCGTGCGGTGCGGGCCGAGCGGTGGGCCGCCGTCGGTGAGCCGTGGATCAGCTTCTTCACCGCCGAGGAGATCGAAGATCTGCTGCGGGAGACGGGATTCGACCAGGTCGACGACTACGACGCGCCAAAACTTATCGCTGGGTACCTGGGCACTCCCCCGCAACCGTCGTCCACCGTTCCGTTACACATGCTGCGTGCCACCCGAACCGCGTAGGTCGGGTCAGCAGCCGAGCTGGTCGGCGAGATCGAGGAAGTCACTGGCGTTGATGTCGAAGTCGTCGTCATAGGAGACGTCCACATCGCCATCGGCGCCGAACTCGAGCGGTCGGGCGACGAAGGCCGTCCGGAAGCCCAGTGCGCCCGCGGCCCGAATGTCGTACTTGTGGCTGGCGACCATCATGATCTCGGCTGGTTCCAGCCCCAGAAACCGTGCGGCCATGCGATATACCGTGGGGTCGGGCTTGAACGCGCCCGCCATCTCCGCGGTGAACACCGCATCCCAGGGCAGCGCGGCCCGCTTCGAAATGTTCACCACGGCCGCGACATCCGCGTTCGACAGTGTCGCGATCGTGAATTTGCTCGCAAGCCTGGTCAATCCGGCATTTACATCGGGCCACGGTTCGAGGCGCTGCCAGGCGAGGGTGAGATCGGCGCGTTGCTCGGGCGATAGGTCGATGTCGTAATCACCCAGTAGGCCGTCCAGTGCCGTGGCATAGACCGAATGCACAGTGACCCAGTTGTCCCGGTCGGGCTCGGCCTTGTGCAGTGCGGCGAAGTACTCGGCACGCCAATGGTCGACGAAACCGGCCCAATCGATATCCCGGTAGCGCTCGCCGCCGATGCGGCGCGCTTCCGCACAGACTGTCGAATGGAAGTCCGTCGCCGTCCCCTGTACATCGAAGAGCAATGCCCGCAGCACGTCCGCACCTTTCCGCCTGAATGCGATTCGACCTTAGCGTCAATGCCGCTGGACCAGCAGGTAGCTGCGCCGACTCGGATGTTCGGTGCCCGGATGCGAGGCACGGTCGAGGCGTGCCGCCGGGATCAGACCGGCCGCGGCCAGGGCCTCGGATTCCGCGGACGGGTCGAGGTAGCGGAAGGTGAGATCGACCTCATGGCCCCACCAGTCGGTGAGTGTCTTGGCGCCACCGACCGGAATATCCGCATCGCTGGTGTGAAATGCGATGAGCGCGTGGCCACCAAGGCGCAATACCCGGGCGAACTCCGCGTAGGCCGCGGCGCGCTGCTGCTCGTCCAGGTGGATGACCGCATACAGACAGACCAATCCCGCCAGCGATTGCGCCCGCACCGGCAGAGCGGTCATATCGGCCGCACAGACCGGCACCGAGGTGGTTCGGCGAGCCGCCGCGCACATCGCAGGCGAGAGGTCCATCCCGATCGTCCGCACACCGCGCGCCGCAAGGTGCGCGGCTATATGTGCAGGACCGCAACCGATATCGGCGACCACCCCGTCGCCCACGAGTTCCGCGAAGACATCCAACAGCCCCCGATCCAACGGCTTATGCCGCAGCTCGTCCCCGAGTTCTTCGGCATAGTGGTCGGCCACTTTGTCATAGCTGTATCGGGTGCCGATCATCGAGTCAGCGTAGTTCGGCACCGACCCCCGCGCCTGCCCGCGGACTCACCGCAGGCAGCCGACCTCGCCACACACTGCACCGCACCGCACCGCACCGCACCGCACCGCACCGCACCGCACCGACCAGCGAACCTGAGGGTCCTACACCTGCTACCGAATTCACCATATCCGGAAGGCCTTCAGTCGCCAGTCGGTCGAGCGAGTTCGCTCGGTCCGGACAGCAATACGAAGTGTTGATGACCACGCCGATCGGCGATCGTACAGCGCATCGACCTTCCGGCCTGGACCAGGTCTGGTGCGGACCGAGGTCCGCACCCTGCGACCAGAGAACCTCAGCACGCCCGAAATCTGCTCTCGGATTCACCGCACTCGGAACACGGTCAGTCGCCAGCCGGTCGAGCGGGTGTGGGCGATGCGAGCGGCAATGGCGAAGTGTCGGCGGCCGCGGTCGTAGGCGGCGAAGACCTCGGCGGTCGAGGCGTCGACCATCATCAGACTCGCCCGGTGCAGCACCGCGGCGCCCAGGGTGCGGCCGGGTGCCAGGTCGGCTCGGACCAGGGTTCGCACGGCGGCGACCACCGCGGGCGTGGCCACGCTGGTGAGCTGGGCGACCGGCCGTCGGTGGTCCAGGATCTCGAGCGCCAGCCGCAGCGCCCGTTCGACGAATTGCTGTGCCGCCGAATCGACTTCGACAGCTGGTGGCGGCGTGCAATGCTCGCCGCTGAGCGCGCGCCGCAGCCCCCGCGGGCCGGACCGGCCGGTCTGATCATGCCGCGGGATCGGCGTGCGGCACGGTGCCGCGCGCGGCGGATGTTCGGGTTCAACACGCCCACCCGGCCGGTACGGCAACAGCGGCGGCTCCGTCCTCGGCGCATACGAAAGCCCCGACGGATGTCTCTCCACGTAGCACCCCCAATGAGTTCGAACCACAACCCCCGAGCTCGGACCGCGACAGCATGCCACGGATATCCCCGCAGGTAAACCACCCAAGCGACCGTTCTGGCACCGACAAGCGTCGCTCGAACAAGATCAGGTAGCGAAGGGATCCCGATACCCCGGTGCGAGGCGAGTTCAGACCAAGTCGATCGAGTCGAGGAAGCGTTCGGCGAGTTCCGCGTCACCGGTGACGGCCACACCATGGGATCGCCAGGGCGTTCGAGTTGTCCCCCAGGAAGGGAAATCGATTGCCGCACTGGTGATTTGCGCAGCCATCCTGGTATCGGAACCGGCCACCGCACGCAACCGTCCGTGCCCGATCGGTTCGAGTCGCCAGGTTCCGCCGCCGGGTCCGGTCAGCGTCAACCCGATCGGCCGGTCGAACCAGATCCGATCATTCGCCCCGAAGTTGGCCAATAGAGCCAACATCCACTCCAGTATCGAACTCATACGGTCCGGGTCGGTGGCAGGGATGTCTTTGTCGAGTGCAGGGGCGATGTCGTGGCGCAGGTGCGTGTGGAAGTCGAAGGTCAGCAGCGACGGCAGCAAACGCAGTGGGTGTGCACCGAGTTCGCCGATCGGGAGGCGGATCGATCCGAGCGGCCACGGCTGGGTCGCGCGGGCCGCGGTGGCGATCCGCGAACTCCAGGTCGCCAATTCCCCGACCACCCGATCGATCTCCCAGTCGGCGCGTCGGGCGACGAAATCGTCGTTGAGCCGCTCGATATTTCGCGAGCGCATGACCTTGACCACATCCGGGCCGAAGTTCAGGCGGCACTCCGACCCGAGATGCGCGATCACATCGCGCACCCGCCAGCCCGCGGCTCGGCTCGGCGCCACCCATTCCGCTGGCGTGAGCCGGGCACAGAAGTCCAAAACGGCGTCGCGCTCGCGACGGAACGCGGCGATGTGGTCGGTCATTCCCTGATACTGCCAAGTGATCCGAACCACTGTCACCGATAGGCCGAATCGGCGCGTTGGTCGGTCAGCCGCTGGTGATGCGGACCAGGGTCTGCAAGGGGTCGGTCAGGACATCGGCGAAGGCCAGTTCGGCGGCACCGACGAGGGGAGCGTCATCGGCGAGGGCCGAGGTGCGCAGGCGCACCCGCTCGCGAACGGCGAGCAGCCCGTTCACCGCCAGCCTGCTGCGGACCTGGGCCGCGGAGGCGAGGTAGATCTCGCGCAGCACACCACCGAAGACGACCATGGTGGGGTTGAAGATATTGACCAGATTGGCGACGCCATAGCCGAGCCAATCGCCGATCTGGTGCAACGCATCTCGCGCGGTGGCATCCCCGCGGGCGGCGGCCTCCACGATCGCCTCGATCGCAGCACGACCGGTGAGATCCGTGCGTCCGGCGGCCGCGATCAATGCGAGTTCACCCGCCTCGGCCTCCAGACAGCCGTGCGACCCACAGGTGCAGGCCCGCCCGCCCGGATTGACGATCATATGCCCGACCTCGCCGCCGTAGCCGCCCTCACCGCCGAGCAGCTTGCCGCCCATAATGATTCCGCCGCCGATGCCGACCTCGCCGTGCAGGTAGATCATGTCCGCGACACCGACGCCGACGCCGCGTTCACGCTCGGCAAGCGCGCCGAGATTGGCATTGTTGCCAACGGCCACGCGCAGACCGAGTCGCTCGGACAGCCGCGCGCCGACCGCCACATCGACCCAGCCGATATTCGGCCCGTATCGCACGACGCCGTCCTCCTCGCGCACCATGCCACAGAACGCGACTCCCACACCGACGCAGACGGTCTCGGGTCCGGCCTCGCCGATCATGTTCTCCGCGATGGTGGCCAGCGCGGTGATCACGTCATTCGGATCGAATGTGCCACTGCGACGCGGCGTCTCCCGCCGCGCGAGAATCACCCCGCCCAGCCCGACCCGCGCGACCGCGAGCCGGTCCGCGCCGACATCCAACGCCAACCCGTAGACCCGTTCCGATTCGGGGCGCACCACCAACGATGGCCGCCCCGCCTTGCCCGTCTGCCCAGGCAGTTCCTCGCTCACCAGACCCGCCGCGGCGAGATCGGCCGTCAACGCCAGAATGGTGCTGCGATTGAGCCCCATTCGCTCGGCGAGCACCGCCCGCGATACCGGACCGCTCAGGTGGACATGGCGCAGTAGCACGGCAAGGTTCTGTCGCCGGATCTCGTCCGGGGAAGGTGCAGCTCTCATTTGGGTGAACCTCCTCCCGGTCGTTGATCAACTTCCTGGCAACGCACGCTTGCGCGACAGCGCGTCCACTCCGGCTGCCAACAGCAGCACGAATCCTGTCACAACGAATTTGGTGCCCGCGCTATAGCCCATCAGGCCCATCCCGTTATTGATCACCGCGACCACCGCCGCACCGAGCACCGCGTCCAGCATCCGGCCGCGTCCGCCGAACAGACTGGTGCCGCCGATCACCGCGGCTCCGACAGCGGTCAGCAACACATCGCTGCCGCCGGTATTCGGGTCGACGGAGTTGGCGCGCGAGGCCGCGATCAAGCCGCCCACCGCGGCCATTGTCGAACACAGCACGAATGCGCTGATCTTGATCCGATCGACCGGAATGCCCGCGCGCCGAGCCGCTTCGGTACTGCCGCCGACGGCGTAGATATGTCTACCGAACGAGGTCCGGTTGAGCACGAACGTCCAGAGCAGCAGCAGCGCCACGATCAACGGCACCACGATCGGCATACCTTTGAGCGAGCTGATCGCCGGATTGCGGCTGCGCTCGTCATTGAGGACCAGCACCGCCGCGCCCGCGACAATGGCGACCGCCGCGATCCGCAGCGCGATCACCGGCGCCGTCTCGCCGGTCAGCCCGAGTTTGGTGCGCGCCCGCAGTTTTCGGTATTGGATCGCCGCGAATCCCGCCAGCAGCACCGCGTACATGAGCCAGCCGAGCAGCGGCGGCACATTCTTATTCGCGATCGCGACGATCGTGTCATCGCGAATCGAGATATTGCGCCCATTGTCCATGATCTTGAGCGCGACGCCCTGCAATGCCAGGAACGCCGCCAACGTCACCACGAACGACGGGATTCCGATCTTCACCACGACCGTCCCGATGGTCAGCCCGATCACGACGCCGGTCAGTAGCGAGACGAGAACCGCGGCATACCAGGGCCATCCCTTGTCGGTGAGCAATACCGCGAGCACCGCCGCACAGACACCGCTGGTGAATCCGGCCGACAGATCGATCTCACCGAGCAGCAGCACGAAGATCAACCCCATGGCGATCACCGCGATGGCCGCGCCCTGGGTGAACAGGTTCGCGAAATTGCCCTGCGTCATGAAGACCGGCCGCGCGATCCAGAAGACCACCGTCAGCACCGCCAGCGCGATAATCGACGGCAGCGCACCCATATTGCCGCTGCGCACCCGCCCGACATAGGAGTTGACCAGCTCGGTCACCGGCGAGGACGTGGCCTCGAACTTATCCGTAACCACCGCGGCTGTGCCTATTGTTCGCTCGCTCATGCCTTTACTCCATTTCCGAGACCGAGACTTCCACTGCGGCCAGCGGTGATCAGTTCGACGACCTGTGCGTGCGTCACGTCGGAAGTTCGCACCTGGGCCGCCATTCGGCCGAGATAGAGCGCGGCGACCCGATCGGATACCGCGAAGACGTCATTCATATTGTGCGAGATCAACACCACCGCAAGACCTTTGTCGGCGAGCGTGCGCACCAGCTCGAGCACCTGCTGGGTCTGTGCGACGCCGAGCGCGGCGGTCGGTTCGTCGAGGATTACCACCTTGCTGTTCCACAGCACGGCTTTCGCGATCGCAACCGTCTGCCGCTGCCCGCCCGACAGGCTCGACACCTGCTGGCGCACCGATTTCACGGTGCGAACAGATAGGCCAGCCAGAGTCTTTCCGGCCAACTCCTCCATGCCGTACTCGTCGAGCACGATGCCGTGCTTCTTCTCGCGGCCGAGGAACATGTTCTGCACGATGTCGAGGTTGTCGCACAGCGCGAGGTCCTGATAGACGATCTCGATGCCGAGATCGGCCGCGTCCCGCGGGCTGTGCACATGCACCGGCTTGCCCTCGAACAGGAACTCCCCCGCATCGATGGGATGGGTGCCGCCGATGCATTTGACGAGAGTCGACTTGCCAGCGCCGTTATCGCCGACCAGCGCCGTCACCTCACCCGAGTACGCGGAGAAAGCGACATCGTGCAAGACGTGGACGGGGCCGAAACTCTTTTCGATCCCCCGTAATTCGATGACCGGTGTATCGGGCATAGGTACTGCTCCTGACGTGTGGGGCGGCCCTTCCGCGATCCCCTCATACCAACCGCGGAAGGGCACTCGCCCCGTTGACCATGAAAATGTCGGTCGTTCCCGCGCACCGTCGGGTCCGCGGGAACGACCGGGCTATCAGCGAACCCCGTTATCCGCGCACAGCTTGGCGAATTCGCCGGTGCACAGCTCGGCCTTCGCGACATACCCGTCGGCCACCACGTCGTTCACGTTCTCCTTGTAGATCGCCTTCGGTTCCAGCAGCACCGCGGGCACTTTCGCCTTCGCCTCCGGATCGTCGACGGTGCTGTTCGCCTCGCCCTTCTCCCCCTTGGCCAGTGCGATCGCCAGCTTCGCGCCCGCATCGGCCTCCAGCTTGATGGCCTTGTAGACGGTCATGCACTGATCGCCCGCCAGCACGTTCTGCAGGCCCTGCACGGTGGCGTCCTGGCCGGTCACCGGCACCTGGCCGTTCAGCTTCTGCTTCTTCAGCACCGCGATCGCGGCATTGCCGAGGCCGTCGTTGGCCGCGACCACGCCGCCGAGATTCGGTGTGCCGGTGAGCATCTGCTCGAAGATGGTGCCCGCCGTGGTGTTATCCCACTCCGGCACCGCCTGATCCGGGCCCTTCACGTATTCACCCGCATCGAACTTCGGCTTCAGCACACTGTCGTAGCCGTTCTTGAACAGCGTCGCGTTGTTATCGGTCGGTCCGCCGTTGAGATAGGCGACGACCGGGTTGACCGCCTTCTTGTCGGTGAGGCATTTGGCCAGCCCATCCCCCATCAGCTTGCCGACCTTCACATTGTCGAACGACACATAGAACGGCGCCCCACCGCCGAGAGTCAGTCTGTCGTAATCGATTACGGTCACGCCCTGCGACTTCGCCTTCTGGATCACGGCCTTGCCGGTCCCACTGTCGAGGTTGGTGATCATCAGCACCGTGGCCCCGTTGGTGATCATCTGATCCGCGATGGTCTGGAAGGCGTTCTTATCCCCCTGCGCGTTCTGGATATCCGCCTTGATCCCCGCCGCGTCGAATGCCGCTTGCAGATATTTGCGATCCGCCGTCTCCCACCGCGCGGAGGTCTTGCTGTCCGGCAGGATCACGCCGATCTTGGCGCTCCCGCCACCACCTGCGTCCTTGTTGTTGTCCCCGCAGGCAGTGAGCGAGGTGAGAAGCGCAACCGATACGGCCGCGATGCCGAGGATCCCCTTACGCATGAGGGCGAGCCTTTCGTTGAACCACCACCTGCTAGGTACCAGGTGGTCGAGCCTTGAGCGAATGTTGTTCGATGCAACATATTGCACTGTGACGTGGCGCACAACGGTTTCGCAAAGATATTTGTTGTTTGCGATAACAATCCGGGCACGAGCGATCGGCGAGCTCTCCGGCCGAGCACGCGAGGGCAGGTCCACGCAAGCACCGCGCTACTCCAGAACAGCACCTAAGACACCCCAAAACCCTCGCTGAGCAGCGCAGTTCCGCCCGCCTTTCGCCACCGCTCATGACATCGCGCAGATCAGCAAACTGCCGCATCCGCCGACGGCGCGTTTGCACTACGGTTACCCGCAGGGCATCGCGCAGATCAGCAAACTGCCATATCCGCCGACGGCGCGTTTGCACGACGGTCACCCGCAGGGCATCGCACTCGCCGCTTGCGCGACCGCCGGAACACGGTGCTCCATCGACTGCCCATCCGAACATCTCCCCGCCTCGCCCCCTTGATCACCGACATCGTCCGGATTTCATAGTCGGGCGCCGCACGCCGGCTGGGGACATTGCTGGCTCATCGCAGAAGAGGGTGCAGTCGGGGTCTGCCTGTTTCGAGGTTGCCTGCACGGATTTTCATGCTCGGCCGGACTCCTATCCGGGCGCGGCGAGACGCGCGCCGGGGAACGAGCTATGCACCGTCGTTGCCATCGCGCAGGGAATGGATCATGCTCCGCAGGATCCGGAACGCGTCTGACTGCTCGGTCTCGGTCATGCCGGCCAGCATTCTGACCTCGACGGACCGGACCGCTACGGTCGCCTTCTCGAGGCTCCGTCGGCCGCGAGGCGTGAGCCGCGTGGGCAGCACCTTCCCGACGGGCGCCTCCGCAGGCCTGGTCACGTAACCGTCTCGTTCCAGGGCCTGGAGCAGCACGTTCATCGTCTGCCGTGTCACGAACGCGCCCCGCGCGAGCTCGGAGTTCGACAAGCCCGGTCGTTGCGCCAGCAGCTCGAGGCAGGAGTAGTGCGTCACGCTCATCCCGAGCGGCCGCAGCACCTCCTCCATGGCTGCGCGGAGGACGCTCGACGCCTCTTTCAGCAGGTAGCCCAGTGACGTCTCCAGGTCGACGCCGACACCGTCTTGACTCATGTCAGAATTCTGACATAGATTGACCCGTGTCAGAAGACTGACACGAAGAAAAGGAGCACCATCATGCCCGCCACCGGCCCCGACTTCATCTCACTCCAAGCGCGCGACCTCGCCGCTTCGCAGGCGTTCTACGAGCACTACCTCGGCCTCGTCCGCTCGCCGGCCGGACCTCCACACGCCGTCGTCTTCGAAACGAAGCCGATCGCGTTCGCACTCCGCGACGTCGTTCCCGGCACCGATCTCGCATCCGTCGCTCAGCCCGGCATCGGTGCCGCGATCTGGCTCCACGCCACAGACGTCCAGGCCATTCACGATGCTCTCGTCGCCGACGGTCACACCATCGTCTCCGCACCGATCGACGGCCCCTTCGGTCGGACATTCACCTTCGCCGACCCCGACGGCTACCAGGTCACTCTCCACGACCGCGCCTGATAGGCCGAACGCCACCGGACGATCACCGACCCCCGCAGACCGCGGTTGCGCCAGAGACTCGACCACCAACTACATCGCAGGTCCCTGTTCGAGACACGGCGGCTTCAGGCCGCGACTACACCCCCGTCTGTGAAGAGCCACATTGCTGCCTGGCAGTGTCCGACTGAACGCGACGGAGGAGGGCCCATGTCCAGTGATTCGGGCAGTTCCGCCGCGCTCGAGGTGATTTCGCAGGGGCTCGAGATCCCAGCAGGATTCGTGGCTTCCTGGGCGTACCTGACGCCCGGCGAGCTGCGCTATGGCTATGGCGCTGCTCGCGGTGTCATCTCCCTCGAGCCGAACGCCGACCTGCACAGTGGAGATGGACTTCAAGAGTTGACCGCCGCCGACGACACCTCCGCGGCACGGTGCTCGGCGATGGCGCACAGAAGGTGTTGAATTCGTGCGCCGGTCCCCGCGCCGCTGCTATCGCTGGTTCCGCTCGACTCGTCGCCGATAATCTTGACCGTCATTGCGGCGACGGGTTTGGTCCATGTCTTACCAGCTTTGAATCGCAGCTCGGAGTACTGGCCCTGGGTCGTGGTCGTGCAGTTTCGTCGCGATGGCGAGGCGTAGCAGAGACGCAGCTTGGGTGAATACTGGTTCCGAGGAATTCACGATGTCGAAGCCCGCACGGTCGACTCGGAGCACACCGGGAGGAAGCGCGACGCCGGGTTCTGCCGTCAAACCGCGGAGAACCGAGTCGGCGAGATCTGTGGGCAACCCCCCGGTGAACGGACGCTTCCACAGACGACTCCGGCACTTCGGCTGATCATCACTGTCGAGCATTTCGAACGCTGCCACTCCCACTTCGATCAGTGTGGTCGAGCTGTCCCTAGCTATGAACTCAGCCCCGAGCAGCGCACGTGGCGCGATACCACCGAGGCGGCGCTGCACCTCGACCAAGACACGAACGCCACGATCAATGCCAGGACGATCCCTCGCTGAACTTGTGGAGGTGAGTACATGCGACGCCGAGTACATGGCGTCTTTGTCATCCTCGTCGATGGCAACAATTCCGTGCCCGTCGACATCGATCATCACCCACCACGCGGACGCGGCGGCATCCGGATCCTCGCTCCCCCGGATGGCGGCGACATAGCTCGGCGTCGTCGCGAGCCGGATCCTTCCGCTGCTTGTGTAACCCAAGACCACGCCGACTATGCGTGCGCCAACTTCCGGCCATTCCTCTCGACGAATCGGCCCGTCGGCTACGTAGGAGCCCTCGATCCAGCCTCGTTCACCTGCGTCCGTGGCGATGAGAATCCCATAGTGCGCATAACCGGTCACGACACAATCGATGATCGAGTATCGAGGATGCTGTTCCACGGCGCTGATTATCGTCCGCTCCAAGCTCCGACTACCCGATTACCTATCCAGCATTGCTTGACGAGGCAGACGACCGGCACGCCTCATAGAACGGTGGCCCTGTTCTCGAAAGAATCCAGCTACCAACAGGATTCGTCGAGTATGACCGCCGCGTATGCACCATACCAACGGATTTCGCCGTGACCAGATCACCGGTCTGTGCGCTCTCGTGCATGCCGCCTGGATAGACGCCGACCGTGGTGGGACGAGGCTGTGCCCGCCGATCCCGGGGTTGCTCACTTCGACTGTTGTGGCGTGACGTATCTGCGTCGTACCGGGTGCAGGCGGAACTGGCCTAGGCGCACGGTGTTTCGCAGCCGACGATCAGCCGCGCGATCGCGGCGGTCACACCGTGACTCGAGCAGGTGGCGGCGCACCGAAGGTACGGCCGCCGGGGCCGGGAACTCGCGCGTGCGTCGCTTGTAGGCGGATCAACCGGCCGGTACGGTCGAACCAACTGAACAGGGGGCGGGAGCCGGGCCAGTCCTGATCGATGCCGCCGACACCGTAGGCGACCAGGAGGAATGGATGATCAGCAGGGGGAAGGCACTTCTCAGCGCTGTGTTGGGGGTTGGTGCTGTTGTTCTGCTGTCCGGGTGTGGGTCATCGACTGGCGGAGATGCGAAACCGGTCTCCACCTCCACGAGCGCCGGGCCTTCGCTGGCCGCCGATGTTCCACGCACCTATGACCCCTGCAAAGACGTTCCGCAAGACGTATTGGATTCGGAGAAGCTGCACAACAAGCACACCGTCGACGACAGTGCGAGCGGCGGAGTTCGGTGGGTCGGATGTCAATGGGTGCGGTCAAACGGCTACGGAGTGAGCATCCGCACGACGAATCTCACCATTGACCTTATTCGTAGCCGCAACTTCCCTGAAACTACCGAGTTCACGATCAACGGCCGCCGTGCCATCTCGACACGCCAGTTCGACGGTCCCTACATCAAAGAAGCCTGCACGGTCGATGTCGAAATGAAGGGCGGCAGTCTCGAGTTCAACCTGAATAATCCGCCCTCGAATCGCGACACTGGCAGCATCGACTCGTGCGTGCTCGCCCGGGGATTGGCAGAGAAGGTTGTGCCCAGCCTGCCTGCCACCGCCTGAGCGGTGCTCCACGAACCGAATTGGGAGGGAACCACATGGCAAACGAAGCGCCTCCAGCGACCCCGTTGACGAATCTGATCACCGAGGCCCGTGAGGGCCGGTTGACGATTCGGATGGACCTCGAGAAGTTCGTCTATATCGACCGCGACTGCGAATACTTCAAGGATCAGATCCGAGATATCCAGACAACAATGACCCAGATCGCACAGCAGGATAAGTGGGGCCTGGGTGAGGGTTTCGCCCCGCAGGGCGACCGAGACCTGATCTCCGCCAAGACGATGGTCAAGCGGTGGCGAGAAAAATCCCGAGGCTCGCAAAACAGTGCCTACGAAGTGATGGAGTCGCACTACAAGGTCATCGAAGACTTCCAGACCCTGTTCCGCACCGTCCGTGAACGCATCACCGGCGTCGACACCGAGCAAGCGGCGAAATATCAAGACATGGAAGCGAACCTGCCGCAGCAGCCACCCGCCCAAGCCAAGATCTTCTCCTGGCCAGGACTATAGGATTCCGAGTTCGCACACACCTTCGTCACCGGTCACACATCGACTCTCCACACGACACGCCGGTCCGAAAAACAGAAGCTCTGCGCGAGTCCGGATCTGACCGAGGTTGAGACAGCAGGCGACCCCATCGCGACATTGGGCTCGTCAGGATGGGGTCGCTGTGGTGCTCGGTACTGCCGCAAGGCTCAGGCGTGGCGGTCGAACTCTCCGTCCGCGACGCCCGCAGTGAAGGCATCCCATTCGGCGGGCGTGAAGACCAACGCGCGGCCGGTCGGGTTCTTGCTGTCGCGCATTCCGACCATACCGTGATCGAGGAAGGCGACTTCGACACATTCCCCAGTCTGGGTGCTGTAGCTGCTCTTGAACCACTCGGTGTTCACCGAGGTAACTCCTTCACGATCTTGGACAGGTAAGCGCGGGTCTTGCCCACACTCAGCGTGGACCGCTCTATGTCGGCCCAAGAGTGACGATACCGGGCGACCTGTTCGGGCTTCTCGAAGTACAGGTCGCTCCCGACTCCAGCTTCGATGTACACAACTGGAGGTTCCGGTTCGAGGTCGGCTGTCCCAGCGAATTCGAGGATGATGAACGGGCCTGCCTCAGTGCCGCGATAGATGCCTACATCGAAGGGCACGAGCCGAATGCTGACATTGGACAGCGCGGAAACTTCGATGATGCGGCGCATCTGACCGGCGGCAAGATCGGGCGCACCGAGCGGTCGACGGATCACGCTCTCATCAAGTATCACATCCAACTTCGGCTGGGATTCGGTGAGAACGGCTTGTCGGTCCATCCGGACCTGGACATGGCGTTCAACCTCCTCGGGCGTCAGGTCAGGGCTGGTGCGGAGCAAGGCGCGGGCGTAGTCCTCGGTCTGCAGCAGACCGGGGATTCGGGCGCTCTGGTACATCGCGAGGGAACTGGCAGTTCCCTCGAGGGCGATGTACGTGCTCAGCTTGTCCGTCGAATCAGTGTCACTGAAGGCATGCCACCAACCCCGAGCCGATTCGGCCTCTGCGGCAAGGGTCTTCACGTTCGCCCTGGTCTCAGGTGTCGCTCGGTAGATATCGCAGAGCTTGTCGATGTATATCGGCTTGAGCTTGCACGGCTGCCCCTTGAGCATCTTCGTCACCGTGACGTGATGCAGGTTGACCTGTTCCGCCACGTCTTTGATGTAAAGCCCGGATTCTCGATGCAGCTTGGACAGGATGCGTGCCACCTGACGGCGAGGGACCGATGGGGCGGCAGGCTGTGCGGGCATGCGATGACCTCCTTGGCTTGACCAGCTAAAACTCCCGTTCGCAGGTAGGTTACTCCGTTTTTTCGAAGTGAACTATTTTCCGCATTAAGATTGTGAACTTTCCTCCAAGGGTGTGAGCTGAACATGCGCTTCGAGAGTAGCTACCGAAGGCGCACCAGCCTCGCGGCAAAGCACCGGACGCTCCACCGATCAGCACACCAACCAGGTTCTGGGGGAACCATGACACCCACGCACTCCATCGAGTCCCCGCAGACGATCACTGCGGGCGACAAGCCGAAAGCCATTGGCTTCGTGCGCAATGACGTATCCGGCCTGCATGCCCCTCGCCATGCACTCGATGTGCAGCGGCACGCGAACGCACTCGGCTATCAGTACGTGTACACGATTCGGCCGCCTGCCAATGTCGACGACCCGATCAGGTACGCGCTCGGCATAGCGGCTGGCCTCGAAATACAGGTAATCGTCGTCTTCGACCTCGGTCACGTCGACTGTTGCCCCGCGTTGGTCTGCGATGCCGGATTCGACCTGGAAACCGTTTGCCCGCAAGGCACTTGGGTGCGCTCAGCGCAGCGCGTGCCCGACGTCGAGACGGGGGTGGCGTGATGTACGAAGACGCTCTGCTCAACCCACCGAATATCTGCGACTTCACCGAGGTCGAATTGGCGCACGCGCAGATGCGCCGACACCGGGCATGCCGGATCCAGCGGTGTGCATGGAAGCGGGTCGCGTATTACACGCTCGTGCAGCACGGCCGGATCGCACCACCGCAGTCGAGCCCGCGCGAACGCGCCCGATTGCGCGGCATCGACTTTCCCATCGACGCCATCGACCGCTCCCTCCCCGAGGGCATACCCGAACTCCGCACATTGCACCAAGTGCTCGACGGGCTCGCTCAACTGGTGTTACCGCCGACCTGCCCCGGCAACGGCGTCGAGAAATGAACGGCTATGGGGCCGTGGCAAATAGTGCACAGCGTCCTCGCGGTCGTCGGTGGCGGCGCCTTCGCAATGGTCGGCGTGGCGTGTGTGTGGCCGATCAACCAGCCACGCCGCGACCGGCCCACCGCACGTCGCTGCCGTCTGCGCCCGGTCGAATGGCCGAAGGCGTGGACGTGCGGCCCACCCGAGGAACCGTTCACCCTCGCCGACGCCCACGTCGCGATGCAACTGCATCGCGAGCACGACTGCGACCGCAAGCACGCCGCATTCGATGCGCTGGTCGCGGCCGGACGCATCCACCCCGATTCGGCGCGCCGACACCGACTCTGGGGCAAACCCTGGTGAATGACCATCCGACTCGGCTCGCCAACTGCACTCACATACCAACCCACGATCGATCGGATGACTTGATGGCCGAATGGACTTGGGAGCCAGATGATTTCGCGGCGCTGTGGCTCAACCCCGCGCACGACCGCTTCCCCGATCCGCTTCGCTTCACCAGTCGCTTCGCCTACCGCGACGACTTCGATACCCACCGGGTGACCGTGCGCGAGCGCTACTCCCGCAACGAACTAGCAGAAATCGAACTCGCTCTCGATACCTTGACGACCTCGCTGGTGCGCATCCAAATCTTCGGCGGCACAACGCGACACAAGAGCCCCAACGGCGGCGTCCACATCTACCGCATTGTCGGCGCACATGCCGACCAGCGCGCGATGTCGTTGGCCCAAGCCACCTTCGGCGATGCCAACGGCCCGATCCGCTGCCGAATGTTCCCCACCGATCACCTCCCCGCGCAACTCGTCGGCTGCCTGCCACCCTGCACACCCGGCACCCAATCGCAGCCCGCCCGCCACCCCGACAGCGACACCCCACACGAGCGCTATCAGCGCCTCCTGCGTCAGCCCGCCGACGGCGGCGGATCCGCTCTGCTGTACACCGGCCCCGCCGCCAAACCGAGCAACCCCGTCGCCACCATCCAATGGCACGACATCACCGATGACGGTCGCTACACCGAACTCCACAACCAACCCCACACCATCCACCCCACCACCCCCACCGACCTAGCCGCCCACTTCACCACCTGGATCCTCAGCCTATGAAAAACTACGCAGCTCATCCCCTCTGCCCCCTCCGCGAGCACTGAAATCCCTCACTCCGACCCCTCACTCCCGACCTCCTCCTCGGCAGAGTTCTGGACGGGTGCGTTCGGGTTGGTCAGGCTGCGGTAGGTCCTGTTGTCCTGCACCGACTTCCCGGTTTTCTCGACCCGGAATGGTTTGGCGTTCCGCGGTTTTGCTGGTGCAGTGCTGGGCACGTCGTGTGCCGTACCCCCCTTACCTCCCGCAGCCAGGTGAACAGGCCCACAGCTTCCAGCCCAGTCAACTGGCCATGGTCGCGTTCTCCAGAACCACCCACCACCCCGCATCCGAACTGGACAAATGATCACGTGGAACCTATGGCGGCATCGCCCGAGAAGCCACCGCCACCAGTGCCACCTGATCTTGATCACCATGCACTGATCCAGTGCAAATGTCGAGAAGACCCCTGCACCAGCGCATTCTCGAGTAACTACCGCGGCATGGCTGAGGATGGTCGGCGGTGCCGGACCCGTGGCAGAGTTCTGGACCGGTGATGACAATGCGCTGGTGCGGGTGGACGTTGAGAGCGGCTTGCGCCAGCGCATTCTGGATCGCCCGCGCCAGGGAATCGCCGCGGGGCCTACAGTCCTTCCGTCCGTGGTGATGGCTGAAACGAATATCTGGGTGGGTCCGACACTAGGATCGGTTCGCCTATCTGCAGTATCGACAACATCGAGGAGTTTGTATGCGGCGCATCGTGAGACGAGTTGTTGGGGTGTTTTCGGTGGTGGGGCTGGCGTCGATGCTATTTGCGGGGACCGCGCAGGCAGATGGGGATACGGTGTATTTCTCGTCCGGGTCCACCAACTGCTCGATCGCTGGGGATGGCACTGTTGGGTGTGATTTCGCGAGTCAAGCGCTGGTTCAGTACAGCTTTCTGCCAATCCTCTTGCCCGCGCGGGACATTGTGATCGATCAGCAGTGGTTGCCTGCGCATCCGATGTTCGTTGTCGGAACGCATACCTTGCCGGGTGGTAATCCAGATCTTGCGGACGTCAAGACCGGGGCCGGTACGTGGGGCTCGTATATCGAGTACGCCGGGGCGCGGTGTGAGCAGGGATTTCACGGCAGTTTCAGCTGCAAGTCCAAGGGGCGGACCTGGGGGATCTACGGCGGGGTAATTTCCGCGAGTTGAGGACGCTGCCGGACGCCCCGCTGTCACGATCAGCGGGGCGATCCGCAGCCGATCATGGCGGGTCGGGACCAGGGCGGCGGACGGAAAGCGTTGGACCACTTCGATTTTGCCGATGATGTCGATGTTGAACTCGGCGAGATCCTCGGCGGGGATCCAGTATTCGAGGATCTCGCGGCCGCCCGCCTGTTGAATGTCGCACCGTCGAGGTAGGCGGTTTCGACGGTCAAGCGGGTGACGTAGCCGGAGCCCGACGCGCGTTCCAGTCGCGGGCGATCTTGATGGCATAGTCCTCGAAGAGGACGGGGTAGAAGATCGCCTGGTCGAGCAGACGGAGTGGCCACTCGCGCCAGTCGGAGGCGGCGACCAGCGCCAATCCTTCGGGTCCTGTTGAGCGCTACAGGATTGTGGTCGCACCCATGGTTCCCTCCCCGTTCAGGTCTCGATTCATCCGGCCGCATGTCAAACAAAGCCAGTGCCGCGTCCAGATAGCACCTGCCGTATCGAGCCCCTGGGGTGCGGATTCCGTCGACCGTAGTCGATCGATGGTCGCCAAGGCGTATTCGACCGCCGTATGACTGCGCTCGGCGAGCAGCGGGAGGGGTAGTGCAGCGATCTATCTGGACGGGGGAATAGCTGGGGCGGACTTGTTATCCAGCGCAATATCCTCGAAGCAGGCGGCAGTGAGGAGTGCTGGTGGATAGGTGTCCGATTGGTACGGCGGGGCGATCGCGCTGGCGTGAACATGCGGAGTGGCGTGGGGCGGTGCGCAGGGCTGAACTTACTGGTGGGCAACAGGTTTGGGTCGTCAGTGGATATGACGAGGTGTCTGCGCTACTGGCCGATGCGCGACTGAGTGTGGACAAGCGGCATTCCAGGGGTGGGTATTCGGGATTCCCGCTACCGCCCGCATTGGATCGAAACCTGTTGAATATGGATGGGGCCGAGCACTCGAGGATACGGCGGCTCGCAGCGCCCGCGTTCTCGCGCAGGTCAGCCGAATTGCTTCGGAAAGCGGTCAGCGGAATCAGTGCGGGCACGTTTCGGATGCTGGACGAAAGCGCCAGCGGCACAGTCGATCTGCTCGAAAGAATCTGCGTCCCGGTGCCCGCAATAGTGATCGGCGAACTGCTCGGCGTGCCCGCTGATCGATACGCCGAGTTGCGCGATGCCGCCACGGCGATGGTGACATTCGACGCCTCGTCGAAAGAGTCGGCAACACGACTGGTGGGAGCCGTCACCTGGCTTGCAGAGACATTCACAAACGTGGTGCGGTCCAAGCACAGCGCACCGGGCGATGATCTGATCAGCGGGTGGGTGCGGGCGCGCGACGACGCCGACATACTGTCCGAGGATGAGCTGGTCTCACTGGCCTTTCTGATGATGCTTGCGGGGCTGGATAATGCTGTTCACCTGTGCGGCAACATATTTGCGGCACTGCTCACATCGAAGGATCCGCTCGGCGATTGGTCGACCCGCCGCCGCGAGGTAACGGAAGCCGCGAACCCCCTGCCGTTCGCGATCCGGCGATTCGCGGTCGAGAACATGACGATCGGCGACCACACGATCCCCGAGGGCGACACCGTTCTGCTCTCACTCTTCGGCGCGGATTCGGACCCGGCGCGCGACGGCCGACCGAGCCTGATGTTCGGCCGCGGACCGCACTACTGCCTCGGCGCTCAGGTCACCGATCTAATTGTCGACGCGACGATTCCGGAACTGTTCGTTCGATATCCACACGTTCGACTCGCGGTTCCGGAGTCCGAACTCGAGTACCGATCATCCTGGCGCGCACACGGATTGGTGACCTTGCCGGTCACGCTCGCGCGCTGATCCCACGCCCGGCTCCATCGGACCGGCGGACTCGGTGCTCGGCGACATGTACCCGGTTCGAACAACGCGTCGAGCAGAAGCGACGGCGGCCATTGCGTGAGGTATCCACGAAGACCAGATCGCAGCCCGATCGCGCACAGCGTCCGATGCGGCCGGGATCCTCGCAGAACAGCTCCGCGAGCCCGGCGGCGGTGTATGCCTTGACGCGCTCATCAATGGGCGCATCCGCGCGGGCGTAGTGCAGATGCGGCGCACGGCCGTCATGGGTGGAGATATAGGGCTGGCTGGTCGTCTCGGCCAGCAAAGCATTGAGCTGGTCGACGCCCGGTTCGGTGAAGACCTCGGCGAGCCGGGCGATCCAGCGGCGCAGCTCGGCGGTCTGCCGGGCATCGAGGGTGCCGAGCGGTTTGTATCCGGATTCGGCGAGCAACTGCAGCAGGTCTTGCCGCGGGTCCGCGTTCACCAGGCGCGCGGCGAGTTCGGCCGCCGCACCTCCGTAAGGGTTGAAATGCACTAACTCATTACATCAGGCTGGACGCATGATCACCACCTGCCCGTCTTGCTCCTGGTCCGACCCGACTCTCGTGTCCTCGCACGGCTCCACCAGCTACTTGCGCTGCATATGCGGACAGTGGCTGGTCCGCGAGCACGGGGCGGTGGTGGCGCTCGCCGGGACCAGCACCCTGGCGAACCGCATTTCGTAGAGGCCAGGTCTCTCAAATCGTCGGTCCCGACACGGGCGTGGATGACAGCGCAAGCCAATAGGACGCCACCCTGCACGTGCGGGCGTCGACACCCGGCCGGTGCCAACCGAACGCACCCCCTCGAGACGCAGGACCGTAGACAATGGTCGCAACCGGGAGAAGCAATGACCGAGGAGTGATCGGACTCGAACAGCGCCGTGCGGCAACTGGCGCTACCTGTTTCAGCGCTGTCAACCGAACGAGAGGATTGATATGGACACCATAGATATCCGAACCGAGGACGGGGTTCGCTACGCCACCCTCGACACGCCGCCGCTCAACATGATCGGGCCGGAGGAATCATGACCAGCGCGAGCACGTCGGTACACACCCGCACCCCCGAACTGCTCGGGCAAACCGTCGTAGTGATCGGCGGCAGTGCGGGCATCGGACTCGAAACAGCTCGACGTGCCCGCACCGAGGGCGCCGAGGTCATCCTTACCGGCCGCAATCGCGACCGACTCGAGCACGCCGCGACCGAAGTCGACGCGAAGGACAGCGCTGCCTTCGACGTCAACGACTCGGCCGCCCTGAAAAGCTTCTTTCAGGACCTGCCCGCACCGATCGATCACGTGATGGTCACCGCGGGCGGCCCGCAGTACGGACCGCTGCTCGAAATGGACACGGCCCAGGTGCGCGACATATTGAGCGACCACGTAGTGGTGGCGCTCGAGGTCGCCCGCAATGCCGCGGGCAAGATGCGGCCAGGCGGCACACTGCTGCTCATGGGCGGCACCGGCGCCCGCCACGTCCGTCGAGGCCTGGGCATCGTGTCCGCGGCCACCGCCGCACTGCCCCCATTCACGGCAGCCTTGGCCCTCGAGCTCGCGCCGGTGCGAGTCAACCTCATCGCCGCCGGCTTCGTCGACACCCCCTTGTCGGCAGCGCTGCTCGGAGATCGACTCGATCAGCGCCGCGACGAACTGAGGGCCACGCTCCCCATCGGGCGCGTGGTGGGCCCCGCCGATGTCGCCGCCCTCGCCGTGCACATCATGACCAACACGGCGCTCACCGGCGCGACCTACGACATCGACGGCGGCCAGCAGTTCACCTAAAGCCTTGCTGGTTGACGAAGGTCAGAGTTCGAACCCATCCGCGTCACCGGCCGATCTTCGCCGGTCGAGACCCAAATATTCGAGCAATATCGAGAACATCGCACCTTCCATCGGCAGCTAGCGCCCCGTCAAGATATATCGCTCCGCCACCCACTTCGGCTGCTCATCGAGCGCAGTCATCAGGCGGTTGAATACGGCCTGTGCGACCACCATTCGACTACGTTCGACAGACCCGGCGCTAGCGCGATTCGTGCCGTGGGCGGCGTCCTCCTGCGGCTTTGTTGCGGTACATCGCGGTGTCGACGGCATGCATCATCTCGTCGATATCGGTGGGTCGTTCTTCGGCGAAAACCGTTCCGATGCTGGCACCTACGATCACCGGGCGCCCGGCCACCTGTATCGGGGTCGTGAGCGCATCGAGCAGCAGACCGGAGATGGTGGCCAATTGTTCTGCGCCCGTGCATTTTTCGACGAGGACAATGAATTCGTCGCCGCCGATCCGCGCAACCAACCCACCGGCGGGTTCGACGGATCCACGCAGTCGCTGGGCGACGTCGCGGAGTACCCGGTCCCCTACCGTATGTCCCCACATATCGTTGACCTGCTTGAAACCGTCGAGGTCCAGATAGCAAACACCCACCGGCGGAACGGCACTCGCCAGTCGGCTGAAGAACAGCACGCGATTGGGCAGGCCGGTCAGGCTGTCGTGATTGGCGTCGTGCCACAGCCGATCGGCGAGCTGTTTGCGTTCGGTGACATCGACGGCGACGCCGATCAGGAAGCGAACCCGCCCACCGGTGTCACGGACCGCGGACATGGACAGGTCGATACTGGTGATGGTGCCGTCGCGGCGCAGATGGTCGGTTTCGACGCGGAAGCGGTCGGTCCGACCGCTGAGTAGGTGCTCCAAATTGGCATATGCGTCACCGATATTCGCGGGTCCGAGCAGTTCGGCGACCGATCGCCCCGGCATCATCGCGGCGGGTAGGCCGAGCATATCGGCCATGGCCGCATTCACCTCCAGCACTCGGCCGGTGACGTCCACCGTCCCGATACCAACCGACGCTCCCGCGAAGACCGCTTCGAACCTGGCCTCCGACAACTGCCTTCGCACCTCGGCCTCCTGCGCGGCCGAAAGTGCCGCTGCGAGTGTGGTTTCCTGCTCCCCTAATGCCGCGTTCCGCAGCGCGGAGGTGAAGCCCGCGGCGAACTCGGCAGCGACAACTATCGCACGCTCGCGCACTGCCTCGTACTCGGATTCGGTTCCGGCGGGGCAGATTTCCCGCACCATCTCCCGGCAGATGACCAGCACCGACCGGCTGACGGCCATCGAGTCACGGTAATTCGCCGCGACTAGGACCGCCGCGGCGTGATGGGCGACCTCGACCGCCCGCGTCCCGCGCACCGCCGCGACGAGCACATCGGCCAGATCCGCCAGCAGGCTTTCGATTTGGGTTCGGGTGAGGGTCGGAGCCACGGCGCCATCGAGCGCATCCGCCCATCGCACCGCCAGTTCACGTATCCCCACTCGAACCCCCTGCCACCGCTCCGGTCAGACCTTCAGGCCGACGCCAGCCAGGCCGAGCGAGCGGCCCGGCGTCTCGTGCTGGTCGCGATCGGATTCCGGGCGCCAGGCGGGTAGCTCGACGACGCCGGGTTCGATCAGCTCCCATCCCTGGAACATCGCGGTGATGGCCTCCTTCGAGCGGAAGTGGATGCCGACGCGGGTCACATTGGTCGCATTGTGGCCCAGCCTGTCCGCATCCTCGGGGCGCATTTCCGAGGTCAGATGCGAGATCGCGAGATAGCTTCCGGCGGGCACGACCGCATGCAGCGCGGAAACCTGCTCGACCGGCCGGTCCTCGTCGGAGAGCAGGTGCAGTACCGCGACCAACAGGACCCCGACCGGCTGCTCGAAATCGATGAGGCCGGTCTCGCGGACGCGTGCGAGCAGTTCCTCGGACTCGCGCAGATCCGCTTCGATGGCGGCGGCCTTGTCGTTGCCCTGCAGGATCGCGCGGGCGTGGGCGACGGCGATCGGATCGATATCGGCATACAGTACGCGGATATCCGGATCCAGCGCCTGCGCGACCTCGTGCACATTGCCCGCAGTCGGAATGCCCGACCCGATATCGAGGAATTGGCGCACCCCCTGATCGACCAGGAATCGGACGGTGCGGCGCAGGAAAGCCCGGTTGCTCAGCGCGAGGCGCGGCAGGTCGGGCACCAGCCGCTTACCCGCCTCGGCGGCCTTGCGATCGATATCGAAGTTGTGCGAGCCGCCCAACAGGGCGTCATACATTCGTGCCGGGCTCGCCTGCTGCATATCCACGCCCTCGGGTGCCCACCCAGGCCTGTCCATCGAAACCCCTCTGCGTAACTCGATCTCCCTGCGTTCGGCTCCGCGATGCGCAGTGGCGGCGGTGTCCGAGATCCGCTCGCTGACGCACGCTCACCGATCGGACCGACCCGGCAGTCCAGGCCGACCCACACCGCCTGGATACCGTGGTTATTGATCACGCCAGAGGTGCAGTCCGCATAGTAGTCGGGCCGGTCGGTTCGCATGATCACGAATTCGACACTGTTGATGACGGCGCTCGCGGGTGATCCATATTCATACATGCGCATGAGTGCAAGATAGGCTAGTCTGTCGGACGGTAGCGATTGTGCAGCGGAAGGGGCATTCGACTATGGGCGAACAGTGCGTGTCGCCGAAGCGTTCAACAGCGGTGGTCAGCGAGCCTGAGCACCGGGAGCATGAACACTCCCATGACTCCGGCCATGCGCACTCCGGTCATGCGGACAGCCACGGACACGGCCATGACCACGGCGTCTCGGCCGATTCGAATCCGCGCTGGCTGGCCATCGCGCTCGGCTTGATCGTCGCGTTCATGGTGGCCGAGGTGATCGTCGGCTTGGTAGCGCAGTCGCTCGCGCTGATCTCCGATGCCGCGCACATGCTCACCGACGCCGCATCGATTGTGCTCGCGATGATCGCGATCCGATTGGCTCGACGTCCGGCGCAAGGGCGGTACACCTATGGGTTCAAGCGGGTCGAGATCCTTTCGGCGCAGGCCAATGGGATTACCTTGCTGCTGCTCGCGGCGTGGTTCGTGTACGAGGGCATCAATCGGCTGATCCATCCGCCGGATGTCGAAGGGCCGTTGGTGTTGATCACCGCGTTGGTCGGGATCGTCGTCAATATCGCCGCCGCGTGGAGCATCAGCCGCGCCAACCGGACCAGCCTGAATGTCGAGGGCGCGTTCCAGCACATCCTCAATGACCTCTATGCCTTCATCGGGACCGCCATCGCGGGCGCGGTGGTGTGGCTGGCCGGATTCGCCCGTGCCGATGCGATCGCGGCGCTGGTCGTCGCGGCATTGATGGTCAAGGCGGGCTGGTCACTGGTTCGGGAATCGGGGCGGATCTTCCTGGAGGCCGCGCCCGCGCACCTGAATCCGGACGCCATCGGTGCGCGGATCGTCGCGATTGCGCAGGTGACGGAGGTGCACGACCTGCACGTCTGGCAGATCACCTCCGGACAGCCGTCGCTGTCGGCGCACATCCTCGTCGACGATAAGGCCGACTGCCATGCGGTTCGTTCCACCATCGAGACGGTGCTGCACGACGAATTCGCGTTGGAGCACACGACCTTGCAGGTGGACCATTCGTCGGATCTCGAGGTCTCCGCCGATGACGCGCACTGCGCCGAGTCGCACGGGCCGGTGCACCGGTCCTGATCGCCGGCCACCGTTTGACCTTCGGGTTACCTGAGACTCCATGATGAACCGGTGGCGGGCGATGAGTTGATCACGATCGGCGCGCTGGCGCGGGCCTGCGGGCTTACGGCCAGTGCGCTGCGGTTCTACGACGATTGCGGGTTGCTGGTCCCGGTTCGGGTGGATGGGGCGACCGGATATCGGTATTACCGCGAGGCGCAGGTCGATCGAGGGGTGATGATTCGGCGGCTGCGCGGGATCGGGGTGCCGCTGGAGGCTGTCGCGGAGATTTTGGCCGGAGACGGTGTGCGGGCCGAGCGGTTGCTCGATGCGCATGTGGCCGAGCTTGCCGAGCGGGCGCGGGAGGCCGCAGTCGTTACCCGGATGATCAAGGAGGAGATCCGGGCGGGTGCGGTGTTGTCCGCGGCGGTGCTGGCCGCAGCCATCGAGCAGGTGCGGTCGGCGGCGGCTCTCGATCGCGAAATACCGGTGCTGGCCGGGGTTTTGGTGGAGTCGAGTGCTGATTCGGTCACGTTGACGGCTACCGATCGGTATCGGCTGTCGACTCGGGCGATGGTGCCGGTGCGGCCGAGTGGTGCGGCCTGGTCGGCGGTTGTCGATGCCACCGATTTGGACGGAATCGGCTCCTGGTTGCGGGGATTGGATGAGGTGACCGTGCGGTCGGCGGACGGTGTCCTGGTTCTAACGGGCGGTGGCACCGAGCGCCGGTGCGGAGTCGTTGATGAGGCGTATCCGGATTATCGGGCGATGTTGGCGGGGTTGGCTCCGGTTCGGACTCGGGTCGTCGTTGAGCGTGATGTTCTGCTCGCCGTGCTCGAGGATGGCGGTGCCGCGCCGATTGTCTTCTTCGCCGACGAGTCGGGGCTTTTCGTGAGCCGCAATGGGCCCGAGCGCATAGCGGCAACCGTTACCGGACCTGGCACCGAACTTGCCTTCTCCCCCACGACATTACGGCCCGCATTGGTGAGCGCGATCGGTCCGGAAATCATGCTCGATATCGCCGCGGCCGATGCGCCGGTTGTCGTCCGGTCCGCGAACGACGGTGATCTGACCGCTCTCGTAATGCCCACTGCCATGACGAATTCGAAGGAATACAGCGCATGAATACCACCGGTACAACACAATCGGCGCAGGAGACGATGGCGGCCATTACGCGGGCGGTTGAGCTCGGGCGGTCGGGTTCGCCGGAGGCGGCGCGCAATGCACTGCTCGAGATATGGGCGACAATCGGTCCACAGGGCGATCCGCTGCATCGATGCACACTGGCGCATTACCTCGCCGATCTGTACGACGATGCGGCACAGTCGCTTTGCTGGGATATACGCGCGCTGGACGCCGCGGACAGCCTGACCGATGAGCGGCTGCGACGGCACGATGAGAATCTCGACGTGCGAGGTTTCTACCCGTCGCTGCATTTGAATCTGGCCGACAATTATCGTCGGCTCGGTTCGTTCGATGCGGGTCAGCAGGAGATCGATGCGGCACGAGACTGCCTGGATACGCTCGGCAACGACGGTTACGGGGTCATGATCCGCACTGCGGTAGATGAAGTGGCCGAGGCGATTCGGAATCGGACGACCGCTCGACGCGCGTCTGCTCCGAACGGGCGGTGACCACGACTCGCCCCGCCCACCCTCGTCGCGACCGGACCGCCGGGAGCTGGCAAGACAACGCTGGCACACGCCTTGGCCACGAGAGTGGGGTGGCATTTGTCAACGGCCATGGGTGCCCCGGTGTGCTGAGGCAGCCCCGGTTCAGCAAGACACCGGGGCCTTCTCGCTATACCTCAGCAGCAAATCCTCAGAAGCAGTAGGGGAATTTGCACCTCGACGGATCATTCGGACCGAAGATCGCGGCAATCAGTCCATTGATGACGGCGTCCGCCGCTCCCGATCCGGTGCTGATCGCCACCTCCTGCGCGGTAGCGGGCTGGTCGGCGACGAAATCAGAAGCCGCGACATCGGCAGAAGCCGTCGCAGGCGCACTGATCAGGATGCCAGCTGTGACCGTAAGAAGGACCTTCCGAATCATATTGCTACCTCTCGCTTTTCGGCTAATTACACATCGCAGCGTATCGAGGACATCGCGGGACGCAATCCCCGACTTGTGAGGTCGCGATGAAGTCCCGACCCGCTAGGCTTCGGGCCTCGGCGGCTGCGTTGTATCGGGCACGGTGAGCGAGATGGTGGCGAGGCGTTGGGGGTCGGCGATTATGTCGATGGTGGTGATGTGGTTGTCGGTGATGGTGAAGGCGAGTAGGCAGTCCAGGATTCCATTGGGGGCGACGACCAGTCCGACATGGCCGTCGATGAGGGCGGGGCGGGTGTAGGGGGCGCGGGAGGAGAACATCAGGGCGCTGGTGGTGACGCGGCGCGCACCATGCATACGTACCGGTTGTCCGCTGGGTACGGCGACGCCATCGGCATGCAGTTCGACATTCGGGTCGAGTACGGCGATGAGCGCGTCGAAATCACCGGCGCGGGCCGCCATCAGGAAGGCGTCGACGACGGCGCGCTCATCGGCGACGCTGCGGTCGGCATCGGCAATGGATGTGCCACGGACGCGGCGGCGGGCGCGGGCGGCCAGTTGCGCGGCCGCGGCCGGGGTGCGGCCGAGGATGGGGGCGAGTTCGGCAAAAGGCAGATCGAACAGGTCGTGCAATACGAAGGTCAGCCGCTCGGCGGGGGTCAGGGTGTCGAGCACGACCAGCAGTGCGAGCCCGACCGAGTCGGCCATTACCGCCTCTTGTTCCGGATCGATGGTGTCCGCGGGCACGGCGGGCAGATCGGCCGGTAGCGCGCCGACCGGATCTTCGCGGCGTGCCTTGCGGGCGCGCAATATGTCCAGGCAGATGTGGGCGACCACGGCGGTCAACCAATTGCGCAGGTTGCGCACGCCCATGGTGTCGGCGCGGTCCAGCCGCAGCCATGCCTGCTGGACCGCGTCATCGGCCTCGCTCGCCGACCCGAGCATCCGGTAGGCGACGGCGGTGAGGTGGGCGCGGTGGTCTTCGAAACGCTGCGCGAGCCACTGGGTTTCATCGGTCATCGGCGATATCTCCTTCCCGTCCCGATCCGCCTGTTATGTCGACCGGTCGTGGTCCGTCATATCTATGACGGCCGAAACCGGTGTGACATGACACGCCAGCGGAAACGGATCCACCTCGCATGGGCCGAACAGGAGGGCGAACTGATGCGCAAAATATCCGACATCGAGCCGGACTTCCCGACACAGGTATCGGTCGAACCGACGCCGGATCGGCGGCGCTGGCTCGCATTGGTGGTACTGCTGGTGGCCGGGTTCATGGATCTGCTCGATGTGACGATCGTGAACGTCGCGCTGCCGACGATACAGCGGGATCTGGACGCGCCGTACGCGGATCTGGAGTGGGTGGTGTCGGGCTATCTGCTCGGATTCGCGGCGCTGCTGATCACCGGGGGCCGACTCGGCGATCTGTTCGGCCGCAAAACCATCCTGCTGGTCGGACTGACGCTTTTCACGGTGGCCTCGCTGGCCTGCGGGATCGCCGCGGGCCCGACCTGGCTGATCGCCGCGCGGGTGGTCCAGGGCGCGACGGCCGGGCTGATGATCCCGCAGATTCTGGCCATCATGCAGGTGTCGTTCCCCATCGCCGAGCGCGGCAAGGTGCTCGGCATCTGGGGTGGCGTACTGGGCTCGGCGTCGGTGGCCGGGTTGATCGTGGGCGGAATCCTGGTGCAGGCCGATCTGTTCGGCTGGGCGTGGCGGCCGATCTTCCTGGTCAATGTGCCGGTCGGGATGCTCGCCATTCCGGCGGCGATGATGCTGGTGCGGCAGTCTCGCTCGGCCACCGCGGACCGACTCGACCCGATCGGCACCGTTCTCGCGATCGGCGCCGTGTTGCTGCTGGTGTATCCGCTGACCGAGGGACGCGCCCTGGGCTGGCCGGTCTGGTCATTCGGGCTGATGGCCGCATCCGCGCTGGTCCTCGCGGTATTCGTGATCTTCGAGCGGCATCGGATCGCGACGGTCGGATCACCGCTGGTGGTGTTGGATCTGTTCCGGGCCCGCACCTTCGCCGCTGGCATGGTGGTGTGGCTACTGTTCTGGATCGCGCTCGGCGGCTACTTCCTGGTGTGGACGCTGTATCTGCAAGCCGGGCTGGGCTGGACCCCGCTGCGGGCCGGGCTGAGCGCGTCGCCGTTCGCGGTGGCCGCTGCCGCCGGAGCCGCAACCAGCGTGCAGGTGTTCGTGCCGCGCTACGGGCGGATGGTCATGTTCGCGGGCGCGCTGATCAATGCCGCCGGATTCGGCATGTACCTGTATCTGGCCGCGCACTATGGTTCCGGAATTACCTCGGCGCAGATGTTCGCGCCACTCGCGATCAGCGGATTCGGATTCGGACTCTATGTCGCCCCTGCCGTAGACCTGATCCTGTCGGGAGTATCGGCCCACGATGCCGGATCCGCGTCCGGGCAGCTGTCGACGATCCAACAGGTCGGCATGGCCCTCGGCGTCGCGCTGGCCGGGGTCTGCTTCTTCACCCAACTCGACCAGACCTCCGCCCAGGGCACAACCGCCGCCATACCCGCCCTACAACAGCAACTCACCGACCTCGACATCCCTGCCTCCGCCCAAGAGCAGATCCTCACCCAATTCCGCGCCTGCGTCCACGATCGCTCCGCGGCTACCGACCCCACCGCCATACCCGCCAGCTGCCAGCCCTCAGCCGGACAACCGTCCGCCGAACCGCTCCAACAGGCGCTCACGCGAGCCGGACTACAAGCCAACGCGCACAACATGTCTCACAGCTTCGCCCAAACCCTGTGGTGGGCCATCGGCATATTGGTCGCCGTTGCCGCAGGAGTGTTCGCGCTCCCGAAGCGCCTGTCCGCAGTTGACGATCTTGTGAATGTTCGAAGTCGCGTTCAGGGCTGACTCGGCTCTGATCGAAGGGGATTCGCCCGCAGATCTTTCATAACGATCTCCCTCGACAGAGGAGTTTGGCTTGATTGAGCCAATCAATGTTTTGCCAAAAATGGAATGTCAATTCCAGAAATTGCGCTAGCCTGGGGTTATGAGCAGCACAAAGCCGCGGCGCCTGACACCGAAGGGCGAGCAGACGCGGCAACGGATCGTGGTGGCAGCAGCGCAGTTGATGTTCGAGCGCGGTGTCGCAGCGACGACCGTCGAGGACGTACGCGATGCCGCCGGGGTGAGCAACTCGCAGGTCTACCACTACTTCACCGACAAAAACGCGCTGATCCGCGCGGTGATCGCCTATCAGAGCGACATCGTCGTCGGTGGGCAGGAACCCATGTTCGCCCGCCTGGACACCGTCGACGGCTTCCGGGCCTGGCGCGATTTCCTCGTCGCGCACCAACGGCGGATGCACTGCCGTGGCGGCTGCCCCCTGGGGTCCCTGGGCAGTGAGCTCGCCGAGATCAATCCCATTGCCCGCGCCGATGCCGCCGCCGCGTTCCATCGCTGGGAATCCGGGGTTCGGTCCGGACTGCGATCCATGGCCGAGGCCGGTCGTCTCGACCCCGCCGCCGACCCGGACAAACTCGCCATCACCACCCTGGCCGCCCTGCAGGGGGCGCTGCTGCTGACCCAGCTGCAGCGCGATACCGCGCCGCTGGAAACGGCCCTGGACACGATGATCGACCACATCGCATCCCGCACCCGACCGGCCCCGGACAACGCCCCCGTCTCCTGACCACATTGCCGCCCGGCCACCCAGTGGGAACGCCCATAAATTGGAATTGATATTCCATTTTCTATGCAGTAGTACTGGAGTAGCAAATCCATTTTCACCAGGCACCGGGCCGATCGGATCGGGTGCTTGCCTCCTCGCTTCCACTGCCTGGAAAGGGACGGATGTGACCAGCACAAACCCCACCATCGCTGAGCGCGTCGAGCTCATGCACCAGTCCACGGCCGACCAGATCCCCGGGCCCGCCTTGACCGCCTTCAGCGCAGAGCAGGCCGACCTGGCCAGTCACGGGCTCCCCGAGAGTGTCGCGCAGGCGGGTACTGCGATGCCGGACGCCGACCTCCTCGACGTACACGGCAACCCCACCAGCCTGTACGCGGCCCTTGCTGGGAGGCCCGCGGTCCTCGTCATCTACCGCGGCGCCTGGTGTCCCTACTGCAACCTGGCTCTCCGGGCCTACCAAGAGCAGCTGGTGCCGGCACTGACCGGCCGCGGCATCGGTTTGATCGCGCTGAGCCCGCAGAAACCCGACGGATCGCTGACCATGGCGGAGAAGAACGATCTGACCTTCACCGTGCTGTCCGATCCCGGAAACCGGATCGCCCGAGGACTCGGCGTCCTCACCGCACCCACCGACCAGGTTCGCGAAGCCCAGCGAAGCCTGGGCCTGGACCTGGCCACGCTCAACGCCGACAACGGATACGGCCTGCCGATGCCGACCGTGCTGATCATCGACGCCGACAAAACAATCCGCTGGATCGACGTCCACCCCAACTACGCCACCCGCTCCGAAACCACCGACATCCTCATCGCACTCGACCTTCTCGACTGAGCTTGCTCAGACCCGGGTGAGTGGCAAGTGTCGCCGGGACGACACCTGCCACCCACGTGGGTTGGGACCGGTTACGTCCGGTATCGGAAGAGGATCCGGCCGCGGGCCAGGTCGTACGGGCTGAGCTCCACCAAGACCCGGTCGAAGGGCATGATCTTGATGTAGTTCTTCCGTATCTTCCCGCTGATGTGCGCGAGCACCTTGTGCCCGTTGGCGAGCTCCACCGTGAAGGTTGCGTTGCGCAGGCACTCCAGCACGGTGCCCTCGATCTCGATGCCCTTGCTCGTCTTGGTCATCGGAGCACCAGTTCCAGGTTGCTGCCGACGCGCCGGGCGCCGATGCCGTCGAACAAAGCCGTTGCTGCGGTGTTGGATTCGTTCACCTCGGTGTACGCCGGGCCGCGCCGGTCCCGGTGCAACGTGCCCAGCGCGTGCGCCAGCAGCGCCCGCGCCACGCCGGTGCGTTGCTCCCCGGCCCGGACCGCGATCAAGCCGATGCGCGGCTGCCGGGTCGCCTGTACCACGCGAATCAGCCCGACATAGCGGCCCGATCGCACCGCGACCGCGCATTTGGACGGGTCGACGATGGTGTCGCCGTCCGGGCGGGGCAGCACTTCGGCGGGCATGTTCTGCCAGCCGACGGTCGCCTCGACCTCATCACGGATCGCCCGGTCCAATGCCCGCAGCGGACCCTCCGCCGCGGCCCCCGCGGCCACAATCGTGACCCCCGGCGGCGGTGCGGTGGCGTCGAGTCCGGTGACCGCCGGGTCGGTGGGCACCGAATACTCCCACTCGCGGCGGCCCGACGTGAAGCCCGCCCGCTGCCAGCCCGCGGTCAGGTCGGTTTCGACCTCGTCCACCACGGTGTACAGCGGCCGCGGCAGCTCGGCCCGCAGGGCCGTGGCGAGCTGGTCGAATACGCTGGCGTGCCAGGCGTCGACGCTGACGAAGAGCCGCCCGTCCGGCCGCCGGGCAACGTCACCGCTGCCGACCACCCGGCCGTCCACCGCTGCGTGCCACTGGGTGTCTGCGACCCGCGTGATAATGGCGGCGGGCTCACCTGTTTCGAACGTGAAATGTTGTGAATGCATGGTTGTCGCCTCTCGGGATTGCCGTTGCTCAGGCGCTCCCGGCGACAACTACGACGTTCGCCCAACCGTGACGGCGAGGGGGAGCACCCATTTCGATGCAGCGTTCATGGGTCTCACCTCCTCGCACGATGTCACGGTCCCGACAGAGTACCGACCACACCGGCCCACGGGCCACTTCTTTTTCGGCGACCGATCGGCAAGTGGGCTACCGCGTGCCCAGCTTCGACGCAGCGACGATCAGCGCGATGTTCACCGTGAACAGCACTGCAATGAGAAGCCATTGACGGACGGCGGACCATTTCTGCCGCAACGCGACGACGAAGAGCACCAGTCCGCAGATTCCGCAGATGACGCAGACGGCCACCATGACGGGATATTTAGACATCACGCCGTAAACCAGCAGGATGAAGGAGAACAGAGCCGCGCCTTGGAGCAATTTATCGCGCAGGATGGCCGACGACACCGCGAGCGCGCCCCAGCCCACTTTCCGCGCGAATTCACCGCGCGAGACCGAAGTTCGCTCGTCAGTCTCGTATAACGGGTTGTTCTGTTCGGGTTCTTTTGCCATACCTGACTCCCTCCGCTACTCGGGTCACCGGCGAGCGCCCCGTCCACATAAATTGCTGCACTACCCACTCCGACTCCGCGCCGAGCGCAGTCATATGGCGGTCGAATACGGTCCTGCGCGACCACCATTCGGCTACGTTCGACAGACCCCGGCCCCAGGGCATACGGCAGGAGCTAGCTGGACGCGGCACTAGCTCGTGGACGGCCGTGCGCAGTCGGGGTCGCCTGCCACGGCAGCCCGGATCGCGTCGCGGTTCTCCGTGATCATCTTGTCCAAGTGGCTGGACACCAGGCCCGAGTTCGACGATTTTCCGCTGAAGAGGTTCGGCCAGGTGTCCACGCCGCTCGAAACGAGGCTCGCGGCGGATTGCATATCGGCGCCCAACTCACCGGACTGAGCCTTGGACTGAAGTTCTGCCAGCACCTCGGCCGGTACCTGGTTGTCGGCCTTGAAATGCGCGAGTTGCCGGTCGGCTTCCTCGATTGCTGTTTTGACTTTCTCCAGGGCGGTGGCGATCCGAGCCGTGAAATCAAGAGGGTTGCTGTTTACTGCGGCCATGACAATCCTCAGACCAACTGTGCTTTGGGCAGGGCTTCGCGCGTGAACACGGAGTGCGTCGCGACGATGAAGTCCTTGATGGTCCGGAGCAGTTGAATGAAGACGTTCAGAGCCGAATACGCTTTCCAGACGGTCTTGATGCCGTCCCTCACCGTCTTGATCGTCTTCCACTGGCCCCAAACCGGAATGGCCGCGCTCCCCAGAGCGGCACTGAGCAGCTGGATTACGGTCATGACAACATCGACGATCACCTGCGCGAGCGCGACCGCCTGGGTGACGGAATCCTTGAGATACTGGGCCATCTGACTCGAAGCCGACTTTTGATTCGTCAGCGCCGTGTTCCATCGGGTGAAGTAATCCGCTTCGGCAGCGGATGCCTGGCCCGTCCACGTCTTGTTGATGTTGGTTTCACCGTGTTCGAGATTCTTCCGCACCGCCTCGAGGCACTCTCCGACGTGCTGCCATGCGGACGCCTGCGTAGCTGCCTTGCCAACATCGCCCGCGATGAGGTCGGTGAGTTCCTTCCGGATGTCGGGACCGCCGACCCACGAGATCAGTTCGCAGATCTTGTCGTAGAGGATGCCGAGCGAAATCTCGGGCAGGTGCTGGTTGTCACTCGTGGGCGCAACCAGACTGGCCGACCCGGTCGCGAGGTCATTGAAATCATTGACCGCGATGCCATCGTCATTGATGCTGATACCTTCATCAAGAGCGGCGAGCGACTTCGCGAAGTCCTGGTCGCGGGAGTGATACTCGTTGGCCGCATAGATGAGCGTCAGCCGCGTCTTGTCCATGGCTTCGCCATTGGCCGATAGGATATCTTGGATCTTCGGGAGGATATTTCCATATTCCCCCGTGATTGTCTCCAAAATTTTGCCGAACTCAGAATCGTTGATTTTTTTCTTGACATAATCATTGGCCGTGTTGAAATCGGTGCCCGCACGCCCTACCTGCTCAGCCCAACCCCTCAGGTCGGCAACGTCGACCGAGAACGTCATTCCTTACCCCTCCAATCAGAATTGACATCGCGTCTCCCCGATCACATTTCGACGAGGCGCCACGTCAACGGACTCTAATTGACCGCAGACACACTGTCCACCGCGGCAATACGGTGGGCCTCGCTGGCCGGTGCGGCGGCAGTGAGCCGAAGTTTCGGCGCGCATTTCGAAGAGCCGTTGATGGCGGTCAAGTGCTGCCGCACAACCTCGGCCCAGTCAGCGGCGAGCAGGGTGCCTGCGTCGCAGTAGGCCGAAAAATGGCCCAGGCCAGAGACTCTGAAAATATCTCTGGCCTGGGCCGTTTGTAGACGATCGAGATGCCCTTCTGTCGCCGCGAGCCCTATCCACATGGCGCTCCGAGTACCAGAACAGCGCTTGTGCTGCCAGAACCGTTGGCGTGGTGTCGGCGTGTTTTCAGTGGGGCGGTCGGTCGCGCAATTCGCCGAAGCATTCGTCGAATAGGTCCATGATCTCGCCCTCGCCGTGGTTGTCGACCCACGTCATCGATGCGGCATCCAGGCACGCGAACGCCGTCGCGATCACCGCGCGGGCCCGCATGTCCGCGTGTGAGGCGGCAGTGTCCAAGCGCGCCTTGATTAGTGGCAGCAGGTCCTCCTGGAAGCGCAGGCGCTTTTCCAGCCAGCCCGCGCGTAGGGATGCCGTGTTGTGCAGGAGCCGGAAGCGCTCCAGGGCCTTCTCTCGTGTCCCGTGCAGGCCCTGTACCGCGGCAATGCCTGCGCGAAGGGCCTCCCAGGCACTGGCTTCGGCGGGTTGTGCGGTGATCGTGGTCGTCAGGACCTGGCCGAAGCTGTCCTGGTTGCCGCCGAGAAGGTCTTCTTTGGCGGGGAAGTAGCGGAACAGGGTGCGCTGGGAAACGCCCGCCTCGCGAGCGATCTGGGCGATGGTCGTCTCGTCGTAGCCCTGCTCGGTGAACAGGCGCAAGGCCGTTTCAAGGATCTCCCGGGAGGCCAGCTGCCGGGTTCGATCCCACAACGTGGGCGGGCCACCTGTAGCCGTCTCAGCTTCCTGCTTCATGTCACCATCTTAGCTTGCCGCTGCCAGTATGGCATACATATGACACTTGACAGTTGCTGCCAACAGTGGCGTACGCTGACGATTGTGATCGTCGTGACGGGACCCGTGCTCCACGGCCCGCAGGTACCCGACGACCAGCCCTGTTTCTCGGACGCAAAAGGAACGCAATATGTCCGCACCCGCAGCTTTGATCACCGGTGGAACCAGCGGCATCGGCAAGGCCACCGCTGAATTGCTTCACTCCCGTGGCTACCGCGTCATGGTCACCGGCCTCGACAATCACGTCGACGCCGGACTGCACGATGACGTCGTGGTCGTGCGGGCCGACGCACGATCCCTGCCCGATATCGACCAGGCGATCGACCGGGTACGTCGGGAATTCGGTTCGCTCGACCTGCTGTTCCTCAACGCCGGCATCTCCCGTCCCGGCTCGATCGAGACAATCGACGAAGACGCCTTCGACGCCCTCTTCGACGTCAACGTCAAGGGCAACTTCTTCACACTGCAGAAGGCGCTCCCACTCCTCAACGAGGCGGCCTCGGTCGTGTTCACCGTGGGCGCCGGTGAAGGGCTCGGATCGGCAATGACGGCCGCCAAGGGCGCTCTGATCCCCCTCATGCGGTCCCTCGCGCTCGAACTCGCCGCGCGCCGCATCCGCGTCAATGCCGTCAGCCCGGGCCTGATCAACACCCCCGCTTACAGCAAGATCGGCGTCCCCCAGGAAGTGGTCGAATCCTGGGGTCGGGATGTCCCGCTCGGCCGCGTCGGTGTTCCCGCCGATATCGCCGAGGTCGTGGCCTTCCTCGCCTCGGACGCCGCCGACTACATCACCGGCGACAATCTCACCGTCTCCGGCGGTATCGGCGTGCACGCCTGATGGCTGCTCGCACGCTCTGAACGAACAAATCAGGAAGTTGAAGATCATGCTGGATGATGTGGCCGAACTGGGGTTCGACGCGGAACGCCTGGAGCGGGTCGGCGATACGCTTCGCGCTCAGATCGATTCGGGTTATGTTCACGGCGCGGCAATGCGCGTCAGTCGGCGCGGGCGAATAGTCGTCGACTTTTCGGGCGGTTTCGCGGACAAGGCGGCAAACCGAAACCTCGAGCCGGATTCCGTCTTCGTGACGATGTCGGTCGCGAAGCCGTTCACAGCGGTGCTGGTCCTCGGCCTCGTCGAGCGAGGTCTGCTGCGCTTGCACAGTCCCGTCGCCGAGGTACTTCCCGAATTCGGGAAGTACGGCAAGGAGACGATCACGCTGTTTCATCTGCTGACACATACGGGCGGCATGATGTCAGGGGCTCCCAATGTCGCTCCCGAGATCCTCGGTGACATCGAGAAATTGGTTGCTTTCATCGGCGATATGCCTGCCGAATGTCTGCCGGGCGAAAGGGTCAGCTATTCCATGCTGGTCGCCCACTCGGTCATCGCGGCGATGTGTCTGCGAGTGGCGGGCGGCGGGCGAAGCTATGCGCAAATGCTGCGCGAGGATGTGTTCGAACCGCTCGGAATGGCGGACACCAGTCTCGGTATGCGTGAGGACCTGGCCGCGCGAGTATGTCCGGTCAGAGGCGCGCAGACGGTGTCGTACGACGCCTTCTCTTCCGCGGTTGTCGAATCGCTGGTGGAAGACGTCATCCTCGTTCCCGGTGCGGAATTCCCGTCCGCAGGCTGCCTGACGACCATCGATGATCTCCATCGTTTCGCCGAGATGCTCAGACGCGGTGGGGAGATCGACGGTGTGCGCCTGCTGTCGCCAGCCATGCTCGCGTTGGCTGCGCGCAACTGGATCGGCGACAAACCGAATCTGGTCTGGGATCCCATCCTCAGTGCGAGAGGTTGGAGCCGATTTCCCGATCACATCGGCCTGGGCTTCAGGGTTCGCGGCACCGGTCTCGGTCCCGGACCGTTCGGCGCCCTGAACTCACCGGGAACATTCGGCCATATGGGGGCCGGCTCGACCGGCGTTTGGATCGACCCCGAATATGAGCTGTCGTATGCCCTACTGACCACCGGTTTACTCGAGGAGAGCCACCACCTCGAACGCACGGCCTTGCTGTCGGACCTAGTGGTGAGCGCACTGGCCGACTGAGCCGACCCTCGGCACGACCGGCATCTTTTTGCTGGGCGGTTGGTGATCGAAGCCGATTTCGCCGCCAGCTACATACTGGGACGCCGCGAAACCCCTGCGACGGCACCGCATCCATGAAACTGAGTCAGCCAATGATGCCGAATGTGATGCCAAACCAACGCGAAAACGGCCCGAAACCTGATGATTTCGGGCCGTTTCCCCTAGTAGCGGGGACAGGATTTGAACCTGCGACCTCTGGGTTATGAGCCCAGCGAGCTACCGAGCTGCTCCACCCCGCGTCGGCACAGGCAACGCTACCCCATGGTGGTGGTTGTTACCTAAACGCCTGGTGAGAAGGGATAACCGGCGGGTAGGCGGGGCGGGTGCGAGCATGGGGGCATGCCTATTGCGACGAGTGCCATTGCCCATGTCCGGCTGACGGTTTGCGATATCGATCGGTCGCGGGCCTTCTACGAGAAGGTGTTCGGGTGGCCGGTTGCGCTCGAGGTGCCCGCCGATGCCGATGCGGCGACACGGGAGCGGCTCGGGTTTCTGTTCGGTGGGGTGATCTATCGGATGGAGCACGGGATGATCGGGCTGCGGCCGGTCGGCACCGATAGCTTCGACGAAAACCGGGTCGGGCTCGATCATCTCGCGTTTCCGCTCGGATCCTTGGCCGAATTGGAAGCCGCCGCAGCGCATCTCGATGCGTGTGGGGTCGCGCGCGAGGTCATCAAGGATATCGGGTTCAGCTATATCCTCGAGTTCCGCGACCCTGACAATATCGCGCTGGAGCTGACCGTCCGCAAGTAGGCTAGGTGGCGTTCACGACCTTCTGTACCGCGGCGACGAAGAACTGCTCAAAGGCCGCCTGATCGAGCGAATCTTGGAGTGCGGCAACGCGTACCGCGACCGTCATGCCCCGCACCTCCGCATAACCCATATACGCGGCCGTGGTCATCGGCCCGCCCGCGCCCGCCGTCGCGGTACTGCTCGAACGGTAGGCAATGGCGTTGGCGCCCTTCAGTTCCTGGGGCAGGGATCGGCTCTCGACGTGCTCGGTGGCGGTGACCGGCTGACCATTGACGGTCGAGGTCATCTGGACCTCACCGCACCGCCTATTGCCATCGGTGATCCGCTGCAGATTTCCGGTTCGGCCCGAGACGAACTCGACGAACATCGTGCTCGACTTACCGGTCGCCGCGACGATCGATGACTGCCCGAGCAACTCCTTGGTCGCCGCACCCAGATCCTGCTGCGTCGACCCACATTCCGCCGGGGTGAAGGTGGCATTCTGCTGGATGGCGGAGATATCACCGACGGCCGACTGGAGCTTGTCCTGCGGCATATCCATTTTCGTTGTGCCCGAGGGGAATTCCGCCGCAGTCAGCACGAGCTGTTCGCGAGATGTCGTGGGCGCCGGTGAGTTCCAGCGATCCGCCGCATCATCCTTGCCGCTGCATCCGGCTACCAGCATCGTGCCCGCCACCACTGCCACTACCAACCCTGCGTTCCGCCGTGTGATCATGGTGGTGATCATGTCAGTGTCGGCCATGGGCAATCCTTAACACCCACTTGCAGAAGGCAATTCAGCGATCACGCAGATCCGCGATCCGAGTGCGGTGGCGGTCCTGCAATTCGCGCGACCGACGCAGATAGTCCAGGACAGTGCGCAATTCGGCCGCACTGTAGCGCGCCACCTCCCCCGCTCCCTCCTGGGCGATCGGGCCGTAGATCCGCATGACTTCGGTCAAGGCCCTGTCGGTGATCCGGATGACGACCTTGCGCCGGTCACCCGGTTCGGGATGGCGCACGACGTAGTCGAGTTTCGCGAGACGGTCCAGCATGGTGGTGACGCTGCCGCTGGTCAGACCCAATTCGGCAGCGAGGGCGCCGGGGGTGGATTCGCCATGGAAGAGGGTTTCCAGACACCGCAGGTCGGTGCGGTTGACGCCGAGATGGGTCGCGGCGGCCCGGTCCACGTCATCGACCGCGGCCTGTAGCGCCTGCGCTTCGCGGCCGACCTGTACACGCAGTTCCGCCAGCTCACCCGACTCTTCGGATTTTTCTCTTGACATTCAAGCCTCTTGATCGTCAAACTACTAATGTCTTGATAATCAAGATACCGCAGAGTCAAGAGAGAGTCGGGAGACACACCATGAAGAAGGCACTGATCATCGGCGGCGGGATCGCCGGACCGGTCACCGCGATGGCATTGCAGCAGGCGGGCTTGGAGCCCATCGTGTGCGAGGCCTACGAGGAGGCCGCGGCCGGGCAGATCGGCGCATATCTGACGGTCGCGGTGAACGGACTGTCGGCGCTGGCATTGCTGGACGCGCATCACGTGGTGACCGAGATCGGGCATCCGACCGCCACACTGTCCTTCGCGACCAGCGCGGGTAAGCACATCACCGATATGCCGATCGGTGGCACACTGCCCGACGGAACCGTCACCCACAGCATCAAGCGCCGCGATATGTATCGGGCACTGAATGCCGAGGCGACGCGGCGCGGGGTGCGATTCGAGTACGGCAAGCGGCTGGTCGATGCGATCTCGACCGCCGATGGCGTCCGCGCGACCTTCGCCGACGGCACCACGATCGAGGCCGACGTACTCATCGGCGCCGATGGAATCCGCTCCCGCACCAGGGAAATCATCGATCCGACCGCGCCGAAGGCACATTTCCTCGGCATCTACGGTCTCGGCGGGTTCGTCACCGATCCGGCCCTGCACCGGGAGCTCGGATTGCGCCCGGGCGTGTACAGCATGATCTTCGGGAAGAAGGCGTTCTTCGGATACTTCGTCGCGCCGGACGGCGAGATCTGGTGGTTCGCCAATATGCCTCGGACACAGGAGCTTTCGGCGCAGGATTCGGCCAGCGCGGCGCAGTGGCGGGCACAACTGGTCGAATTGCTCTCGGCGGATCGCGGTCCCGCGGCCCGGATCGTCGCCGCCACCACCGATGACACCTTCGTCTCCGCCTTCAACCAGTACGACATGCCGACGGTCGCCAAATGGCACAACGACAAGATGGTCATAGTCGGCGATGCCGCGCATGCGGTGGCCTCATCGTCCGGCCAGGGTGTGTCGATGGCGGTGGAAGACGCGGTGACGCTGGCGATCTGCCTGCGCGATATTCCGGACACCGCGGCAGCCTTGGCCGCCTTCGAGGACCGCCGCCGCGAACGCGTCGAGCGGGTGGTCGCTCACGGCGCGGAAACCAGTAGCGACAAGGCATCCAATGGGCTCGGCCGCCTGCTGGTCCGCCTGCTCACACCCTATTTCCTGAAGAAGGCCGCCAAGGTCGGTGTCGCCCCGCTGAGCTGGATGTTCGACCACCGGATCGACTGGACGGCCCCGGCCGTCACCCGGTGACGGACAGATCGCGTTGGCGCACGGCCGAATACGGCGTCGGTGCCAAGGTCTTGTGCAGGTTGGTGCGCAGCGTGGTGGCCGAGTCGAGCAGATAGTTCTGCCGCACCTTCCACGGATGCCGATCACCCTGCCGGGGAAAGTCACCGATCGAACGCTGAATATAGCCGGAGGCCAGATCCAGCAGCGGGCGCTCGTCGAGTCTGCCATCCGGCTTCGGCACCACGGCCGCGTAGCCGTTGCGGTCCAGGTGGTTGATGACCTTGCAGACCAGCCGCGAGGTGAGGTCGGCGCGCAGTGTCCAGGAGGCATTGGTGTAGCCGATGCAGACCGCGAAATTGGGTACGCCGGTGAGCATCGCGCCCTGCCAGACGAATTGCTCGGCGAGCGGCACCGGCTGCCCGTCGACCTGCGGCGCGATACCGCCGAAGGCCAGCAGTTGCAGTCCGGTCGCGGTGACCACGATATCGGCCTCCAGGATTCGGCCGGACTTCAACCGGATTCCTTCGGGCACAAAGGTTTCGATGTGATCGGTGACGACCTCGGCCGTGCCCTTCTTCATCGCCTTGAAGAAGTCGGCATCGGGCACCGCGCACAGCCGTTGATCCCACGGGTCGTAGTCCGGGGTGAAGTGTTCGGCAACGGCGTTGCGATCCTTGAGAATTCGCGTCGTCAGACCGGTGAGCAGTTTGCGGGCGGCCTCGGGACGACGGCGGCAGTACTGGTAGAAGCCGATGTTGAACAGGATGTTCTTGGTGCGGATCACGCGATGCGCCAACTTGGGCGGCAGCAGCTCGCGGATCTTGTCGGCCTGCCTGTCCCGGCCGGGGACGGCGCTGATCCAGGTCGGCGAGCGCTGCAGCATGGTCACCAGCTCGGCCTGCCCGGCCATGGCGGGCACCAGCGTGACGGCCGTCGCACCACTGCCGATGACCACGACTCGTTTGCCGGTGTAGTCGAGATCCTCGGGCCAGAACTGCGGATGCACAACCTGTCCGGAGAAGGAGTCGATGCCGGGAAAATCCGGGGAGTGGCCCTGGTCGTAGTTGTAATAACCGGCGCAGGTATAGAGGAAGTTGCAGGTCAGCGTGCGGTGCACGGTGACACTCGCGGCGTCGCGCTGCTCGAGGGTGAGCGTCCAGCGCGCCGATTCGGTGGACCAGTCGGCGGCAACGACCTTGGTGCCGTAGCGGATGTGCCGGTCGATGCCGAACTCCGCGGCGGTTTCCTCGACGTAGCGCAGGATCGATGGACCGTCCGCGATCGACTTCGCATCCCGCCACGGCTTGAACGGATAGCCCAGGGTGAACATATCCGAATCCGAACGAATTCCGGGGTAGCGGAACAGATCCCACGTCCCGCCCAGTGCCGCGCGCGCCTCCAGCACCGCGTAGGTCTTGCCCGGACATGCGGTCTGCAGCCGGTATGCGGCGCCGATCCCCGACAGTCCGGCGCCGACGATCACGACATCGAGGTGGTCCGGAAGTACGGCGGTCTCGGTCCCGCCCGCCACCGGGCCACCACCCGTCATCGAATCGCTGCGCGATGCTCGCCTCATCACTCCAGTCTGCGAGGGCACGGTACCGGATTCTTGACTTTGCGCGACAAGTATTTGATTCTGAGCGACATGTCGGTGATTCGGTCCGCGGGGCTGCGCGGATTCCGCGCGACGGTGGCCGAGCTCGGCGGCAATGCCGAGGAGTTCGCCACCGCCGTCGGGCTGCCGATCGCCGCCCTCGATGCCGATGATCTGCTGGTACCTGATCAGGCGGTCGCGGCGGCGCTGGAGTTGGCCGCACAGCGACTCGACTGTCCCGATCTCGGCCTGCGCATCTCGCGGCGGCAGGATCTCGATATGCTCGGCCCGCTGGCCCTGGCCATCCGGAATTCACCGACCCTCGCCGATGTCCTGGAATGCTGTTCGCGCTATCTGTTCCTGCACGCGCGCTCGCTGCATCTGGCCCTCGAACCCGACCCGTACGGCGATCGCAGCGTGATCGCCCTGCGATACGGGATCCAACCCGGCCTGCCGACACCGGTCCAGGGCACCGATCTCGGGCTGGCCTTCGTGCACCGCACCTTCCAGCGACTGGTGGACGAGCGCTACGGGCTACGTTCGGTCGAACTGCCACATCGGCCCGCCGCGCCGGTCCGGGTCTATGAGGAGTTCTTCGGCGCGCCCGTGCGCGTCGAGCGTCCGGCGGCGGCATTGCGTATCCCGAACCGCTTGGCGTCACTGTCGCTGAGTGGCGGCGATGAGAACCTGCACCGCTTGGCCATGGCATTCCTGGCCGAACAGTCCGGCGGCGCGGATGCCGCCATCACACCGAAGGTCCGAGCCGCCGTCCAACAGCTGCTGGGTACCACAGCACCGGAAATCGCCGCCGTCGCAAGGCTTTTGACGACTCATCCGCGCACCCTGCAACGTCGCCTCGCCGCGGAGGGCAGCTCCTTCGCCGCCATCGTGGATACCGTCCGCCGCGATGAGGCCCGCCGCTACCTCACCACCACCGATATGCCGATGAGTCAGGTCGCCTCGCTGATCGGGCTGTCCGAACAGGCCACCTTCACCCGCTGCTGCCGAAGATGGTGGGGCACAACGCCTACCGCCGTTCGGCGCGAAGCGGCGCAGCAGCGGCCGACCGGGCTCACCACACCGATGTGACAACCTCCTTGGTCGCCTCCGCGATCAATGCGTTGTCCGCCTGGGCATCTGGACTGCTATGGGTGGTCAGCACGGCGAGCACGATCGGCGCCGCACTGCCGGTGGGCCAGGTGACGGCCACATCATTGGCCGATCCATAGTCGCCGGTGCCGGTCTTGTCACCGGTCTTCCATTCGGCGGGCAGGCCAGCGCGAATGCGGCTGCCGCCGGTGGTGTTGGCCAGCAGCCAGGCCGTCAGCCGCTCCCGCTCGGGCGCGGCGAGTACGTCGCCGACGGTGAGCGCCCGATAGTCGGCCGCGATCGCCGCCGGGGTGGTGGTGTCGCGTTCGTCGCCGGGGATGGCGGTATTGAGCTGCGGCTCCCAGCGATCCAGTCGGGAAGTCTGGTCGCCGATGGAGCGCAGGAACTGGGTCAGGGCCTGCGGGCCGCCGAGCAGTTTCAGCAGTTCATTGGCCGCGGCGTTATCGCTGCGAGTGATCGCCGCATCGCACAATTCCGATACCGACATACCGCTCTCGATCCGGGTACCGGTGACCGGCGAACCGGCCGCGGCCGCGGCATCGGCCTGCGTGAAATGGATGATCTGGTCGAAATACCCGGTGGCGAGCGGATGTTCGCGCAGCAGTGCGGCGCATACGAACGTCTTGAAGGTCGACATCATGGCGAACCGCTCGTCCTGGCGGTAGCCGACGGTCTTGCCCGAACCGGTATCGACGGCGAATACGCCGAGCCGGGCCGCATGCTGCTGCTCGATGCCGCTCAGCTGGGCCGCGGCGGCCATTGTGGTCGGTGCTGCCGGGGTCGAATCCGTCGACTCGCCCCCGCACGCGCCGATCAGGGGCAGCAGCGCCATCGCCAACAGGACGGACCTCGCGCGGACCGAGGCCGGTCCGCCTCTACCGATCTTTGTCATGCCGACACGACAACACAGGGCCGGTACGGCTGTCCAAGACCAATGCGCCCGAATGTCGATATCGCCATCGATATCGTCGCAGCTCGGACCCCTATCGCAGCCCGTTATTCGGCGCGCTGCGGCCGAAAAATCATGGCGAATGGCTCAGCTGCCAGGACACTCAGCGGTCATCGGCATTCACCCGCAGCACCGCCTTACCGCGTATGCCGCGCTGGCCAGCGAAGGCGTCGGCGGTCTCCAGCCCAGCGTCAGGCCGATCCGCGGCGCGCCGGGAGCGCCGCACCCGGGGCCTTGCGGCAAGACCTCGGTAGTGCTGCGATCCACGGCGCGCCGGGACCGATGCGGCAGACGGCCGCGGCGCTGGTCGCACCGGAATCCGGCACGTCGGTCACGGTATCGGCGGTTGGGGTGTAACGCGCACCGGTATCTGACTGTGGACGAGGTGACTGGTCCGCACCTAGATTCGGAAGGCACGGATTCATGCAGGGACGGGCGTCGTCCGCGAGAACCGCGGACCCGAGGACCGGGCTGGAGCTGCGGGTGGTGTCCAAGGACACGTACGCCGATTGGCATGCCGTCTACCAGGACAATGTCGGGTGGATGTACGGGTTGATGTTCGCCAAGGTCGGCAATCGCGCGGATGCGGAGGATCTCACCGGTGAGGTCTTCCTCGCGGCATTGCGGCCGCTGCGGGTTTCGGCGAGCATTCCCGAGGTGCGGGCCTACCTGCGTGCCACCGCTCGGTCCGTGCTCGCGCAGTACTGGCGCAATCGTCTCGGCTGTGAGATCACCTCCATCGATGACGATGTGCCGCAGGTCGAAGCCGCCGATCCCGATGTGACCGACGCGCCGGAGCGGGCCCGCGCAATGCTCGAGCAATTGCCCGAGCGATATCGCAGAATTCTGGAGCTCCGGTTTCTGCAGGGGTATTCGGTCCGGGAGACTGCGGCCGAATTGGGGATCAGTGTTGTCAACGCGCGCGTATTGCAGCATCGGGCGCTGCGGATGGCGGCCCAGGTGGAAAGGAAACCGCGATGAGCGCCCGCGAACTGCGCCGGTATATCGACGGGCTATTGCACGGCCGCAGGCCGAAGGCCTTTCGGCCGGATGCGGATGAGGCCGAACAGCTGCGGGTTGCGCTCGAACTGCTGGCCGCCCGGCGCGAGGATGACACGCCGCGTCCGGAATTCGTCGATGATCTGCGACGCCGATTGGCCGCCGAGCTGGATCCGCCCACCGATGACAAGGCCTCGGTACGCGCGATCGGCTCCCGCCGCCAAGTGATCGCCGGGACGTCGATCGCGGCGGCCGCCGCCGCTGCCGGTGTGGTCGTCGATCGCGCGCTCACCCGCGGCACCGAAAACCCACCCACCGCGTCGACGCTCAACCCCGTACACGGCACCTGGCTCGCTATCGCGTCGAGTTCCGATATCACCGAGGGGATGACCCGCCCCTTCGACGTCGGCACGGTGACCGGATTCATCCGTCGAGTAGACGGCGCGATCATCGCGGTGTCGGGCGTGTGCACACATCAGGGCTGCCGTCTCTGGTTCGACAATGCCGACGACCGGCTGCGCTGCCCCTGCCATTCGACCTCGTTCACGGTGACGGGCAAGGTGCTGACCCATCAGCTGCCGATCGCACCGCCACCGCTGCCGCACCTACAGGTTCGGGAAAATGCGGGTGTCGTAGAGGTTTTCGCACCCGCGAAGCCCGCGTGATGTAACACCGGCTCCTATCTGTCAGTGAGAGGTTCGCGATAGCGCGGATCACCGACAGACCTGGAGGCCCGGTCAAATGACACCCGCCCGCTCCGGTGCACTGCTCGCCGTGGCCGTGCTCACCGGAATACCGAGTTTGCTGTTCGCCACGGCCTGTGCCAGTCCGGCACCCGCCCATGACACCGCACCGACCATCGACTTCCACCAAACCGGCGGCCCCACACCGGGTCTGCCCGGCCATGGGACCACCGGCTCCGCCCCGACGGCCGCCGCAACCACAACAATGTCGACCGCGGTTGCGGCAACCCCGAATACCGTCGATATCCAGAACTTCGTGTTCTCGCCCGCGAAACTCACTGTCCCCGTTGGTACCACGGTGACCTGGATCAACAAAGACGAAGAGCCGCATACGGTCGCGGCGAACAATGCCGGCTTCCGCTCCCCCGGGATGGGTCACGACGCGACATTCACCTTCGTCTTCACCACACCGGGAACCTTCGACTACATCTGCACGATTCACCCATTCATGCACGGCACCGTGGAGGTGACGAAATGACGCCGAGCAACGACTACGATCCCCGCGACCCACATGCCATGACCCGCCGCCAATTGCTGCGCCACTCCGCCTGGTTCGGCGCGGCGGTCGGATTGTCCGTTGTCGGCGGCGAAGTCATCTCGCAGGTGGCGGGCACCGCGGCCCGTGCCGAGAGCACACCGCGACCGGAACTGCGTTTCGCCCAACTCAGCGATAGCCATCTCGGCTTCCAGGGGCCGGCAAATACCAATGTCATCGGCACCTTCAACGAGGCCATCGGTCAGATCAACGCCCTCGGCTATACACCGGATTTCGTGATCCACACCGGCGATCTCACCCACTTGGCCACCCCGGAGCAATTCGATCAGGTGAAACAGATGCTGACCCAGACGAATACCCCGCATGTCTTCACCGTGCCCGGCGAACACGATTCGATCGACGATGCCGGGCAGAAATACCGCGCCGCATTCGGCGCCGGAACTCGTGGCGACGGCTGGTACAGCTTCGATATCGCGGGCGTGCACCTGATCGCGTTGGTCAATACGCTCAATTTGAACCTGCTGGGCCATCTCGGCCAGGATCAGCTGGAGTTCATTCGCAAGGATGTCGCACCGCTGTCCAGTGACACCCCGATCATCGTCTTCAGCCATATCCCGCTGTTCGCCATGTATCCGGACTGGGGTTGGGGCACCGACGACGCCACCCAGGCGTTGAGCTACCTGCGCCGCTTCGCATCGGTGACCTGTCTCAACGGCCATGTGCACCAACTGTTCACGAAGACCGAGGGCAACATCACCTTCCACAGCGGGACGACCACCGCCTATCCGCTCCCCCATCCCGGCGACGGGCCCGCGCCCAAGCCGGTCACCATCCCGGCGGGGAAGCTGCACGACGCGCTCGGCATTCGTGAAGTGAGCTTCGTGCGCGGCCAACAGCAGCTCGCCATCCGGGAGGAGCCCCTGAAATGAGCCGCGAGCGGCGTGGTCGCCCGGCGAGCTCGGTTGCCGGTGCGCCCGGTCCCACCCCGAATCTGAAGTAGCCTCAAGTCTGAATGACCAGGTCTGACGAGTCGGTGACATGCCGGGCGAGCTCCTTGTCGCGGCATCGGGACCGGCCGACACTTCGGACATGACTACCTTCGACGACCTTCGGGCGCTGTTCATCAACTGCACGCTCAAGCGCTCCCCCGAGCCGAGCAATACGCAGGGTCTCATCGATGTCAGTGCCCACATCATGGCTAAGAACGGGGTGCAGGTTTCGCATATCCGCGCCGTCGATCACGACATCGCGACCGGGGTCTGGCCCGATATGACCGAACACGGGTGGGCCACCGACGAATGGCCGGTGCTGCAGCGGCAGGTGATGGATGCCGACATTCTGGTGCTGGCCGGGCCGATCTGGCTCGGCGACAACAGTTCGGTCACCAAGCGCGTCATCGAACGGCTGTACGGCAATTCGTCGATCCTGAACGAGCGCGGCCAGTACGCCTACTACGGCCGGGTCGGCGGCTGTCTGATCACCGGCAATGAGGACGGCGTCAAACACTGCGCGATGAATATCCTCTACAGCCTCCAACATCTCGGCTACACGATTCCGCCCCAGGCCGACGCCGGGTGGATCGGCGAGGCCGGACCCGGCCCGTCATATCTGGATCCGGGTTCCGGTGGGCCGGAGAACGACTTCACCAATCGCAATACCACCTTCATGACCTGGAATCTGCTGCATCTGGCCCGGATGCTGAAGGACAACAACGGCATTCCCGCACACGGCAATCAGCGCTCCGAATGGGACGCGGGCTGCCGGTTCGACTTCGAGAATCCCGACTACCGCTAGGGTTCAGCCTTGTGTGCAACCTGCGGCATCGGGGTCATCCTGTGCCACACCGGGATTCGGTGAAGCCGGCCCGTACTGCGCCGACGCCGGCGCGGCGTGGATTTCGGTATCGTCGGATTCGTGCCCGGCCTACGACGAGCTGGTTTGCTTATCGGTGCACTGCTCGCCCTGGTCGCCGTCCTCGGCGTGGCCGGTCTGCCGGTGTATGTCCATCCGCAGACCGATCCGCTGCGCCGGGCCGATGCGATCGTGGTGTTGGGTGGCACCGCCTATGAGCGTTTCGATGTGGGCCTCGATCTCGCCGAACGCGGATATGCGCCGCAGCTGCTGATTTCGCGGTCCACCGGCGAAGACGATTCGGTGATGGACCGATACTGCGCGCCCCGCTTCGAATTCACCGTCAGCTGTTTCGTGCCGAATCCGTGGACCACCGATGGTGAGGCGCGCGAGATCGGGCGGCGGGCAAGGCTTTACGGCTGGCGCCACATCATTGTGGTGACCTATACCCCGCATGTGTCGCGGGCCAGGTACATCGTGAGCAAGTGCTTCGACGGCGAATTGACCATGGTGGCCAGTCCCAGTGATAGCGGCGTGAAATTCTGGACCTGGATGTACATCCGCCAGTCAGCGGGCTATGTGCGCGCGTTCTTCAGCCGAGGCTGTTGATCCGGGAACGATCGGATGTCCGGTCTCCTACAGTGAACGAGACGCTCGCGCGGGGAGTAACGGGCGTGACGTCGGGGTGTATACGGTTGTGGGAGGACCGCCGTTGCGAATCGATGATCTGCGAGCGGTCGGCGATGATGCCCTCACCGCCGATATCTGTGTAATCGGATCCGGACCTGCCGGGCTGACCATTGCGGCCGAGCTGGCCGGATCAGCACTGCGCGTGCTGGTGTTGGAGAGCGGCGGCCTGACCGCGACCGAAGAGGTGGATGCGCTCGCCGATATCGAGAATGTGGGCGCGCGCCGGGCGCAATCGGATCGAGCAGCGGGCGACCGAATTCTCGGTGGCGCCTCCCACACCTGGAGCGGACGCTGCGGTCTGCTCGACGACCTCGATTTCAGCCGCCGCCCATGGGTTTCCGGATCCGGCTGGCCGATCGGCACGGCCGACGTCGAACCGTTTCTGACGCGGGCGGCCGAGCATATCGGGATCGGCTATGGCAGCGGTTTCACCGATGACGCATTCTGGGATCTGGCCGGTCGAACCCAACCCGAGCATCGCCTCGACCCGACCCGATTGCGCCCGTATTTCTGGCAGATCAGCCGGGATCCGGTGGATCCATTCGACTGCAAGCGTTTCGGCGCCCATGTGAAAAACCTTGTCGCACCGAATATCCGGGTGCTCATTAATGCCACCGTCACCCATATCGACACCGACCCCGAAGGCGCACGGGTGGTTTCGCTCCAGGTCGCCGGGGCCGAGCCGCAGCGGCGAACGGTGCACGCGCGCACCTTCGTGCTGGCCACCGGCGGAATCGGGAATCCGCGTCTGCTGCTGGCATCGCGACGGATCGCGCCCGAGGGCATCGGCAACCGCCACGACATGGTGGGGCGCTATCTGATGGATCACCGCTGCGGCGCGGTCGGCGTGCTGGATCCGGCGGTGGCGGACAGTGCACTGGAGCGCTTCGGCAAATACGTGGTCAAGACGCCGCACGGCAGGCACACCTTCCTGCACGGCGTCGCATTGTCACCAAAGGTCCAGGAGGCCGAGGGGCTGCTCAATTGCGCGCTGTGGCTGCAGGAGGTCCCGGCCGAGGACGATCCGTGGGAGTCGGTCAAGCAATTGCTGCGCGGGCGCGGCGATCGGCATGACGCGCGGGTCGCGGTGAGTCACGCCGGATTGCTGCTGGCCGGCGCGCGACGCAGGCTGATCCGGCACACCGGACTGCCGCACAAACTCGATCGAATCGAATTGCGCTGCATGGTCGAACAGCTGCCCAACCCGGACAGCCGGATCACCCTGACCGATCGCACCGATCGTCTCGGTGTGCCGCTGCCACGGGTGGACTGGCGGGTGAATCCGCAGGAAGACAGCACCGTGCGGCGGGCGGCGGAGCTGGCGGTTGCGGAGTTCACGCGGCTGGGTCTACCTACCCCGGCACTGTTCGACGGTGCGCGCGTGGACAGCACGCTGCCGCTGATGCTCACCGACTGGGCGCATCCGACCGGGACCACGCGGATGTCGGCGGATCCGCGCGCTGGCGTGGTCGACCCCGACTGCCGGGTGCATGGTGTGGCAAATCTGTTCGTCGCGGGCAGCTCGGTCTTCCCGACCACCGGCCATGCGAATCCGACGCTGACCATCGTGGCGCTGGCGGTCCGGCTAGCTGATACTTTGCGGGCTTTGGCATAGTCTGCGGCGTATGGAGACCAGAGGTGCACCGCACCCGCACGAGCCGCACGGTGAGGGCTTTACGTCCCGGTTGAACTGGTTGCGCGCGGGTGTGCTCGGCGCGAACGACGGCATCGTATCGACCGCCGGTCTGGTTGTCGGTGTCGCCGCGGCGACGACCAGCAGCTCGGCCATCTTCACCGCGGGTATCGCCGGACTGACCGCTGGTGCGATCTCGATGGCCGTCGGCGAATATGTTTCGGTCAGCACCCAGCGCGATTCCGAGCGCGCGTTACTCGCCAAGGAACGCAAGGAACTCACCGACGAACCGGATTACGAATTGGCCGAACTGGCCGATATCTATCGGGCGAAGGGGTTGTCACCGGAGACGGCGCACAAGGTGGCCGAGGAATTGACCGCGCACGACGCATTCCGCGCCCACGCCGAGGCCGAACTCGGCCTGGATCCGCACGCGCTGACCAACCCGTGGCAGGCGGCCGGATCCTCGGCGATCGCATTCACCCTCGGTGCACTGCTGCCGCTGCTTGCGATCATTCTGCCGCCCACCACGGCGCGCATTCCGGTGACGTTCGCATCCGTGCTGGTCGCGCTGGCGATCACCGGGTCGGTCAGCGCCCGCCTCGGCGGCAGCAACCGCACGCGGGCGGTGCTGCGGGTGGTAATCGGTGGTGCGCTGGCCATGGCGGTCACCTATGGCATCGGTCAATTGGCGGGCATTGCCGGGGCATGAATTATGAACTCGCCCCGGCCCGTTCACCTCGGTCAGTAGTAGTGCTGCCGACCGCCGATCGGGTGGTGACCCACCGACCCGACGAGTGCGAGTACCGCGCCGACGATCAGCAATATGATGCCGGCGGTGGTCAGCAGTGGAATGCTGAGCAGATATCCGACAATGAGGAGTATTAAGCCCAAGATAATCATGGCTTTTCCCTTACTTGGTCGTTTTGACCGTTGTGCGGCCGGATGTTTCGACCGCGTCCGCGCGGCTGGGCTGGCGTATGAACCGATTCCAGCTCCAGACCGTCTTACCGCCTGGTGGCGGGGTGGATTTGCGGGCAGGCGGCGGTGATCCGGCCGCTGGAGTTGCCGGACGCTGCGCCGCCTTTTCCTTGGTCGCCAGTTCCCTACGCGATTGTCGCAGGTCACGACGGACGGCACTGCTACGGCGAGAACTGCGCCAGACACCTGCGAGCAGCAGGCTCAGGCCGAGCATCCCGATCGCCCCGATCGCCATCCCGTAGAGGAACAGCGCCCCCGCCGAGGCGGTGAAGTGATAGTCGAACACCCCGAAATCGCTGGATGACGTACGAACTTCACCCGTATTGGCCGCCACTCCCGCAACGCCGATAACTACGGCGCCGATGAGAACGACGAGCCCGATGATAATGATCATGACAATCCCGCTGTACTGGTTGATGTTACTTTCTGGCTATGCCCGGTAATTCGAGAACCAAACACCGCACCCGGCGCGGCGTTTGAAACCGGCCGATCCGGCTAGCCGCGAAACCGAAGATTTGCGCTCCGATCCGCGGATGTCGGCGCCAAGTAGACGTCTAACGGCGCCCGAGGTCCAAGCGGCGGGTTACCCGGTCCACCAGGTCCGCGTCACGCCACAGCCACCAGTGCAGGGTGGTCAGCAGCCATATCACAACCACCACGGCGACAACGGCACTCGCGACGCCCAGCAGTCGCGGCCAGCCGTCGCCCGTATCGTCCGGCACGACACCGAGTTCCAGGCCGATCAGCCCGAAAGCGAAACCACTCGACAACATTTCGGTGATCTCCCAGAACGCGTCACCGACCAGGCGGTAATCGCGATCGCCGAAATCGGTGCCCGCATCGGTCACATACAGCGCGCACACCAGCACGGCCAGCACCCCCGACCCCGAAAACGCCTCGGCCACACCGTAGGCGGCGAATGGCAGCAGCCGAGCGTCACCACTGAGATTTTCCTAGCGACCGGGCTCGTATGCCACGGTGAGTTTTTGGCGTTCCTGACGGGTCAGGCGGTTGGGCACCAGCTGCCACCAGGTCACGCATCGCCACACCCATTCGACCGGGCCGTAGCGGAACCAGCGCAGCCAGTGGTAACTCCACAGCGCCTGCACCGCGATGATCGCGGCGGCCAGGCCGAGCACTGTGTCGTAGCGGTTGGAGTCGGATAGGCGCAGCCACGGCTCGGCGGTCAGGATCAGGGGGGTTGCCGCGAGATAGTTGGTCAGCGCCATCCGGCCCATCGGCTCCAGCACCTCCGCGAACACCTCGCCCGTCTCGGTGCGCAGCAAGAGCAGGACTCCGGTGAAATACGCGAGTGCGCCCAGGAGTCCGGCCACCGGCGCCACACTGCCGGTCCACAGCTCGGCATACGGTATGCGGTACTCCCACATCCCCGCGGCCACCGCGGCGGGCGCGGCCAGCGCGAATACCACCACGACCTGCCAGCCGCGGTTGCGCAGGTCATCCGCGAGACCGAAGCGCTCGGCGGCCGCGCCGAGCAGGAACAGGCCGGGTACCAGGCCGAGCCCACCGCCGAGTGCGACCGGCACCCCGATCGCGCCGACCAGCCCGGCGAGCAGCAGCACCCAGCGCGGAAGAACCGCCGCAGGCAGCAGAATCACCAATCCGACGATCGCGTACGGCAGTAACGCCTCACCCGGCTGGAACACCTGGTGGATCAGGCCGAGGACACCGAGAGCGATCAGCCTGCGCGCCAGGACCAGTCGCGGGCGATCGGTGCACTGGGCGGCGCGGTCGAGGAACAGCGAAAAGCTCAGCCCGAACAGGAACGAGAAGATCGGAAAGAACCGTCCCTCGAACAGCACGCACAGCAGGTGCCGCATCGGATCGACGACTCCGGGCTCGACCGTGGCCCGCATGTCGGTGAGCTGCCGGATATCGACGACCAGAATCCCGCACAGCGCGACGCCGCGCACCGCATCCAGCTCGTGAATGCGCGAATGCGCGCAGTCGGCATCCATATCCCCACGGTAACGATGCCCGCCTCGTGGATCCCGCACATCCGATGGGGTGTCGGCCACAATAGTTCATGCACTAACTATTCATGCGCTAAGGTAGATGGAGACCTAGGAGGAGCCATGGAGATGGATGATCCGCTGCAGCTGGATCGGCAGGTGTGCTTCGCACTGGCCGTCGCCAATCGGGCGGTGCTCGGCGTGTATCGACCGCTGCTGGAACCGCTCGGGCTCACACATCCGCAATATCTGGTGATGTTGGCGCTGTGGGGTGAGGCGCCGATGTCGGTGAAGGCGATCGCCGAGGCGATCCAGCTGGACTCGCCGACCCTGTCACCGCTGCTCAAGCGGTTGGAGTCGGCCGGATTGATCACCCGCGGCCGCGATAGCCGCGACGAGCGGAACCTCGTCGTCGATCTGACCCCCGCCGGAGTGGAGCTGCGCGAGCAGGCCCTGAAGATTCCACCCGCGGTGGTGGAACGACTCGGGGTGACCTTGGCGGATCTGGAGGAACTGCACGAGGTATTGACCCGGGTCAATGCGGCCGCAAGACGGTCGGTCGCCGTCGCGACAGGAGTACACGCATGAGCAATCGACCCAATCCCATCCAGTGGCTCGGCTACGCCTTCGGGCGGCGCCTACCCGATTCGCTGCGCGAGTGGGTACGCAATGACCTCACCGGCCGATACGCGACCCCGCGCCATATCGTGCGCGGTTTGGTGCCGTTCACTCCGCTGTTCGCCGTATTCCTATTGTTTCCGGGCGAATTGTGGTTGCGCGGGTCGATGGTGCTGCTGGCATTGCTGCTCGCGCTGTTCTACACCGCGGCCTTCATGCCGATGAATCGGGCACACCGACTGGCCAAGCACGGGCTGCCAGCGGATCTGGAGAATCCGGAGCGGGCACGGCAACGAGCGCTCGAACGAGCGAGATATGCGGCGCAGCATCCACACTGAGAACTCAGCGCCGACGCCCGTTCGTCGCGCCGAATACGGCGAGCCGAACCCGGTTGGTAGCACCGGTTTTCGTCATCAGATGTCCGATCAGCAGTGGCGCACCCGCCATCACCAATGCCCGGTAGCCGGTCGCGGCGACCGCCCCGGCCGGATGCAGCAGATACGCCCCGCCCAACGCTCCCGCCGCGGCCCACGGCTGCCACCCGCCACGGCGTGCGGCGAGTTCGATGAGCGCGATGGCGGCCCCCACCTTCGGCACCAGCGGACCCGTACCGCCGATCTCGAAGCCCAGCACCAATAGCCCGGTCACCAGCAGTGATGTGATGAACGGCCATCGAATACCGCCCGCCGTCGCGCACACCGCGAGCAGGCCGATGATCCAGTCCACCGGACCCGGCGCATCCGAAAGCAGCAGCAGACAGCCCATCGCCGAGGTCAACAGCACCCCCAGCCGAACCGGTAGGGCACGCGCGTCGAGCAGCCAGTCCACGCCCCTGGTCACACCCGAATCCACCACGCAGACCATGATGCCCGGCTGGTGCGGACTGCAACTCCTGCCGTCGGAGGAGGTCGGTCCTCCCGAAGGCCGTATCCCAGGTCAACTGGTGATCGCTCAGCCCACGCCCGGCGGGCCGCTGGAGCTATTCGGCGCTAAGGGCGAGGCGGAGGTGGCGACGCACGAAGATGCTGGGAACCCATTGGGCCGCAGCGGGATCGGGTGCGAGTCGGAATGCGGCCGTCCGAGTCAGCAGGGTTTGCAGGGCCACGCGGGCCTCCAGCCGGGCCAGGGCCGCGCCGACGCAGAAGTGGATGCCCTTACCGAAGGCCAGGTGATTGCGCTGGGCCGGGCGGTCCAGGTGCAGTTCGTCGGGGGCGGCGAAGACGGCGGGGTCGCGGTTGGCGGCGGCCCAGAGCAGAAGCAGGTGACTGCCCGCGGGGAGATCGGTGCCGCCGAGCGTGGTGTCGCGGACGACGTGGCGGTGGTGGGCGCGGAAGGGGGATTCCAGGCGCAGCACCTCCTCGAGGAACGGGGTGAGCAGGTCCGGATCCGTGCGCAGACGGGTCTGGAGGGTGGGGTCGGTCGCGAGGATACGGGTCGCGTTGCCGATGAGTCCCGCGGTGGACTCACCACCCGCGCCGACGAGTTGGACGAGGATCAGGACAGCGACATCGCGAGCGAGTTCGCCTGCGACACAGGCCTTTGCGAGATCGCCGAGGAGGTTGTCGTCGGGGTGGTCGCAGGCTCGGACGAGCTGTCGGCGCAGATAGCCCGCGAGTTCGGTGGCGGCGGTGACCACAGCGACCAGACGGTCGGTGGTGACCACGCCGTCGAGCAGTTCATTACTGGTATAGCCCCAGGTGAGCAATTGGGGAATGTCGTCGTCGGGCAGGCCGATCAGGTTGGCCACCAAGGTCATCGGCAGTCGGTCGCCCATGGCAGACATCCATTCGATGCGTCCGGCACCGAAACCCGCCGTCCACAGGCGATCCGCGGTGGCGACGATGGTGGGTTCCAGTGCGCGAATGCGTTTGGCGACAAGGGCGGGCAGCACCAGTTTGCGGTGCGCCTGATGGGTCGGGTCGTCGCCGGTGGCCAGGACGTGGATCGCCTGTCCGCCGCCGTCCAAATCGAAAACCCCGGCCGAACCATCGGGTTGCCGCACCAGGGCCGCGGTGAGGTTCGAGGAGAACTCGGCGGGGCGCGTGGTCGCCTCCATGACCAGATCCCAGCGGCTGACCAGGTAGAAACCGGTGTCCGCGATGCGGTGCACCGGCGAGTCGGTGCGCAGTCGGTCATAGAGCGGGTAGGGATCGTCGAGCAGCCCGGGGTCGAACAGGTCGATGTCATTCAATGCGAGGGTCATTCGCTCCGCCTTTCCGACGCACGATTTCTATTTCCGCACACCAGATTTCGCGGCCCCGACCACCCGCGTCAATAGCCTCGAAAAACTGCGAATCCGGCGCCGAACCCACAGGTCGCGCGCTGTCTCGAGGCCCGCCGCCCACCTGCCGCTCCGCTGGCCGATCTCGCCTAGAATGTCTCACTCTGAGACAAAGTTCTTCAACCGTATCTGACCGAAAATCCCGAGTTCTTCGTCAGCGAATCAGGAGGTCGCGATGACCGGTCTGCCCGATTGGCTCGCTGGCGGCCACCGCCGTGACCTTGCGATCGAGCGCATCCACGCCGCCGCGGCCGACCTCATCGCACGCAAGGGCATGGCCGGACTGAATATCGATCACGTCGCCGCCGCGGCTGGCTGCTCCCGCGCCACCGTCTACCGCTACGTCGGCGGCAAGTCGGCACTGCGCGATGCCGTCCTGGTCGGGGCCACCGCCCGCATCGCCGAAACCATCCGGCACTCCGCCGCGGCCCACACCGGCCCGGACCGCATCACCCACGCGATTCTCGCGGCCTTGACCGCCGTCCGCGCCGACCCGGTCGCCACCGCCTTCCTGACCGCAACCACCCCGGCGGAGGTCGACGAATACCTCGCGAACAATCCCCGATTGGCCGACGCCGCAACACAACTCACCGGAACCGGCGACGATCCGATTGCCGGACAATGGATAGTCCGCGTCGTGCTCTCGCTATTGTTCTGGCCCGCAACCGATCCCGCCGCGGAGCGAACGCTCGTCGAGCGCTACGTGCTGCCCGCTTTCGGTGCGTAACCAGTTTCCGGGGCGGGCCACCGGATTCCGACCTTCGGTCGAGGCGATATCGCCTACCTCTCGCCCAGCGCAATTCCCGCGGCATCGGCATCACCCGGCGACGCTTCTTCACCAGTAGCGACGGCGTACGGTACGACGGGCGGAAAAGTTGGGTGGCCTGGTCTCTGTTGGCTTGGAACGCAGGCGGTTTCGCCAGGGAGCATCGGCCGGGCGGGTGGCGTGGAGTCGTTTTCTGCGCATCGCCGGTAGGTCAGTGCATGGCCCATGGGGCGATGACTTGGACGGCGGGCCAGCCGAAGTCCTCGGTATCCTCGCCTTCGACGAACCAGAGCCAGTTCTGCACGGCGCGCACCAGGGTCCAGGCGCGGGCGCGGTCCGGATCGAGTCCGGCGATATCGACGACGGTGGCGAAGCGGTCATCGAGGCCGGATTCGGTTCGGCGGTTCCAGAGCAGGGACAGGGTGGTGAATTCGAGATCGCCCGCCAAGGGCTGCGGGTCGATCACGAGCCAGGGTTCGCGGGTACCGCCGAGGACGTTTTCATAGTGCAGGTCCTCGTTCACCAGGAGCCGGTCCGCACTCGGGCCGAGTTGTGCGCAGACCTCGACGGCGGCATCGAGCAACTTGCGCGGGAAGGGGCTGCCCAAGCGCTGCCAATCCTTCGGCAGTTCCTCGACCAGACGCTCGGCTTCGGTGCGCAGGTCCCGGGAGATGCCGGGTGGTGCCGGAATGGCGAGCCTGCGCAGCAGCACGGAGATGATCCGCACCGCGTCGTCGATGGGCTCGAACTCCAATGACCTGGTGGGGTCGAGTCGTTCGAGAAGCAGCGCGCCGTGCTCGGCGTCGCTATCGAGCAGTCGCACCGCGCCATGGCCCTGCCAGGCCGCGAGTGCGACCGGTTCGTCCCTGGTCTCGGGGGTGCGATAGCCGAGTTTGAGCACCACCTGACTGCCATCGGCACGCACAGCGGGCTGTACCAAACCGCCGTAACCATGCATGGGCTCGCCCTCGAATCGCAGCTGCCACCGCTCGGCGTAGCGGGCCGCGAGCTCGGGCAGACCAGCCACCCACGCCCGCGCCGCGGGCTCCAACCTGATCAGACGATCGGCGAAGAATTCGGGGACAACGATCACCAATCGAGCATCTCAGCCCTGTCGAACGATTTTCCCCAGCAGCCAGTGGCTACGGCAGACCGGGAATCACGGGCAGCGGCGGTAGACCCGGGAACGGATTGTCCGGCATCGGTGCGGGGCCGGGTGCCGGTGCGGGTTCGGGTGCCGGATTCTCTGGCACCGGCACTGGATTCGGGACCGGATTCTGTGGCACCGGTGCTGGATTCGGGACCGGATTCTCCGGCACCGGCGCTGGAATCGGTGCCGGATTCGGGACCGGGTTCGGCTGCGTCTGAACCGGCGCGGGGATCGGGGTCTCGGCCGCCGGGGGGACCTCTTGCAGGGCCGGGCTCTGCGGGATACAGGTCCAGTGGCCCTCCGGCGACCTGCCCCATTGCGCCACAATGCCGTCGTGGGAGCAGTCGTCGCCGACCTGGTGCACCTCGGGGCCCTGCAGCAGAGGCGTGCAGACCCATAGTCCGTTGCGCAGGTCCCATTGGGCGATGACGTTTTCGTGGGAGCAATCGTCACCGCGCTTGCGCGCTTGCATGGTTTTCGATGGCGGTGAGATCGGGGGTGCGGGGGCCGGGCGGGCGGTGGTCAGTACCGTCGCGGAGGTGGACTTCGCGGTCGAGGACGGCACGTCGCTATCCGAATCCTGATTCGATCGCAGCAGCGCGATCGCGACCACCAGCGCAAGTGCGGCGGCTAGGACGGCCGCGACGGTTAGGACACGCGTGTTGTCGGTTCCGCGATTGCCGCCGGGTGCCGCACCGCCGAATTGCACCATCGCACCGCCTTCGTGCCGAGTAGGGACTACCTTCACGAAAACTCTGCTGGCAGGCTACCGAAGTCGCGGCAGGAAAGATCAGGTTTCTCGGCGCGTGTTCCCTTCGGCCAACGCCTTATTTGACGCCGACGCGCACCTTGACGGCGTCATCGCCGGTTTCGTGCAGTGCCTGGCCGATCAGGCTGCTGAGGTCGATACGCGGTGCGCTGGCGGTGACCGCGTCGGTGAGTGGCTGCAATCCGGGGATCAGCGATTTCAGCTCCGGCCCGACCTTGTCCATCCACTCGGTCACCCGTTGCATAAGCGGCACAAGGCCCTTGCCCTCCAGGTACATCTGCGGACTGTTCCCGGCCGTGACCAGCCGACCGACCGCCTCGACGAGATCGTCGAGCGCCTGACCGAACCGCACCAGATCAGGCGCACCGACCGTGGTGGCCGGTCCGAGTGCTCAGCGAACGGAATGATCTTGTCGCGCAGCAACGCGACGAGCATGGTCATATTCGACAACGACCGCATATCCAATGGCTCGCCGGTGAACAGCGGGACGAAGGCCCGCAACATGGCGTCACTGGGCTATCGCCAGCCAGGTCAGCGAGGCGCCGACCGGGCCGAGGGCACCGAAGATATTCGTCACTCCGGCAATCGAATTCGTGGCCGCATCGACCTGCCGCACCGAATCCGCGCTGAGGATATTGTCCAGTTCCGGCTGAATATCGTGCAGCACTTGGGAATTGGTGACCAGACCGTTCAGCAGCATATCCACCTGGTCCAGATCCGCGGCGTCACCGCCGATAACCTTCGAAATGCGCGCGGTCTCCCGGGGATCCTGCGGCAGTACCGAATTGAAGCGATTAGGGGCTAGCGGCGAGGAACACAAATGCCGAGAACAGGCCCATATGGACGCCGCCCTGGAGCAAGGTCGCCCGGCCCGGCACCACCGTCAGCACGCCGACAACGACCGTCAATGCGAGCAGCACCATCTGGGTCGCACCGAGGCCGAGCACCAGCGGACTGTCTAGCCAGATGGTTGCTACGGCGATTGCCGGAATGGTCAGACCGATGCTCGCCATCGCGGACCCGAGCGCGAGATTGAGGCTGATCTGGACCTGATCGCGACGCGCCGCACGCACCGCGGCCAGGGTTTCCGGTAGCAGCACGAGCAGCGCGATGACCACACCGACCGCGGACTGCGGCAGACCCGCCGAGGCGACCGCCGATTCGATCGATGGCGACACCACCTTGGCCAGACCGACGACGGTGACCAGCGCGACCACCATCATGGCAAAGCTGAGCAGGCTCGCGCGCACCGCGGGCCGCTCGCCGTGCTCGGCCAGCGCACCGTCGCCGGACTCCTCGACGGGCAGGAAATCATCCGGGTGCCGCACCGTCTGCACCATGACGAACAGGGCATATAACGACAGCGAGGCCACCGCGGCGAAGACCAATTGCGCGGCGGAGAATTCCGGCCCCGGCTTGCTGGTGGTGAAGGTCGGCAGGACCAGACTCAGTGTGGACAGGGTCGCCACCGTGCCGAGTGCCGCGCCGGTGCCCTCGGCATTGAAAACCGCCACCCGTCTGCGGACCGCACCGACCAGCAGGGCGAGCCCGAAGATGCCGTTGCAGGTGATCATGACCGCGGCGAAGACGGTATCGCGGGCCAGCGCCGCCGACTTCTCCCCGCTGGAAACCATGATCGTGACGATCAGTCCCACCTCGATCACCGTCACCGCGATCGCGAGCACCAGCGATCCGAGCGGCTGTCCCACCCGATGCGCGACGACCTCGGCGTGATGTACCGCCGCGAGCACCGCACCGACCAGGGCCATGCCCACCACGACCACACCGACACCCGGCAGCGATCGCCCCCAGGTGGCGGCCAGGGCGATCACGGCCAGCAGTGGGATGAATACGGTCCAGCGGGAAGTCGACGCACGGATCATGACTTCCATCGTGTCAGCAAATTGTCCGCAGCCGAGCGCGTGTGATCAGGGGCATGCGGGTTTGCGCACGTCCGGGAGTTATCGCCGGATACTGCGAGGGCCGACGAGCTGTGGCAGCAGTCCGGTCAGTTGTCGAGATCGATCCGGACGGTCAGCAAGTCGGTGCCGACCAGCCGAACGGCCGTGCTATTGGCCTTGGGCAAGGCCCGCAGCCGAGCGCGCGGATCATCGTCGGGCAGCAGATGCGCGGTACCGGTATGCCAACGCCCGTGCAGCCGCACTCGAACCCGATTGTCGGCCTTGATATTCCGAATGTACCGCGAGCGCTCACCGAATTCGGAGACGAGCCAGAACGCGTTGCCGACCCGGCGACCACCGATCGGCGTAACCCGTGGCTGCCCACTCACCCGCCCCACGGTCTCCAGCAGCTGCTGCGTCGGCAACCTCCGCATCATCGGATTCACGACCCGCCGCTGCAGAGTCGTCACGACCCGATGCTGCATATCCCGCAGATTCGCCATACCGCGACGCTACTCCGGAGAGATCGAAACCAGTCGGAACCAACGGCGAACCCCCGCGCGTCCCCGCGCTGCCACATCGGTGGCGCTCTGCCTGCTCACCGCTGGCACCGTCCATGCGATACCCCTAAATTGCGCCCCGCAATATCCACCGCTCCATCGACGGGATCGCTGGTGCCCCGCCCAGCTAGATTGCTGCCCCATCCCTCCGACTGCGCGCCGAGCGCAGTCATATGGCGGTCGAATACGGCCTGCGCGACCACCATACGACTACGTTCAACAGACCCGGGCCAGGGCTGGATAGGCAGGAGCTAGCTGGATGCGGCACTGGCGAAGGTGGTTACGGACCGAGCGGGCACGGCGGCGGAGGGCGCGGCGTTGCCGTCGAATTCGAGTGCGGCGGAACCGAACTGCTTGTCGCACTCGGTGCATCGGCTCGGGCGCAGGTAGACCGCGATGTCGTAGTCGCAGGCCGGTTCCGGGTTCGCGGCGCCGAATACCGCTGCGCGGAAACCGCCCGCAGATTGCCGGTGCCAGCCCGAGCGTTGTGGCCTGTCCGTTCCTGCCAACGTTGCGATGGAGTCGAGATTCAGGTACGCGATGGCGCGGCGATGCGCGACAATGTGCCAAGTGCGGACCCAGTTCACTCGCGAGCTCCTCGCGTTGACCAATGATTTGACGCTCATGTGTCGGCTCGCCCACGATGCCGCCGAACGCGTCACCGCTGCGCTCGGCGACGCCGATCTCGCCGCCGCCTACGAGGCCTTCGCGCACGACGAACAGCTACAGAAGATGTACTCGGCCTGCGAGGCCAGGACCGTGGTGCTGCTCGCGCTGCAGGCGCCGGTCGCGCGTGATCTACGCCACGTCGTGACCGCGATCCAGATCGCCGGTGAACTGTCCCGGATCGGCTGGCTGATCAGCCGCGTCGCCGATCAGGTCTACAAATATCATCCGGAACCCGTTGCACCCCAACATCTTATGGATATCCTCACCGCCATGGGCCGGCTGGCCGCCCACTACACCGCCCTCGCGGGCCAAACGGTTGCCACCGGGCGTGAGTCAGCCACCCCCGAATCCGGTTCCCTCGCAATGGATCAGCTGCATCGGCAGCTCCATACCGCCCTCGCCGACCCGACCCACACCCACCCCACCGAGGCCGCCATCGATATCGCCATGGTCGGTAACAAACTGGAGCGCTGCATCGACCACACCAACCGCATCGATCGCCTGATCCGCTTTCTTGACACCGGAATTCCCCCAGCCGCACAGCCTTCCGACGCCGAATAGCAGGTCCGCCGCACCGAATCCGACGCTAGGCGGGTGCGGATCCCGTCTGCGCAGGGTCGGAACTCGGTCCGGATCCAGTCGTGCGGCGGGCAATGGCGTAGAGGTCGCGGGCCGGACCGGCGAGGCGCTGGCCGGAGGGCCAGACCGCACGGAGGGTTCGGGTCAGGTCCAGGCCGGTAATGGCCGGGGACGCCAAGGTGCCCGCGGCGATTTCGGCGGCTACGGCCAGCGAGCTGAGCACCGCAGGACCGACACCGGAGGCGACCGCGGTCTTGATCGCGGTGGTTGAGGAGAGTTCGAGCGCGACAGTGGGTTTCCACCCCGGAATGGCCTGCGCGACAGCATTTTCGAACCAAGTGCGGGTGCCCGAACCGGTCTCGCGCTGGATCAGCGGGGTCGCGGCGAGGTCGGCGAGTTCGACCGAACCGCGCCGCGCCCACCGATGCTGCGGGGCGACCACGACAACAAGCCGGTCGCGGGCCACGATATGACTCTCGAGGCCGCGGAAGTTCCCCGGGCTCTCGACGAAGCCGATGACATCCTTGCCATCGAGCACCGCCTGGGCCACCTCGACGGAATTGCCGGACTCCAGCGCGATGGTGGTATCGGGTGCGGCGCCGCGCAAGGTCATGAGCCAGCCGGGGAACAGGTACTCGGCGATGGTTTGGCTGGCCGCCACGCGCAGGTGGGAATCGCGTTGGGCGCGCAATGTGTCGATGCCCGCGTCCAGTTGCCCGGCCGCGTCGATCACCCCGCGCGCCCATTCGGCGATCAATACCCCGGCCGGAGTCGGCCGCGAGCCGAGGGTGCTGCGCTCCAGCACCGGCAGACCGACCAGCTTCTCCAGATAGTGGATGCGTGACGACGCCGACGGCTGGCTGATCCCATGTGCCTGCGCCGCACGCCCGAGGCTGCCCAGTTCGATGACCGAAAGCAACAGGTCGAGGGCGGCCAGATCCGGAACACGCGGAGACAGGGGCATAGAACGAGTCTATGCACCCATAGAAACGCCGTGGCTACTCGGCGCCACTCGAGCCGACGAATCTGGATCTATGGCCGCCACAGTGACCTTCCGCCCCGCACGCTCGCGGCGTCTCCTTGGCGAACTCGAACGCGACACCACCCGCCGCCCCGTCGAGCCCCGATCGCTGCGAGCCCTCGGCCCCAACTGGTTCGCCGCCGTCATGGGCACCGGCATCGTCGCGAATGCCGCCGCCACCCTGCCCCTGCAGTTTCCGGGACTGCGCGGCGCGGCGACCGCCGTCTGGGCGTCGGCCGCACTGCTGCTGGTGGTACTGACCGTCGCCTTCGCCATGCACCGGATGCGCTACCCCGAGGTCGCCCGGAGCCACCGCGACCACCCCGTCATGGCGCATTTCTACGGCGCCCCACCCATGGCACTGCTGACCGTCGGCGGGGGCACCCTGCTACTCGGCCGCGATGTGATCGGCCTCGGCGCCGCACTCACCGTCGACTGGGTGCTCTGGTCGGTCGGCACCGCACTCGGCCTGATGACCGCCGTCGCCATCCCCTACCGAATGTTCACCCACCACCGCATCGAACCCGATGCCGCCTTCGGTGGCTGGCTGATGCCCGTGGTGCCCCCGATGGTGTCCGCGGCCATGGGCGCGCTGCTGGTTCCCTATGCCCCCGAGGGACAGCTGCGACTGACCATGATCCTGCTCTGCCTGGCCATGTTCGGTCTGAGCCTGATCGCCTCCATTGTCACCATCACCATGATCTGGTCCCGCCTGGTGCACCATGACCTCCCACCCGCGAACATGATTCCCACGCTCTGTATCGTGCTCGGCCCGCTCGGCCAATCCGTCACCGCCGCAGGACTTCTCGCCAAGGCCGGACCATCCGTGCTGCCCGAGCTCTACACCAAGGGCCTGACCGTCTTCTCGGTCATCTTCGGCGTCGCCACTTGGGGTTTCGCAATGCTGTGGCTGGCATTGGCGGCCGCAGTCATCGTAAAGACCACCCGCGCAGGCGAATTGAAGTTCAACATGACCTGGTGGGGCTTCACCTTCCCCCTCGGCACCTGCATTACCGGCAGCACCGTGCTCTACGGCCACACCGGCGCCGACCTCTTCGCCGTCACCGCGGTCGTCCTCTATATCGGACTGGTCGCCGCCTGGGCGGTCGTCGCGGCACACACCATCCGCGGTGTCCACACCGGTCCGCTCCTGCGACCGACCCCCGCCGCCTGATCACGAACGACTGCCGCGGCCCCCGTCCCAGCGCGGGGCCCTCGGCGGCATTCCGGCCCAGGACATTTCCATGCCGCTGTCAGGCCTTGAAGTACACCAGCTGATGGCTCCACCGTCGTGCGCCCACAGTTCGGCGGCATTCCGACTTCGGGGAGCGGATCGGGACCGATGGTGCGCGGCGGCGGCGCGCTGGGCGCGGCGGCTTCGGTGGATGTCCAGTTTTGCCGACTCATCCGCGTTCTCCGCCTCGGCGAATCCGGCCCCGACGAAGGTCGCCAGCCTTGCAGTGCGGCGATGGCGGCAATGCGTGAGCCGCTCAGTCGAGCAAGGGAAAGCGCCCCGAGTGCAGCAGTCCGGCAATCGCGTCCATCTTCGCCCGCGGCGCCGCGTAATCGGGGTGGACCCGGATCACCGCCGCGGCATCGTGCAGTCGGATCATCTGCTCCTCGGCCGCATTGACATTGCGCCCGCCCGCACTGACCGGATGGCGGGCGAAGACGGGCCGCTTCGGATCGACGCGCCCGAGTGCCAGCGCCTTGTCCACCCGCCGCGAACAGCGGCAGAACGCCTCCGGATTCGCCACCCCGCAGGTCGAATTCAAGAATGTCGCGATGCGTTTCTTGGCCCGCTCCAACCGCTTCCGATACGCGGATGCGGAGATACCCAGAATCCAGGCCGCATCGGTGGAGCTGAGCTCGAAGACCTCACCGAGCACGAATGCGACCCGTTCGTCGCGGGCCAGACACTGCAGCATGGCCTGACTGCAATTGAGGCGCACCTCGTGCGCGAGCACCTCGGCCTCGGGCCCGCGGTAGTCCTCGGCCGCCAGCCCGTCTGCCAAACCCTCCCGATATGTGTCGAGGCTGAGCTGCGCGGCCTCCTGCGGGGTCTGCCGTTTCAGATTCAGCAGATAGTTGACCCCGATCCGGTAGGCCCAGGTCAGTAGCTTGGCCTCACCCCGCCAGGTCGCGAGATTCCCGACCACCCGCAAGAGGATCTCCTGCGTCGCATCCTCGGCCTCCGCGGGCCGCCACACCATGCGCAGCGCCAGCCGATACAGCGGATCCTGCAGGTGTCGCACCACATCCGAGATGGCGGCCCCGTCACCGGCAATGGCCCGATCGACGAGTTCCCGCTCCCGGGCCCGCACCTCGGCCGGCACCGCACCCTCGACGTCATCGCCGAGTCCGATCCTGGTCACATCGGCGGCGAAGTCTTGTTCGGACTGCGATAGCTCGGGTTCCACCGCACAATCCTTCGGCGCTATCCGGTCGAGCGCAAGCCCCCCGCGCGGAGCCGGTCGATCAGTGCTCCGCGCGGCGCACCCCCTTACGCACTCGCGGTCGCCGTCATCAGCGAATGCGCGCGCAACCAGTTCGCGACCGCCGTGCCGATCGCATCGGGCTGATCCTCCGGAGCATGGTGTCCGCCCTGGCCGACCGAGACGACCTCGGCGCTGGCGAAAGTATCGCCAGCCCAGGCGATCACCTCGGGCGAGCCGAGCCCGACCCCGTTGTCCAGCCCCATGAGCAGCTTCGGCACCTCGGGACTCCGGGCTGCCCACTGGTCGTAGTTCTGCACCAGCGCAACCACATCGGCGGGCGAGCCGTCCAATGGGAATTCGCGCGACCAGGCCAGCATCGGCTTGCGCGATTCCGGTGTCGGGAAGGGTGCGCGGTACACATCGTGATCTTCGGGCGACAGGTCGACAACGCCCCTCGGCAGGTTGAACTCGATGAACATATTCTCCTCGAGCACCATTCGCTCGCCCTCGGCCGAGCGGAACTTGCGGAACAGTTCGGCGCCGAGCGGCGGGAGATCGTCCCAGCTCATCGGCCGCAGGAATGTCTCGATCAGTGCGATGCCGCGAATGCGGTCGGGATGCCGTGCGGCCCAGTGCATGCCGAGCGCGCCACCCCAGTCGTGGCCCACGATGACGACCTGATCGAGGCCGAGTGCATCGAACCAGGCGTCCAGGTAGCGGGCGTGATCCTCGAGCCGGTAAGCGCTGTCCGGCTTCCCGGACGCGCCCATGCCGATCAGATCCGGCGCGAGCACCCTGGTTTGCCCGGCGACATGCGGGAGCACATTGCGCCACAGGTGCGATGAGGTGGGGTTGCCGTGCAGGAACACCACCGGTACCGAACCGGCACCGGTATCGGTGTAGTTGATGAACGAGTCGAGAACGTCGACGGTAGCCATGATGCGGGTCCTTCCTTGATCCTGCTCTGTGCCTGCACCCGGTTTCGACACACACTCCGTGCCCGTTGTGACAGCCGCGCGATGTGACGCTCGTCACTCATCGGACCCCACCTGTCGCCGCCCACCCGGAACGGATCTCAACACAACCGCAGGTAAACCTAATTCCGTATGTGAGTAGTACATACTTCAAACACCCATCGCGGCATTCAGGAGATTCTCAGAATTAGGTAAAGGGTTTACAAAGGATTTTGGATTGATCTACTGTCTATCTACGTAAGAACAATGAAGTTCGCACACAGACCGTCACAAGGAGTCACCCGCGGTGCGACGACTCGACGAGACTTCCCTCATCAGCCTCGTGGAGTTGCCCGAACGGATCATCTGGACTGGACACCCGGCCCGTTCACCCGCCAGCGGGACCAACTCCTTCGTGACACGACCACCCCTGAGTCGGCGCCGGCACGGCGACTCGGGGGTGGTTTTGTGTGTGCCGGACACAAACCGCTCAGTCGCATTGCCGCACAGAACGTTCTCCCACTGGATGTGCCGAACGTCATACGTGACAATCACATACGGGACGGGCGGCCGACGGTAGCTTGACGCCCGACAAATTCATCGGTGCGAGGCTAGGAAGTTCGATCGTTGTGAAGTGGTTGTCGTCCAGCCCCGTGCGTCGCGTACTCGCCGTTTGCGCACCCGTCGTCTTGGCCATTGTGGTCGCCGTCGCCTATTCCTTCTTCGACGACTGGACCGGTAAGAGCGGTGGCAAAGCGCCTGGTGCTGCAAGCGCCGCAACGATTTCCGGTAAGGACATCACCGCATTGCTCGGGCAGCTGGTCGACGCGCCGGAAGCAGCGATGGACGGCTACAGCCGCGAGAAGTTCCCACACTGGGATACGAATAAGGCCGAGCACGGATTCGGCACCGAATTCGAGAAGTACAGCAAGTGCACCACCCGAGATGTGATGATGCTGCGCGACGCCACCGGCTCGGTCCAACTCGACCCGAAGACCTGCCAACTCACCGTCGGCAAGGACGGCGGCTGGCGCGACCAGTACGGATTCCTCGACTCGAAGACCGGAAAACTCAAGCCCTACAAGTGGATGACCGATCCGGCGACCGTCGATGCCGAGCACATCGTGCCACTGGCCGAGGCCTGGCGCTCGGGTGCGGACAAGCGCGATGAAGATACCCGCCGCCGCATTGCCAATGACGCCATCAATCTCATCGCCTCCGATCCGTCGGCCAATCGTTCCAAGGGCGATCAGGACGCCGCGAACTATCTGCCGCCGGGAAACTTCCGGTGTGGCTATCTCGAGCACTATGTCAAGATCAAAGTAAAATACGCGCTGACCGTTGATCCCGCCGAACACACCGCACTGCGCAACGCAGTCGATGACTGCGTCCGTCGAGGAGAGTTCAAATAAGCGACATCATCGAGATCTCCGCCAAGGCAGCCGTCATGACCGAAGAGGAAGGGACGGTTTCCGGCGAGCTCGATGTCGCCCTCGACGACACGGGTAAGGGTCTGGTCCGCTATCGCGGCAACGAGACCTGGTACACCATCGGCAATATCGAAGCCGAACCACCGCGCACCTGGACCACGGTTGCCGAACTCGCGGCCGCCATCGAAGCCACCGCGGGAACCCGTGACGTGGCGGGCAATATCGTGCCGTTCGAGGCCTGACCGCCGAGTCATATTGCCGCCGGACGGAGTTCCGGATCGGCCGTACCGAACCCACCTCGGCAAGGTGCCCCATTGCCGCGAGCCGACTGCCACCTCGCAAGGAATACTGCGACACCCATGTGACCGGGCAGATTCGAATCAAGGCGGCCTATCGGCCCTGGATCACCCAGGCCGAAAAGGCCGCCATGACACGCGAACTCAACGGCTGCCCCTGATTCAGGGCATGGTGATGACGACCTTGCCGAACGGATTGTCGTCGCGGAAGTACCGGTAGGCCTCCACCGCCTGATCGAGTGGAAATGTCCGATCGATGACCGGGCGCACGCGATGTTCGGTGATGGTCCGGTTCATCGCCTCGAAATCGTCGCGGCTGCCGACCGCGATCCGGCGGATCGCGAGATACGGTCCGACGAACGGATTCTCCAATGGCTGTCCCTTCGGCAGCTGCGATGCGCCGATCATGGTGATCATCGCGTTGTATCCGGCCGAGCGCACCGATTTCGACAGGGTGGGCAGCCCGACGGCCTCCACCACATGTTCGACACCGTGTCCATCGGTGAGTTCGAGTACCTTCTCGTCCCAGTCGGGTGTCTCGCTCCGGTCGACGGTCTCGTCCGCGCCGAGCTTGTGCAACCGCTCCGCCTTATCCGGGCCCGAGGTGATCGAAATGACCCGGGCACCCAATATTTTCGCGTACTGCACGGCGAACAGCGCAACGGTGCCAGTGCCCACGGTCAGCACCGTCTCACCCGGTCCGACCGGCGCGGGTTTCGTCAGCGCCGCCCAGGCGACGACTCCCGCGCAGGTAAGCGTGGCCGCCTCGATATCGGTGAGATGGTCGGGCACATGCACCACCGAATCCTCTTCGAGCACGGCGTAAGTGGCGAGCATGCCGTTGTAGTTGGCGCCGTACTGTTCGGCGACGTGGGCCAGCCGCTGCGGCCCACTGACGAAGCGCACGAAGTACGTCGCGGTGACCCGGTCGCCGAGCGCGGCGCGAGTCACATTGTCGCCCACGGCGATGACCTCTCCCACACCATCGGAGAGCGGAACGATATCCGGGGTCGCGGGCAGCGGATAGATGCCGTCCATCAGCATCAGATCCCGCCTGTTCACCGAGGCCGCCCGCACCTTGATGACCACCTGATTCGGCCCCGGCACCGGCACCTCCTGCTCCCGGACGGTCAGCCCGGCCAGACCGTGCAGTGGATCGAGGTGGTAGGCAATGGCATTCATGATCTGCTCTCTCAGTTCTCGGTAGCAATCGAAAAATCAGTGGTCGGCACGAACAGCGCCTCGAAGGGGGCGTCACCGACACCGACGGTGACGTGCCCCTGCCCGTCGGTGTCCTCGACATGGACGAGATCGCCGGGGCCGAAGCGCCGCCTGCGACCGTCACTCGTCGTCACCTCGATCAGGCCGCGCAGCATAACGACCCACTGTTCGGCCGGAGCCGGATGCGGGTCGCTATCGAATTGCGCACTGCGCAAATACGTCACGGTCGCCGCCGACGACAATCCGGCAACGGCCATCGCTGGGACGCCCGTGGCCATGGAGCGATCGGCCAAATCCAGTTCGGCGTCGACGAATCGCGAGCCCCCGTCCGCGGTGCGCACGATCCGGCTGTACCGCAACGTCTTCGCCAGTCCGGCCGCACGCACCGCACTCATCGCACGCCCTCGATGAACTGGTGATCGGAGGTGATGCGGCCGTCGGCGTCGAGGCCGATGACCTCGTAGCCGCCACCCGCGATCGAGCCGTCGGCGCGCGCGACCATCGACCATGGCAGGCCGATCAGACCGGCGGGCAGTTCGGTGGGCTCGCCCACCTCGAAGAGGTATTCGCCGGAGGCGACGAACATCTCGTAGGCGCGGGTCACCCGGGCCTGCATCGCGTCGTGGCCGCGCACTTCCAGCGCGGGTACCGCGAAGTTCAGTTGGGCGGCCGCCTGCCGGATCTCCAGCGGCGGATCGACCAGGGTCTGCGCACCGGACGGGGCCCAGATCTCGTGGATCAGCTTGCGGCGCAGTTCCGGGTCGGACTCGTTCCACTGGGCCATGTAGCGCTCGGCGAAGGCGGTCAGGTCGTTGTCATCGAATCGCTTGCTCATGGCTCAGAGTTTTACGAGTACGACGCCGCCGCGCGATTCCCTCCAGGGAATGACACCGATGAAGCGCGCGGGTGGCCCGTTGATTCCCTGTCGGGAATGGCGCGGGTGCGTCGGGTCGGATATCACTGGAGTCATGACCACGGTGGTAGAGCCAAGTCCGTTCGCGCAGCAGTTGCGGCACTGGCGTACGCAACGGCATGTGAGCCAGCTCGACCTGGCTATTCGCGCCGACACCAGCCAGCGCTATCTGAGCTTCCTGGAGCAGGGACGCTCGCGGCCGGGTCGCACCATGGTGGTGCGGCTGGCCGAATCGCTGGGGCTGTCGCTGCGCGAGCGCAACGCTTTGCTGCTCGCCGCGGGATACGCCCCGATATTCCCCGAATCCGACCTGGACACACCGGAATTGGGGCCGGTCCGGACCGCACTGGAGCGCATTCTCGACGGGCACCTGCCCTACCCTGCGGTCGTCACCCGCCCCTACGGCCGACTCGTCGCCGCCAACACCGCCTTCGACATCCTCACCGAAGGGGCCGCGGCGGAACTGATCACCGCGCCGATCAATGTACTCCGCCTGGCCCTACATCCCGATGGGCTGGCCCGACGCGTACAGAACCTGCCCGAATGGGGCCGCCACGTCACCGAAAGCCTGCGTGGCAAAGCCCTGCGCAGCCCGGACACCCAGCTCGACGAGTTCATTGCCGAACTCGAGAGCTACCTCCCCGAAGCCACCCTGGGCCCCGACCACCTCGGCTTCGCCGTCCCCCTACGCCTGAGCAGCCCCGACGGCGAACTCCGCCTGATCACCACGATCACCAGCTTCGCCACCGCCGTCGACATCACCCTCTCCGAACTCCACCTCGAGGCCTTCCTCCCCGCCGACGACCAGACCGCCGAAATCCTCCGCCACCGCGCCGACCAACGCCAAACCAGTGCCGCGTCCAGATAGCTCCTCCCGTCCAGGCAGCGGTCGAAGGTAGTCGAATGGTGGTCACCAAGGTCCGGATTCGACGCCACATGACTACGCTCGGCGAGTAGCCGAAGTGGTGAAGTAGCAAGCTGTCTGGATGGGGGACTAGTGATTTCGCGCTCTCCGCGCACCGAGCGGCCCGCGGGCGCCGCCATGCGTAACCGATGTGCGGGATTTGTCGCGGTGAGTGTGTGCAACAAGAAGCTGCTGGGGCTTGTGGTGCACGTCGCCTAGCGGTTTCGCGCGCATCCGGGCTCGGACGTGATCACTGTCAGGCATCGATGTCACGTTGGACGCGGGAGTTCTCGCCACCGCCAGAGGCGACCACATCCGTCTTCCGCGTCGAGCACTGCCGCAGGCTCGGTGTGCCGAGTCAGAAACCAGCACAGGCAGATATGCGGCGTCAGGTTCTCAACAGATCGAATCGATCGATGCACGAATGGTGCGTGTTCGGACGGCGCCCCTGACGCACCCGGTCACCATCTCCGCCCGGCGGCCCGCAGGTGGTCGTACACCAGGTCGATGTGGGGGCGGGAGGTGGTGCCAGGGCGGCGGACCAGGAAGCCGGTATTGATCGGTGGGTCGTCGGGTTCGAGTAGCGGGACCAAGGTGCCGGCGGCCAGCTCGGCGGTGCAGAGATAGCGCGGGAGGACGCTGATGCCCGCGCCCGCGGCGACCGTCGCGGTGATCGCGCGCAGATCGGCGACTACCACCGAGGGTTCGGCGGTGAGGCGGACGCCGAATACGTGTCGCCAGTAGCGGCGCAGGATCGGTAGGTCGGCGGAGTAGCTGATCAGGGGTAGGCCCGTCAGGACCGCCGGGCCCTCGGTGCGCAACCGTGCGGTGTCGATGCGTTCGGCCATTTCGGGCGCGGCGACCAGGACGAATTCCTCATCGGCGAGCGGTTCGGCGACCAAGGCCCGGCCGCGCGGGCGCACCGTGGACACGATGAGGTCATAGTGTCCGGCGCGCAGCCCGGCCAGCAGTTCGTCGGACAGCCCCGCGGTGACCGTCAGCCGAACACCGCGCGCGATCAAGCGCGCCAGCGCCGGAAGTGCCTGCACCGCAAGCAGTTCGGCGGGTCCGGCCAAACGCACCGGCGGCTGCGGCACCGGTTCGGCGGGCACGGCACGACCAGCGATCCCATCGAGGGCGTCCACCGGCCCGGCCACCCGCGCCGCCAACTCCACGGCCGCCGCCGTCGAAACCACTCCGCGCGGCAGCCGCTCGAACAACCGATAACCCAGCCGCTTCTCCAACGCCTGCAACTGAGTCGTCACCGTCGGCTGCGATAACCCGACCAGCCGAGCGCCCGCCGTCACCGAACCCGCCCGATGCACCGCCAGGAATGTCCGCAGCTGATTCAAATCGAGATTGCCATCGGAATCCCTATTGCTCACGCACCAAGTGTATTTCTCTCCCGATGTTCGAACAGCCCGTTCCCGAGCACGGCCCCGCGCTCGACCATCCGAAATCCGTGCCCGGTTCGGCCCGCCGGATCGCAAGCGTCAACGCGGCTGCACGGCCGCGAGGACTTCCGGCCCACGGTCCGACAACCGCCGCTCGGCGAGGCGAACACCGAGAACCGCACCCATGACCCCGATCGCGATCCCCAGCGGCAGCGCCAGCCACTGCACAGCGGTGAGGTCGAAAACTCGGCCGATGACCAGCACGATCAGTACGGGAATGGCTGCGACCAGTTGGCCCAAACTGGTGCTGATTTGGACCAGAGCCTTCGCACAGCCCGGATTTCCGGAGGAGGCGAAGGGATTTCCGGTTCGCGGCGGCAGCGGATAGGGCGCGGTAACCGAGAGGAATACCGCGGAACCTGCACCGACGCCGAGCACGACGAACAGTAGCGACAGCGTCCAGGGGTACATCGACCAGCGGCCGAGCGCACCCGGCAACACCACCGCGAGCAGCAGCGTCGGCAGGCCGATCACCAACAGCAGCGCCAGCAGTCGTCCGCGCACATCCGCGCGCACCGTACCGGGTGTCACCAAGGTCTGCCAGAGCGCGGTGCCGTCGTAGCCGTAGAGATTATTGGCGGCCAGCCCCGCGAACCATGCCGCACTCACACCGGCGAACACCACACCACGCGAACTGTCGCCCTGTATTGCCGGAAATACCGGCAGCAGCGCTCCGACCAACAACACCGGCAGCAGCGCCGCACGCCGTCGGCTATCGCGCGACCAGGTCCGCAACTCCTTGACCACTACCGCACCGACCGGCCCGCTCGGCCGCACCCGGCCCAGCAACATCCCCCGCCCGGCGGCACCGGATGTCGCTCCCATCGGCGCGATCAGCCGCCGCCGCAACAGCACCGACCACGCCTGCCACAGCACCGCCGTCAGCGCGAACAGCCCGGCGAGTGCGAGCAGCGCGAACAACCAATCGCCACGCGCCGCGGCGGCCACCGCATCGGGCGCCCAGCCGGAGGGCAGGACGCGCAGCAGATCCGCCAGCCATGGTGCCGATTCCCGCACCGCCTTCACGTGATTCAGCAGGAAGCTCAACGGGTAGTAGGCCAGCCCCGCCAGACCGGCGAGCAGCACCCCGAGATCGCGTCCCCGCCGCGACCGCATCGCCGCGCCGATCCACGCCAGCACCACGCGCGAGAGCACCACCACGAAGATCAACTGCAGCACCACACCGACCAGCGCGACCACGGCCGCACCCCAACTCAGTTGCACCGCAAGCACGATCAGCCCGGAGAAGGCCAGCAGGTTGATCACCGGCGCTGGCCCGACGAAGGCCGCGGCCAAAAGCCCGGTGGCCAACTGCCGATGGCTCAGCGGCAGCAGCCGCAGCTGTTCGGGCTGCACGGTCTCATCACTGCTGCCCGTGAGCACCGGTCCGCACAGCCAGCCGAGCGTCCAGATGCCGTACCAGGCGGCGGCGACGGTGATGCCACCGGCCACATCGCCGTCGCGAACCGCGAATCCGGTGAGGCCCGCCGTGCCCAGGGCGAAGACGAGACCGATCACAACGCCACTGACGAATGTGACCCCCTGCCAGCCATTGCCCAACGCACGCTTGGTCAGCAGCAACCGCATCCGGATCAGGACGCCAACCACGACAGCCCGTCCTCCCCGCCGACCCGGCCGCCGACCAACTGCACGAATGCCGCTTCCAGGCTGCTGTCCCCGCGCACCTCGTCGAGGGTGCCAACCGCCACCACCCGCCCCGCGGTGATCACCGCGACGCGGTCGCACAGGTTCTCCACCAGCGCCATCACATGACTCGACAGCACCACCGCACCGCCCGCCGCGACAAACCGCTGCAGAATGGTCCGAATCGTGCTCGCGGACACCGGATCCACCGCCTCGAACGGTTCGTCGAGCACCAGTAGTTTCGGCGCGTGCAACAGCGCCGCGGCCAACCCGATCTTCTTGCGCATGCCCGCGGAGTAATCGATGACGAGAGTGCGTTCGGCACCGGTCAATTCGAATACCCCGAGCAATTCCTCGGCCCGCTCGGAAACCGTCTTCGCGGGCAGACCGCGCAGTAAGCCGGTGTAGGTCAACAGTTCTCGTCCGGTCAGACGTTCCGGTAGTGCCAGCCCGTCCGGCAGCACACCCGCCAGTGTCTTCGCGGCGACCGGATCGGCCCACACATCGACGCCGAAGATATGCGCCTGTCCACCGTCGGGCCGCAATAGCCCGCAGGCCATCGACAAGGTGGTCGTCTTGCCAGCGCCGTTCGGGCCGACCAGCCCGAAGAACGAGCCCGGCGGCACTGTGAGGCCGACATTGTCGACCACCCACGGACCACCGAATCGCTTGTACAGCCCGGTCAATTGCAGCGCAGGATCGGTATGCACTATCCCCCCTGAGTTTCGATTCCCATCTTCCACCATACGGATGATGCGGCCGTCGGGTTCGAAACCGGAACCGAATGTTGCCTGCCCCCACATCGGGGGACAGGCAACATCCCGCTACGCCCTTGAAGCGGCCAACTCCCGCTGCACCGGCGCATCCCAATCGATCCGATACCGCTGCTCGGCACCCATCGTCTTCTCCAGGTTCATCCCCTTCATCAGCAGCGGCATCAGCAATGGCATCATCCGGCGCGCCACCGGCCCCGGTGTCTTGCTGTGGTTGATCTTGCGCCCCCGGGCCGTGACACTCTCCACCCGCGGCCGCCGCAACCCTTCATAGGCGGCGAAGGCCGCGCTGTGCCCGGGCAGGTCCCGCAGGCACCGCGCCAACTGCACCGCGCTCTCGATGGCCATCGACGCCCCCTGGCCCGAACTATTGGATGGCGCGTGCACCGAATCCCCGACCAGTACCATGCGTCCCCGGTGCCAGGTCGGCACCGACGGCATAATGTGGAGTGCCCCAGTCGTTTCCAGATTTGCCGCAGTGGTCTTTCTGGCGAATTCACCGCCCGGGGTGTCCTCGGCATAGGTCTCCCGCAGGATTCGCAACCAGTGCTCGGCTGGAATCGCCCGCGCCTCGGTCAGCGTCAGGTACTCCTTGTGCGGCAGGTTGGCGCCCCACATGATCTTATCGTCGCCGACCGTTCCGTAGAGGTAGTAGGCCTTCTTCCCGAATGCGAAAACCATTGTCTCCGGGGCGAGTCCGATTTCATTGTCGATCATCGCGCCGAATCCGATCATACCGGTGTACTCGGGTCCCGGATTCTTCGGATCGATCAGACCGCGCACGGTGGATCGAATGCCGTCCGCGCCGATCAGCACATCGGCGGTGGCGGAACTGCCATCGGCAAAGTGCGCGGTAATGCCGTCGGCATCCTCATCGACGCTTACGAGTCGCTTGTTGTACTCGAAGGGAATACCCGTGGCGACCGCGTGGTCGTGCAGCGTCCGGTGTAATTCGTTGCGGTCGACAATTTTCAACGATGGCACGTCCGGAATGTCCGGCATCCGCAGCACTTTGCCGCCGACCGACATTTGGGTATGCGATACCGGGCTCGCGATCGCGTGGAACAAATCGCCAGCGCCGATAATGTCAAGGGCGGCAACACCATTCGGCGCCAGAGCCAGCCCGCTGCCGACGCCGAACGTCGGACCGGGATAGGCCTCGTAGACGCGGGCAGCAATGCCCGCCTTGTGCAGTGCGGTGGCGGTGACCGGTCCGGCGATACCACCGCCGATGACAATGGCTGTTTCTGTGGTGGACATGGGTGTACTCCAATGTGTGCGATACGGGTTCATTCGAAGCCCGAACCGACCGCCCCACCGCACACCCAGTTATCCTGTGGTTGCCAGCCTTGTAGCCGGGTGCGCGCATGCGGACGCGGTTCGAGACGGTTTCATCGGGCTCGGCGGCGGTGTTGCCGCACCCCGCCGGGCCTGGTCTCAACTGATCGCTCCGCCCGGTGCCTGCCGGAATCCGGAGCGCACGTCTATTCCGTGATCCCCCTTTCCACCAGCTCGCCGACCTCGGCGGGCGTCATGCCGACGGCATGCATATGCCGCCAGAGATCGACACCGGGAAATGCGCCAGCGGCGATCTCGTCACGCAGCGACGCCGCCCACTCGGCCTCGGCTTCCAGCATCGCCACGCCGTATTCGGCTTCGATGACGAACAGCCTGGGCAGATTGGCTGCCGCGAGTTGATCGAGTTCTCGGCGCGCAGCGTCGATGGTGCGGCTCAGCGCGCCGATGCGCTGGCCGAGTAACTCGACGACCTCGTCCGGCGGCAGCCCCGCCGCGACGGAGAGTCCGGCGATGAACCGGTTGGGCTCCGGTTCCGGTTCGGCGATCAATTCCCTTGTCCAGTTGGCCATTTCGACCCGACCGGCATCGGTGATCGCATAGATCGTGCGTTCCGGCCGAGCACCGTCGCGCTCACTGCCGACAACCTCGAGGAAGCCCGCCTTCTCCATGTTCTGCACCACGGTGTACAGCGAACCCCACTTGACGTCCATATCGCGGTCCTTGCCGCGCTCACGGATCTTCGACGCGATTTCATAGCGGTGCATCGGCCGTTCGATGACAGCGGCGAGCACCGCCAGCGCCAGCAGATTGTTCACTTTGCGCTTCGTGGCCATGGGCACCTCCTTACTCGTCTACGAATATACGTCTACGAGTATTCGGGCGCAAGTATTAGACGTGCGCGACTTCCTGCTCCCTGGCCTGCTCATCGAGGATTTTGGCGGCGATATTCGCCAGGGCCTGATCGAGCAGCGCCCGGTCGGCGGGATCGGAGCAGTCCCAGTCGTCGAGCCGGGCGCCGAGCCAGCGCTGCCACGATGCCCGGATCCGGTCGACTTCGGCCCGGCCCGTATCCGTAAGCCGCAGGCCACCAGCGTCTTCGGTCAGAAATCCGCGGCCGATCACCCGGTCGTAGATCGGTTCGATGACCTCATCCGGTAGCTTGTGCACCTCCGCGATCGCGTCGAGGGTCGCCGCACCCCTGATCCGGGTGTGCAGGTAGACCTGCCCCAGCGCCCAGGCTTCGCCGCGACTCAGATCACTGCCCGCGTCGGCGAGGATGCGCGGAGCGACGGGTCCCTCGGCCCGCGCCTTCCGCATGGTGTCCGAGACGGCACGCTCCAGGTACACCAAGCGGTCCGAGGGCTCCGGCATCGAAAAGCCCTCGCCCACATCCGTCGCACCCGCCCGCGCGCTATCGCGCAGCGGCACCTCCTTCAGGAACCAGGCGACTACGAATCCGGCCAGCGCGACCGGCACCACCCACAGGAAAACGTGATCGATGGAATCGGCGTATGCGTCGATGATCGGCGCCGACACCTCGGTCGGCAGCGCCCGCAAGGACTGCGGATTCGCGGCGACCTCCGGTGACACGACCCGGACCTGCATGAGCGCATCGGTTAGATTGGGACCGATCTGATCGGTGTACAACGTTCCGAAAATGGCGGTGCCGAAGGCACTTCCGACCGTGCGGAAGAAGGCGACACCCGAGGTCGCGGTGCCGAGCTGGGCATAGGGCACGGTGTTCTGCACGACGATGGTCAGCACCTGCATGGTCAGGCCGAGGCCGAGCCCCAGCACGAGCATGTACAGCGATTCCAACCACACGCTGGTGGTCCGGCCCATGGTCGACATCAGATACAGCCCGAGCGCCATCACCAGCGTGCCCACGATCGGGAAGTACTTGTAGCGACCGGTCTGGCCGACCACCTGCCCGGAGATGATCGATGTGACGAACAACCCGACCACCAGCGGCAAGGTGCGCACCCCGGATACGGTCGCCGAAACACCGTTCACGTACTGCAGATACGCGGGCAGATAGGTCATTGAACCGAGCATCGCGAACCCGACGATAAAGCTGAGGATCGAGCACACGGTGAAGACGCGGCTGCGGAACAGCCCCATCGGCAGCATCGGCTCCCTGGCCTGCAACTCCACCGCGACGAATGTGGCCAGCAGCACCACCGCGGCCGCGAACAGGCCGATGATCATCGGTGAGCCCCACGGATACTCCTGTCCGCCCCACTCCAGCCCGAGGATCAGACAGGAGACACCGGCCGCGACCAGCCCGATACCCGCGTAGTCGATGATCGGCTTGACGACGGCCCGCATCCGAGGAATCGTGCGCGCAGCCATCGCGATCATGATCACCGCGACTGGCACATTGACGTAGAAACACCACCGCCAGCTGGCGTGGTCGGTGAACAACCCGCCCAATGTCGGGCCGATCACCGTGGTGACGCCGAAGACCGCGCCGAGCGCACCCTGATATTTGCCGCGCTGCCGCAGCGGAATGGTGTCGGCGATCAGCGCCATCGCGGTGACCATCAGGCCGCCGGCGCCGAAACCCTGGATGCCGCGGGCGATGATCAGCAGCGTCATCCCGTTCGCCAGGCCCGCGATCATCGAACCGACAATGAAGATCAGCGCGCTGAGCTGGAAGATCAGCTTGCGACCGAAGAGGTCGCCGAGTTTGCCCGCCAGCGCGGTCGCCACCGCCTCCGCCAGCAGATACGCCGTGACCACCCACGCCATCCGCCCGGCCTCCCCGAGATCGGCGACGATCGTGGGCAATGCGGTGGACACGATCGTCTGATCCAAGGCCGCCAGCAACATGCCCAGCACAATCGTGGCGAACACGATATTGGTCTTGGCCTTGCTCAACGGTTCAGGAACTTTTTCGGCGACAGCGAGTGCACCGGTCATTGACCCAGTATGGTCGGTTGCCGTCATTCCAGTTATCCAGCGACACGGCAGCGAACCACCCGGCAACCACTCGAATCCGCGATCCGATGCGCGCCACCCTTCCCCCGAAACTTACTCCAGAGTAAGGTCAGCTCATGGCGTGGAAACCGAATGAAATACCCGACCAGAGCGGGCGTACCTTCATTGTGACCGGAGCCAATGGCGGCCTCGGCGTCGAGACCACCACCGTGCTGGCGAGCAAGGGTGCCACGGTGGTCATGGCCTGCCGCAATGTCGCGAAGGCGCAGCCGATCGCCGACCGGATCGATGGCGATATCCGGGTCGAGCGACTGGATCTGGCGGATCTGGCATCGGTGCGCGAATTCGCCGACAAGACCGGCGAATTCGATGTGCTCATCAATAATGCCGGTCTGATGAACGTCCCGTTCTCGCGCACCAAGGACGGATTCGAGACCCAGTTCGGCGTCAACCACCTCGGCCATTTCGCACTGACCGGACTGCTGCTCGATCGCCTGCGCGATCGGGTGGTGAGCCTGGCGAGCATCGCGCACAAGCAGACCCCGAAACTCTGGATCGACGATCTCAACTACGAGCACCGTCGCTACCGGCGCAACCTCGCCTACGCCCAGGCCAAACTCGCCAACCTGATGTTCGCCCGCGAACTGCAGCGACGGCTGACCGAGGCCGCATCGACCAAACGCTCCTACGCAGTGCACCCCGGCGTCTCCGCGACCGATCTGTTCGCCAGGACCGAGACCCCGCTGGACCGGTTCAGCAAACCGTTCATCCGCATCATCGGCCAGCCCCCGGCCAAGGCCGCCCAGTCCACCCTGTTCGCGGCCACCATGCCCGATGCCGATCCCACCATCTACTGGGGTCCGAACCGTTTGTTCCAGACCCAGGGCCCGGTCGAGCCCTCGCCGTCGAGCAAACTCTCGAACAACCCGGAGCTGCTGCGCCGCCTCTGGGAGGAATCCGAGCGGATGACCGGGATCACCTACAAGTTCTGAAGGCGCGACCGCGCCGCCGACCTGCTCCTACGTACCGTGTAGTAGACGGGTACCGTAGTAACCGTGTCCGCTCCACCTCGCCGCTCGGCACACAATCGCCCGGCCCTTATTGTGCTGGTGATCGTGGCCGCCCTCGCCTGTCTGGCCTTGGGATGGTGGCAGTGGCAGCGGTTCGAATCGGCCAGCGGTACCGGCCAGAATCTCGGCTACGCACTGCAGTGGCCGCTGTTCGCCGGATTCGCGGTCTTCGCGTACTTCCGGTTCGTGCGACTGGAGACCGAATCCGAATCGGAGGAGGACGCGCAGGAGCCGACGGCCGAGCAGGCTCCGGCGAAGGCGGCACGGACCTTGGCGCGGCGATCCGCGAAAGCCGATGCGCCGCGCGAGATTCCGGCGGGCCTGCTGCCCGAGCGCCCCAAGGCCATCCGGGACGAAGATCCGGAACTCGCCGAATACAACAGGTATCTGGCCGAGCTACACGCCAGCGACATCGACCAACAAGTCCGGGATGCGGGCCTACACGCCCGCGACACGCAGAGGAGCGCCGGTTGACCACCAGCGAGAACTCAACCGAATCCAGCCAGGCGCTGACGGCCGAGGCGGCGCGGCCCAGCGCCCCCGCCGCGAGCACCAGCGTCGCGAAGATCAGGCCCGCGCTGCTGCGCTACCGCGTCCTCGCCTGGACGACCGGCCTGTGGCTGCTGCTGCTGAGCGGCGAGGTGATCGCGAAGTACGGCTTCGACGTGCACACCCCGAGCTGGATCGCGGTCGTGCACGGCTGGGTCTACTTCATCTACCTGCTGGTCACCGCCGACCTCGCGGTCAAGGTGCGCTGGCCGATCCTGCGCACGGTCGGCACGCTGATCGCGGGCACCATCCCGCTGCTGTCCTTCTTCGTCGAGCACGTCAACGCGAACAAGGTCAAGCGAGACTTCGACCTCTGACCCGCCGACAACCGCTGTCGGATCAGGCCAGGGCCGACAGCGCGGGCAGGAGTTGAGTGAGGGCGCGGCCGCGATGCGAGACCGCGTCCTTTTCCGCCGGGGTCAGCTGAGCGGCACTGATATCGCCGCCCGCCGGAATGAATAGCGGGTCGTAGCCGAAACCGCCATCCCCAGCGGGCTTGCGGCCGATCGAGCCGGGCCATTCACCACGCACCACGGTCTCGGCGCCGCCGGGCACCACCAGCGCGCAGGTGGAGACGAACCGCGCGCCGCGCCGCTCATCCGGCACATCACCGAGTTGGGCCAGCAACAGCGCGTTATTTGCCGCGTCATCGCCGTGCCTCCCGGACCAGCGCGCGGACAGCACACCGGGCATTCCGTTCAGCGCGTCCACCTCGATACCGGAATCATCTGCCACACAAGGCAATCCGGTCGCGGCCGCACCGTCGCTGGCCTTCGCGAGCGCATTCTCCTCGAAGGTCGCGCCGGTCTCGGGCGCCTCGTCGTAGGCGGGCACATCATCGAGCCCGACGATCTCGATGCCCGCGATACCCGCGTCGGCGAGAATCCGACGCAATTCGTTCAGCTTTTTGGCATTGCGGCTGGCGACCAGGACGCGGCGCGACATCACTTCTTCTTCGACTCGGACGGCTGCGGCAGCACGCCGGGGTAGGGCAGCGCCAGTGCCTCTTTCTGCACCGTGAACAGCCGCTCACATCCGGCGAGTGCCGCGTCGAGCATCTTGTCCAGTGTGGAGCGCGGGAAGGTGGCGCCCTCGCCGGTGCCCTGGATCTCCACCAGGGTGCCGGTATCGGTGGCGACCACATTCATATCGACCTCGGCGCGCGAATCCTCTTCGTACGGCAGGTCCAGTCGTACCCGACCGTCGACGACGCCGACACTCACCGCCGCGATCGCGCACGAGATCGGCTGCGGGTCGGCCAATCCGCCCGCCGCGCCGAGGTAGGTGACCGCATCCGAGAGCGCGACATACGCACCGGTGATGGCCGCGGTCCTGGTGCCGCCATCGGCCTGCAGCACATCGCAGTCGATGGCGATGGTGTTCTCACCGATGGCCGCCAGATCGATGCAGGCGCGCAGCGACCGGCCGACCAACCGGCTGATCTCCTGGGTGCGCCCGCCGACCTTGCCCTTCACCGATTCCCGTCCGCTGCGGGTATGCGTTGCCGCGGGCAGCATCGCGTACTCGGCGGTCAACCAGCCGAGCCCGGAATCGCGACGCCACGGGGGCACGCCCTCGGTGACGCTCGCGGTGCACATCACTCGGGTCTGCCCGAACTCCACCAGCACCGAACCGGCTGGATGCGTGGTGAATCCACGGGTGATCCGTACCTCGCGGAGCTCATCGTCCGCCCTGCCATCGGCTCGTCTCGACACGCGCCAAGCCTAGTCATATGGCCCGCCGCGCGCGGCAACCGGTCAGATGTCGAAGGTTTCGCCTGGTGCCACGGCGTGCACCGGCCCGGAGAACTGGGCCTTCGCCTCGGCGATCACATCCTCGCGCGACGTCCACGGCGGAATGTGGGTGAGCAGCAACTCTTTCACGCCCGCGCGCGCCGCGATCATGCCCGCCTCGGCGCCGGACAGATGGATGCCGGGCGGCCGATTCGCCGGATCGTGCGTCCACGACGCCTCCGACATCAGGATGTCGGCATCCTGCGCGAGTTCGAGTACCGCGTCGCACATCGCGGTGTCGCCGGTGTAGACGAAGGTCCGTCCGGCCGCAGTCGAGATGCGCAGTCCATAGGACTCCGGCGGGTGATACATCCGGCGCGCGAGCACGGTATGGCCCGGACCGAATTCGACCGCCTCGCCCTCGACCCACGTCCGGTGATCGATGACGTCGGACCAGTCGTCGCATTCGCCGCCGACCTCGGCCGAGGCATTGCCGATGCGCACCGGGCTATCCGACGGACCGCGCACGATCGCCCGCCCCATCGGGGGTGTCGGGTGGTAGCGCCGCCAGACCAGCAGGCCGGGCAGATCCAGGCAGTGATCGGCGTGCAGGTGGGTGAGAAAGATATCGACCTCACCGGGATCGGCATAGCGCTGCAGTGCGCCGAGCACACCCGGCCCGAAATCGATGACCACCGGCGACATATCCGGCCCGGTCAGCAGGTACCCCGACGCAGGGGAGTCCGGGCCGGACACGCTGCCCGAGCACCCGAGGACGGTAAGGCGCATTCCCCCATGCTCCCACGACGATTTCTCACTCAAGAACCGATCCCCCACATTCCGCTACGAGTCGCGTGGATCCGCGACTACGCATTGACTCCGGCTCGATCCCCGCGACGGTGTCGACGTTCATCACCAGAGAGTACCCAGCCAGCAAGCACTCCACCCACCGCCCCGAAAAGATGCCCCTGCCAAGAGATTCCGGGCTGTCCGGGCAGCACACCCCACAGCACCGACCCGTAGATCGCCAGCACCACCAAGCCGATTCCGATCTGGGCGATATTGCGGGCGAACCAGCCACGCGAGATCAGGAAGGTGAGCCAGCCGAAGATCAGCGAGGACGCGCCGAGATGCACCGATCCGGTGGCACCGGTGAGCCAGACACCGACACCGGCCACGATCCAGATGATCGCGGTGGCGGCCAGTCCGCGTCCGATGCCCGCGAGCAGAGTGATGAAGCCGAGCACGAGCACCGGAAGCGTATTGGCGAACAGATGATCCCAACCGTGGTGCAGGACCGGTGCCCAGAGGATTCCCCACAGGCCATCGGCCTCGCGCGGCTCGATGCCGTTGTAGTCGAGTTTATTGTCGTCGAGGGTGTCGACGCCTTCGATGCCATAGAGCAGGGCGACGAATGCGGTGATGATGACACCCGCGCGCAGCCAGAGCTGTTCGACGGGAGCGAAGTTGCTCGATTTCGCCGGAGTCGGCACACCGGGAGTCGATCCGATCGGCTGACCCAATTGGGCGCGCAGTGCGGCGATCCGCTCCGGATCGAACGACGAACCGATTCCGCCGGTCATCGCAACCTCCTCGTCGAGCGAGTCCCGGGCCGTCGAGATATACCCGCCAGGGCTCGCTCTTTCGAGGGTACCGGGACAAATCGCGCCCGGATCGGATCTCGATTCAGGCCCAGAGCTGGCCGTCGAGGCGCTCTTCCGCCTCTTCCAGAGTCCCGTCATAAGCGCCGGTGGACAGGTACTTCCACCCGCCGTCGGCAACGATGAACGCGATATCCGCCCGCTGACCGGCGCGCACGCACTTACGCGCGACGCCGAGCGCCGCGTGCAGGATCGCGCCGGTCGAAATGCCCGCGAATATGCCCTCTTCCAGCACCAGCTCGCGCGTGCGTTTCACCGCGTCGAACGGGCCGACCGAAAAGCGTGTGGTCAGCACGGACTCGTCGTAGAGCTCGGGAATGAAGCCCTCATCGATATTGCGCAGTCCGTAAACCAGTTCGCCATAGCGCGGTTCGGCCGCGACGATCTCGATGCCGGGCACCTTTTCCCGCAGGAACCGCCCGGTCCCCATCAGCGTGCCGGTGGTGCCGAGGCCCGCGACGAAATGGGTGATCTCGGGCAGGTCGGCCAGGATCTCCGGGCCGGTGGTCTCGTAGTGCGCCAGCGCGTTCGCCGGATTGCCGTACTGGTAGAGCATCACCCAGTCCGGATTCTCCGCGGCGATCTGCTTGGCCAATGCGACCGCCTGATTCGAACCGCCAGCGGCCGGGGAATCGATGATCTCCGCGCCGAACATGGTCAGCAGCTGACGACGCTCGACCGAGGTGTTCTCCGGCATCACGCAGACCAGCCGGTAGCCCTTGAGTTTGGCCGCCATGGCCAGCGAGATACCGGTATTGCCGCTGGTCGGCTCCAGGATCGTGCAACCGGGCGTGAGCCGGCCGTCGGCCTCGGCCTGTTCGATCATCCGCAGGGCCGGGCGGTCCTTGATGGAACCCGTCGGGTTGCGGTCCTCGAGCTTGGCCCACAGCCGCACCGGGTGCTCCCCGTCCCACTGCGGGGACAGATTGCGCAGCCCGACCAGCGGGGTGTTGCCGAGGGTCGCGATCAGCGATTCATAGCGCGCCACGGGTCGATCAGCCTCCGGCGACGGCGGGCAGGATGGTGACGCTCGCACCCTCCGGCACCTCCGCCTCGAGGCCGCCCGCGAAGCGCACGTCCTCGTCGTCGACGTAGATATTGACGTAGCGGTTCAGCTTGCCGTCCTTGAGCAGCCGCTCGGCGAGGCCGGGATGGTTCGCGTCGAGGTTCTCGATCAGCGCGGACAGGGTCGAGCCCTGCGCGTCGACGCGCTTCTCGCCTCCGGTCAGGCCACGCATGATGGTCGGGATGGACACGGTTACCGGCACGGGGACTCCTCGAATTCGACGAACATGGCCTGAAAATTTCTGAACATGGGCCTAAGCGGTCTCGTACGCATCGACGACCTCGACCGGCTCCTCGGTGACCACACCATCGACGATCCGGTAGCTGCGCAGCTCGTGCTGCTCGGGATCGCGGGTGGAGATCAGCACATAATGCGCGAACGGCTCGGACGCGTAGGAGATGTCGGTGCGGCTCGGGTAGGCCTCGGTGGCGGTGTGCGAGTGATAGATCACCACCGGGGTCTCATCGGCGTCGTCCATGGCCCGCCACACCTTCAGCTGTTCACCGGAGTCGAACCGGTAGAAGGTCGGCGAGCGCTCGGCATTGACCATGGCGATGAACCGCTCGGGTCGATCCGACCCATCCGGACCGGCGATGACGCCGCACGCCTCATCCGGGTGATCGGCGCGCGCATGCGCGACCATCGCCTCGACGAGGTCGGCCCTTATCACCAGCACGAGTCAAACCCTTCCGCATTTCGGCACCGCAAATGCCGACATATCGCACCCGACAACGACCAAGAATATTCGGCTATTCCCGGCCACCTGTCGGCCGGTACCCTTCCGTCGGCCACGCTCCCGGTGCCCGCACAGACCGGAGATCGAGCGTCGGCAACCCGAAGTTCCCGCCACCCGCGCCCGGACCAGCGCGGTTCCCAAGTCACACGGACACTTTCGCGGTCATCCGCCCTATCACGTCCGACGCCGACGCGCGCCGATTGCCGCAGTCGCCGTCCACAGCCCGCGACAGGAGCTGGGCCGACAGTCGTGGGCCATGCTGGATCAGCGCGGAAAGAGGTCGGAGTAGGCGGGGATGCCCGCGACGGAGCGCGCGCAGAGGATGGCGTCCACAATGGCGCGTTCTACGCACACCGCCGCGGCGGTACAGACGGCGTCCAGGACCAGCAGATCGGCCGGGAAGGCCGGGGGCATCGGCAGGGTGGTGATCTCGGCGGTGCCGGTGGCGAGGGCGAACAGGGTGTCGCCGTCCAGGGGCGAGTGGGCCGGGCGGATGGCGCGGGCGAGGCCGTCATGGGCGGTGGCGGCCATGCGCTGGCAGCCCGCGGGGTCCAGGGGTGCGTCGGTGGCGACCACGCCGATGGTGGTGTTGAGGACGGTGCCCTTGACCGGGAGTGCGTTGGCCGCGGCCAGTTGGTCCACAGTTGCCGGGTGCAGCCCGAAGTGCTCGGGACCGTCGGTGCCGACGCCCCAGGGCAGGCCGGTGCGCGGGTCGAAGACCGAGCCGACGGGGTTGGCGACGATCAGCGCCGAGACGGTGACGCCCGCGCCGGGACCCGCACCGAGCACCACGCTCGCGGTGCCGACGCCGCCCTTGATCGAACCGGCACGCGCGCCGACCCCGGCCCCGACCGAACCGCGCTCGAAGTCGACCGCCGCCGCCTCGGCCGCCAGGAACCCGAAGTCGGCGGTCGGGCGAATGCCCCAGTCCCCCACCGGAAGATCGAAGATGACCGCGGCGGGCACGATGGGCACCACGCGGTTCCGATCGGCCGGATCCATCGGGATGCCCTCGCGATGTTCCTCCAGCCAGCGCATTACGCCGTCGGCGGCTGCGAGTCCGTAGGCGCTACCGCCGGTGAGCAGAATCGAATTCACTTGGCGCACAGTGTTGCCCGGGTCGAGCAGATCGGTTTCCCTGGTCCCCGGCCCACCGCCGCGCACATCGACCGCGGCGATGGCACCGCCGGGCGCGTGCACCACGGTGCAGCCGGTCGCCGCGCCGGAACCCAGCGTCGCGTTCGGATCGAGCGCGTGCTGGTGACCGACCAGCAGCCCGGTGACATCGGTGAGCGAATTCCGTATTCCCGCTTGCGCATTCACAGCTGCTGCTCCTGACTACTCGGCACCGATCCAGGATGGCGTCTTCCGGCCAGCGGCGGCGCGGTCAGGGTGCGAGGGCCTGCAGCAGCGAATCCTGCATCCAGGTCAACCAGTGGTACACATCCAGATGCGGCCCGCGCGGGTCGTCGGGTTCGAGGTGATCGGGTGTGTCGGCATCGATTCCGAGCACCGTGCCCAATGCCAGCCGCACATCGGTGAGCGCGGTCAACCAGGCATCGGCCTGCTCGGGGGTCAGCACGATCTTCCCGCCGTCGGTGGGCACCGTATTCAGCACCACCGACCCCGCGGCCAGCTTGGCGTCGATGATCTCCGGTTCGTGCAGGCCGCGCAGGGCGCTATTGAGATCGGCGCGGTCGGCGTCGGGGGAACCGGGTTCGCTGCGGTGGAAGTCCGGCAGCAGCCGGTGCAGCCGGGGATCCTCGGGCGGCGTCGTATTGCCGCTACGCAACCCGGTCAGTTCGGTGAGCTCGTCGGCGGGCGCGGATTCGGCCCGCTCGGTCAGCAGCCCGGAGACCGCACCGACCAGGGACCGCAGCACGCTAGCCTCACGCGCGTCCATCTCGGATCGCAGCTTGAGGCCGCTCAGCGAGTTCTTCCGGCTCCACTTCCGCACTGACGTCAGCGTAGTCGTACGATCAGTCATCCCGTTGCATGGTCGCCCAGAGGCCCGCCGCGTGCAGCCTTCGCACGTCCTGTTCCATCTTGTCCCGCGAACCCGACGACACCACTGCCTTGCCCTCGTTGTGCACCTTGAGCATCAGTTCGGTCGCCTTCGCTTTGCTGTAGCCGAACAGCTTCTGGAAGATGTAGGCGACATAGTGCATGAGGTTGACCGGATCGTCCCAGACGACCGTCACCCACGGACGGTCCTCGGCCTCCAGGATCTCGGTGTACTCGACCGCTTCCGGAGTCGCCTGTGCCGCCGACAGTGTCGCGTTCGCTTTGCACAAGGCCATAACACTCAGGGTACGACTCGACTCCGGATACACAACACCCGCACACCTGGATTTGGCAGACGCCCCGGCAGCACCGGCCCGTCATGCGCGCGGCCGCTGTCTACAGTGACTTGGTGGACATGCGCAGCACCGCCCTGCTGACCGATCAGTACGAACTGACCATGCTCGCGGCCGCGCTCGGCGACGGCTCGGCGCAGCGCCGCTGCAGCTTCGAGGTGTTTGCCCGGCGCTTGCCGAATGGTCGCCGTTACGGTGTGGTCGGGGGTACCGGCCGCCTGCTGGACGCACTGGCGCACTTCCGTTTCGAAGAACCGGAGCTCGATATCGCGGCGGGCTTCTTGGACTCGAAGACCGTCGACTGGCTGCGCGACTACCGCTTCACCGGTGATATCGACGGCTATCCGGAGGGTGAGCTGTATTTCCCGGGCTCCCCAATCCTTTCGGTGCGCGGCAGCTTCGCCGAATGCGTCCTGCTGGAGACGCTGGCCCTGTCGATCCTCAACCACGACAGCGCGATCGCCTCGGCCGCCGCACGCATGGTGAGCGCCGCCGCGGGACGCCGGATGATCGAGATGGGCTCGCGCCGGGCCCACGAACTCGCCGCACCGTCCAGCTCGCGCGCCGCATATCTGGCCGGTTTCGACGCCACCTCCAACCTGGAGGCCGTGCGCCGCTTCGGCGTGCCCGGCGCGGGCACCAGCGCGCACGCGTTCACCCTGCTGCACAGCGCCGCCGACGGCGCGCACGAGGCGGCCGCCTTCCGCGGCCAGATCGATGCGCTCGGCATCGGCACCACCCTGCTGGTGGACACCTTCGACATCACCAAGGGCGTGGCCACCGCGATCGAGGTCGCCGGACCCGAATTGGGCGGCGTGCGTATCGACTCCGGCGATCTCGGCGTGCTGGCCAGGCAGGTGCGCGAACAACTCGACCGGCTCGGCGCGACCAAGACCCGCATCGTGGTCTCCGGCGATCTCGACGAATATGCGATCGCCGCATTGCGCGCCGAACCCGTCGATGCCTACGGCGTCGGGACGTCGCTGGTCACCGGGTCCGGAGCGCCTACCGCGGGCATGGTCTACAAACTGGTCGAGGTGGACGGGCTGCCCGTGGCCAAACGCAGCAGTCACAAGGAGTCACGCGGCGGCACCAAAAAGGCGGTCCGGCTATCCCGCCCGACCGGCACCGTGGTCGAGGAGATCATCTACCCGGCCGCCGGAACCCAGCCCGCCGCAAACGGATTCGAAATGCGCGAGCTTTTGGTTCCGCTGGTGCGCGGCGGTGAGGTGGTCGATGGACTGCCCACGCTCGCGGACAGTCGCAAACTGGTTTCCCGCGGGCTGGTCAGCCTGCCGTGGGAGGGCCTGAAACTGTCGGATGGGGAGCCTGCGATTCCGACGACATTTCTGAACTGACCGGGGACTCGGCGGCCTGGGCGTTGCGCCGCTTGGCCAGCCATTCGACGGTCGAAACCGCTATCAGCACGATCAGCAAGCCCTTGATCAGCAGCCGCACCCAGTCACCGCCCGCATCGGGTCGGTCGCCGAGCAGAAAGGCGGTAGCGAGATAGGCGGTGTAGCCGATGAAGAATGCGATCGAAATTCTGACGGTGCTGTTCACGTGTTCCTCCAAGTGCCGTGGCCCGCCCGATCGATAAGGCGGCACAATGTAATCCACAGACAGGAGCCCGAGCGTTTACATCTCGGTGCACGACATCCTGGGAAAGTGAGGTCGACATGAACCGAGCGTTGATCATCGTCGACGTGCAGAACGATTTCTGCGAGGGCGGATCACTCGCCGTCAGCGGTGGGGCCATGGTCGCCCGTCGCATCACCGACTATCTGAACTCCACGCATTACAGTGCGGTCGTCGCGACCCGCGATTACCACATCGATCCGGGCGGACATTTCTCCGAACATCCCGACTACCTGGACACCTGGCCGCCGCACTGCCGGGTCGGCACCTCCGGTGCGGATTTCCACCCGAATCTCGATACCGCGCCGATCCAGGAGATCTTCTCCAAGGGCCAATATTCCGCGGCCTACTCGGGTTTCGAGGGCACCACCGAGGACGGCACCAGCCTGGCCGACTGGTTGCGCGAGCACGCCATCGACGAACTCGACATCGTCGGGATAGCCACCGACCACTGCGTCCGCGCGACCGCCCTCGATGCCCGCATCGAAGGGTTCGGCACCCGGGTGCTGCTGGACTTCACCGCGGGCGTGGCACCGGAGACCACCGCCGCCGCCCTCGATCGCATGCGCACGGCAGGCGTGGATCTCGAGGGGTCGGTCGCCCGGTAGCCCGGTCCGCGGCAGCATCGTGCACCCCGACCTGCCGTAGGACACGCCGGGTCGCGTGGCGAAGGTGTGCGAAGTACCGTGCGGACCGGATCGGGCGGTGATCTCTGTCGGTTCCACGCAGTAGGCTCGTCGCGTGCCCGAACTGCCGCCCGTCCCCGAGCTTTTGGCCACCGCTGTGCACGCGCTCGGCGGGAAGGAGCGCGTCGGGCAGCTGACGATGGCGGCAGCGGTGGACCATGCGATCGATACCGGGGAGCACCTCGCTGTGCAGGCGGGGACCGGGACCGGGAAATCGCTGGCGTATCTGGTGCCGAGCCTGCGTCATGCGGTGCGGACCGGGCGCACGGTGGTGGTGTCGACCGCGACGATCGCACTGCAGCGTCAGCTCGTCGATCGGGATCTGCCGCGACTGGCCGAGGCGCTGAGCAAGCCGCTGGGCCGGAGCGCGAAATTCGCGATCCTCAAGGGGCGCAACAACTATCTGTGCCTGAACAAGATCAATAGCGCGATTCCGGACGAGCCGCAGGAGGCGGAACTCTTCGACGCGTTCGCCATCTCCCGGCTCGGCCGGGAGGTGCAGCGGCTCAACGAGTGGGCCTCCGATACCGAGACCGGCGACCGGGACGAGCTCGTCCCCGGCGTCACCGACCGGGCCTGGCGGCAGGTCAGCGTGTCGTCGCGGGAATGCCTCGGCAAGTCGCGCTGCCCATTCGGCCAGGATTGTTTCGCCGAGCGGGCCAGGGCGGAATCGGCGCAGGCCGACGTGGTGGTGACCAATCACGCACTGCTGGCCATCGACGCGATCAGCGGCATCCAGGTCCTACCCGAACACGATGTGGTCGTCATCGATGAGGCGCACGAGCTGGTCGACCGGGTCACCGGCGTGGCCACCGCCGAACTGGCCGCCTCGGCGATCAGTGCCGCGGCCCGGCGCTGCGCCAAACTCATCGACCAGCAGGAAGTGGACCGGCTGGAGGAGGCCGCCGAGGCCTGGCACACGGTGCTGGACGAACTGCCCGCCGCCCGCTGGGACGCCCTGCCCGATGGCATCGCGCCGGTACTGGCGCTGGTGCGTGACGCCGCCTGGAATGCCCGCACCGCGCTCGCGCCACAGGGCGGTACTACCGCACAGGGCGACCCGGAGAGTGCCGCCGCCCGCACCCAGGCACTGGCCGCCATCGATGAGGTGCACGACAGCGCGGTGCGCGCCTTGACCGCGTTCGATGAACCCGATCCGGCCAAACGCACCGATGTCATCTGGCTCGCCGCGGACGAGATCCGCGGCGTCGCCCGGCGGACATTGCGGATGGCGCCGCTAGCGGTGGGCGGGCTCCTGCGCAGCAGACTCTTCGGCACCGCCACCGTCGTGCTGACCTCGGCGACCTTGCAGATCGGCGGCTCCTTCGACGGACTCGCCATCACCTGGGGTCTGCCCGCGCAATCGGCCAATCGCAGCGACACCGCAACCGCGAACGGCGCCGAAGCGCCCTCGGACGCCGATAACGTGCGCTGGAGTTCGCTCGATGTCGGTTCGCCGTTCGACCATGCCAAATCCGGCATCCTGTACGTCGCCAAACATCTGCCCGCCCCCGGCCGCGACGGTTTGGCACCGGCCTATCTCGACGAAATCGAGCGGCTGATCACCGCCGCGGGCGGCCGCACACTCGGTCTGTTCTCCTCGATGCGTGCCGCCCGCGCGGCCACCGAGGCACTGCGCGAGCGGCTGGACACGCCCGTTCTATGTCAAGGGGACGACGCAACCGGCGCACTGGTACGCAAGTTCGCCGACGATCCGGAGACCTCGTTGTTCGGCACGCTGTCGCTGTGGCAGGGCGTCGATGTGCCCGGTCCGTCGCTGAGCCTGGTCATCCTGGATCGGATCCCGTTCCCCCGGCCCGACGATCCGCTGCTGACCGCGCGGCAGCGCGCGGTGGAATCGCGCGGGGGCAATGGCTTCATGACCGTCGCGGCCAATCACGCCGCATTACTGCTGGCCCAGGGCACCGGCAGGCTCCTGCGCAGCGTCGATGACCGCGGTGTCGTGGCGATCCTGGATTCGCGTTTGGCGACCGCACGCTACGGCGGCTATCTGCGCGCCTCACTGCCGCCGTATTGGGAGACCGCGGATCCGGAGGTCGTCACCAGAGCACTCCGGCGGCTGACCGCCACAAGCGCCTGATCAGGTCGAACTGTGATACCACTCACAAAGCGCTCCATTACTTCCAGACAGAAGTAAGTTGAGATCCGATACTTCGGTGGACCCCCAATTCCACACCGGATGTATCGGCGGTCCCCGCGCCAAGCCCTGCACGCGGCGCGGGGACATCATGTACCCCGGTAACGGCCGGTCCGTTTCCCAATGACGCACCAGCCAAATATCGACGCTCTCGACGAATTCTTGATCAGCGCAAGATCTTTGGCCGAATATCGGGCGATCTTCACACTCACCGATGCCGACCTCGACGGACACATCCTCGACCGTCCCGGCGGCGCAGCAAGTTTCACGGCGGAAGCCAGTGAACTCGGCGCCACCGTCATCGCTGCGGACCCGATCTACGCCCGACCTGCGGAGCAGTTGCGTGCCCTCACCCGGTCGGAAACCGTACCCGCTCGTTGATCACACCGGTGCCCGTCACGACGATCTGGTCGCGCATCTGCGAAAAGAATTGCACGACAAAGGGATCCGGTCCTCACTCCGGAAAACCGGCTACGAATTCCAGCACGGCGCAACCACGGTCCTGGTCCTGCATTCGCACCCCGATACGACGTGAGATCGATTGGGGGCCATATGAAGCAGCCGCGCGGCGACCGTCACCGCGCCGCTCGTATCAACAGATCAGAGCGTCCACTTCAAGATCAGCGTGATGACGGCCGCGACCACGGCCAACACAATCGAGGCAATGCCCCACACCACACCGTGACGCTGCCACGGGCGGCCGCTGTCGAGGGAGAACTTGCCGGGGCCGGTGAAGGCGACGACCGCGCCGACGGTGGCGAACAGCAGGGGCATTTCATAACCCTTGCCGGTCAGCAGACCGCCGTGCCAGGTGGTGTTGATCGCGTTGATCATGGTGCCCAATACGATGGCCGAGGCCAACGGGGTCAGTAGGCCGAGCACCAGCAGGATGCCGCCGGTGAGTTCACTCAGTCCGGCAAGCGTGCCGAACACTTTGCCCGGGTTGTAACCCATCGAATCGAAGGTCGCGGCATTGCGGCTCCAGCCCGGGCCGTTGAACCAGCCGAACAGTTTCTGGCTGCCGTGTGCGGCGAGCAGGCCACCGAAGACGACGCGCAGCAGCAAGAGGCCGAGATCGGTGGCGGAGTTGTCGAGAGTCGTGATACCCGAGCCGCCGGAGCGCTCGAGCGTGCTGTGGTTGGTCATGCTGGTCCCTATCCCTGCATCGGTTCGAACAGTGACTGTTTAGCCTCGGCAATGAAACGGACTGCGGTCCGATTATCGCACAGTGCACGCCAACTGCGCGATCCTCGGTGTTATTCCGCCAGGAAGAAGAAGTATCCGAGGAACATCACCAGCAACGCCCACATCGCCGGATGCACCTCTTTGACGCGCCCCTTCGCGGTCATGACGATCGGGTAGAACAGCATCCCCATCGCCAGTCCGTTCGCGATCGAGTAGGTCAGCGGCATCATGATGACGGTGACAAAGGCCGGGATCGAGTACTCCAGCCGGTTCCAGTCGATCTCGCCGAGCGCACGGGCCATCAGCACGCCGACCACGATGAGCGCGGGCGCGGTTATGGCGGACGAGCCCGCGACGACTGCGAAGATCGGGTAGCAGAACATGGCGATCAGGAACCAGCCCGCGGTGGTTACCGCGGTCATGCCGGTCCGCCCGCCCGCCGAGACACCCGCGGTCGATTCGACATAGGCGGTGGTGGTGGAGGTGCCGATGACCGCGCCCGCCATGGTGCCCACCGAATCGGCGGCGAGTGCGCTGGCCGCGCGCGGCAACTTGCCGTCCTTGTCGAGCAACCCGGCCTGGTTGGCCACTCCGATCAGGGTGCCGGAGCAGTCGAAGAAGTCGACGAACAGCATGGTGAGGATGACGACGGCCATCTGGCCGGTGAAGGCGTCCGGCAGATGGATGATCGCTTGACCGAAGGTGTGCTCGAGCCCCCGCGGCATCGCGACGACACCATGCGGCAGATCCACCAGACCGCTGACGACGCCGACCGCCGCCGTGAGCACGATGCCGTACAGCACCGCGCCGTGCCAGCCGATGACCAGGAACACCACGGTCACGACCAGGCCGAACAGCGCAAGCAGGGTGGTGCCCTTGGTGAAGTCGCCGAGCGTGACCAGCGTGGCATCGCTATTGACCACGATGCCCGCATTCTTCAGGCCGAGGAACGCCACGAACATGCCGATGCCCGCCCCGACGGCCAGCTTCATCTGCATCGGAATCGCATCGAGAATGCGTTCGCGCACCTTGGTGATCGCGAGCACGAAGAAGATCACCCCGGACAGGAAGGTTCCCGACAGCGCCGCCTGCCACGGGATTCCCATTCCGAGCACCACCGAGTACGCGAAGAAGGCATTGAGGCCCATACCCGGCGCGAGTGCGATGGGATATCTGGCCCATATGCCCATCACCAGCGTGCCGAATACCGCCGCGATGGCCGTCGCGGTGAAGACCGCCTGCATGGGGATGCCCTTGGCGCCGAGCGCGCCCTGGTCGCCGAGTACCGATGGATTCACCGCGAGCACGTAGGACATGGCCAGGAAGGTGATCGTTCCGGCCATCAGCTCACGCTTCATGGTCGAGCCGTTCGAACTGATGCCGAAGTACGTGTCCAAACGTCCTCGGGTCCGGCTCAGAACGTCGGTGACCATAGGGTTCTCCAGTCGAAAATTCGTACAAGGGTGCCAGGGCACGGTAGCCGACAGTTCACTGAGCCCGAGAACTCGCCCCATGGGCCGGGTGCGGACATTCGTGAGCAGCGTCACGATAGCCATCTCCCTGCTCGGCGGCGCCACCACCTTTCGCGGCCTGGATTTCCCCTGAGGCGCCAAGGCCACGATCAACCTCTGGCTCGCCTATTCGATTTCGAAGCAGCCACCCCACCGCATGCTCCGCAGCTTCACCACCGGGCCCTCCTCGGGACACCAGGGCCTGGTCCAACTCGCCAAGTAGTTACGCCCGGTTCCGATCCTGGGGAATCCGACAGCCGACTCGCGTCGAGTACGGGCCGAGATCATCGAGCGTCGCATCCGGCGCTTTCACAGCGCCGACACCGGTTAGGCGCTCGGAGCGATGACCAAGCCCAGTTCGGCGTCGCCGGCGAGTAACTCGTTATGGGGGAGTATGCGGATCGTGTAGCCGACGGCACCGGAGAGCGGGACCGGGGTTTCGACTGTGAAAAGGTCTGTGCCGGAGTCGGATCCGGTGTGGGTCATGGCGTAGCTGCTGATGTCGGAGAGGTCGTCGGTCGGGGAGACACGGCCGAGTACGGCTTGTACGGTGACGTCGGCGGGGGTGAGACCGCCGAGGTCGATGCGGGCGGAGAGGGAGAGTTCGGCGCCGATGATGGGGGTGTCGGGCAGGCCCGCGCTGTCGACCTGGATCACCTTGACCGAGGGCCAGGCGGCCTCCACTCGACGGCGGTACTCCGAAATCGCTCGGGCACCGGCGAATTCGTCGGCGCTCGCGCGTTTCCCGGCGACCGCGGCGGGCGCGTAGTACTCGACCGAATAGTCGCGGACCATGCGGGAGGCCAGCACCTTCGGCCCGAGGGTTTCCAGGGTGTGGCGCACCATCTCGACCCAGCGCACCGGCATATCGGAGGGATCGCGGTCGTAGAACCGCGGTGCCACCATGCGTTCGAAGAGGTCGTAGAGGGCGGCCGCCTCGAGGTCGTCGCGGCGGTGTTCGTCGGTGACACCGTCGGCGGTCGGTATGGCCCAACCGTTTTCGCCGTCGTACATCTCATCCCACCAGCCATCGCGGATGGAGAGGTTGAGCCCGCCATTGAGCGCTGACTTCATCCCGGAGGTGCCGCAGGCCTCCAGCGGACGCAGCGGATTGTTCAGCCACACATCGCAACCCCAGTACAGGTAGCGGGCCATCGACATGTCGTAATCGGGCAGGAAGACGATGCGATGGCGCACTTGCGGATCGTCGGCGAAGCGGACGACCTGCTGGATCAGCGCCTTGCCGCCGTCATCGGCCGGATGGCTCTTACCCGCGACGACCAACTGCATCGGCCGATCCGGATTCAGCAGCAGCGCACGCAAGCGCTGCGGATCGCGCAACATCAGGGTCAGCCGCTTGTAGGTCGGCACCCGCCGGGCGAAGCCGACGGTCAGCACATTCGGATCGAAAACGCCATCGACCCAATCCAATTCGGCCGATGCGGCACCGCGCTCCAACCAGGAGGCGCGCACCCGGCGGCGCACCTCGGCAACGAGGGTGGCGCGCAAGGTATTCCGGGTGGACCACAGTTCAGCCAGGTCGATATCGCGCAGCTTCTCCCAGCCCCGCGCCTCCTCGACGAGCTGGGGTCCGATGTATTCGCGGGCCATGTCGAACCATTCGCGCGCTGCCCAGGTCGGAGCGTGCACACCATTGGTGACCGAACCGATCGGCACCTCGGTCGCATCGAATCCGGGCCACAGCGGCGCGAACATGGCACGGCTCACCTCGCCGTGCAGTTTGGAAACACCGTTGGCGCGCTGGGCGAGTCGCAAGCCCATATGCGCCATATTGAACACCGACGGATCGGCCTCGCGGCCCAGCGCCACGATCCGGTCGATGGAAAGCCCGGGCAGCATCGCGGATTCGGATTCACCGTGGCCGCCGCCGAAGTACCTGCGCACCAACGGCATCGGGAACCGGTCGATACCCGCGGGCACCGGAGTATGCGTGGTGAACACCGTCGCCGCCCGCACCGCGGCCAGCGCCGTGTCGAAATCGAGTCCGGTCGAAACCAATTCACGGACCCGCTCGACGCCGAGGAATCCGGCGTGGCCCTCGTTCATGTGGAATACATCGGGATCCGGCAGTCCGGCCGCACGGGTGTATGCGCGTACCGCCCGCACCCCACCGATACCGGCCAGGATCTCCTGCTTGATCCGATGGTCCTGATCGCCGCCGTAGAGCCGGTCGGTGACCGAGCGCAGCTCCGGATCGTTCTCGGCGATATCGGAATCCAAAAGCAGCAGCGGCACCCGCCCGACCTGCGCGATCCACACCCGCGCCCGCAGCACCCGCTGGTCGGGCATCGCCACATGGATCAGCACCGGCGCGCCGTCGGTGGTCAGCAATCGCAGCGGCAGGCCCTGCGGGTCGAGCGCCGGATAGTGCTCGCTCTGCCAACCGTCCGCGGTCAGCGACTGCCGAAAATAGCCGGAGCGGTACAGCAATCCGACGCCGATCAATGGCAACCCCAGATCGGAGGCGGCCTTCAGATGATCACCGGCGAGAATCCCGAGCCCGCCCGAATAGTTCGGAAGTACCTCGGTGACGCCGAACTCCATCGAGAAGTAGGCGATACCGCGCACCGGCTCGTCGGTCTGCCGCTGGAACCAGCCCGGCCGGGTCAGATAGTCGTGCAGATCCGCGGCCGCGGCGTTCACCCGGCCGACATAGTCCACGTCGGCGGCGAACTCGTCGAGCCGCGCCGCGGGCACCTCCCCCAGCATCCGCACCGGATCGCGGCTCACCTCGCGCCACAACTCGGGATCGAGCTCGGCAAACAGGTCCTGTGTGGGCCAATGCCACGACCAGCGCAGATTCGTGGAAAGTTCGCCCAGGGCCGCCAAACGCTCGGGCAGATGGGCACGGACGGTGAAACGACGAAGTGCCTTCACGTGCGGAACCCTACCGAATGCCGAGTCCCCGGGTGGCCACAGCGCCCCAGGTCACCCGTGCGCACGCACCGGCGGACCCGCTCACAGACCTGACGACAGGACTACCCGCGGACCTGACGACGGGACTACCCGCGCCGGGCCCGTCGTGGTGCAATGCACGAGCCGCCCACCGACACGGACCCGCCGGAATATCGGTCGCGACAACCCGGCACAAATGGCAGCATCGGCTGATGCCGCACTGGATCGATGTGCTCCCACAGTTCCTGCTGGCCTGTCTCATCCTGGCCGCCCTACCCGGACCCGCGACCGCACTGTTCCTCCAGCGCGCGGTGCGCGACGGGCGCGCGGCGGGTCTGGCCGCGGTGGCGGGGAACGAAATAGGTGTGTTCGGATGGACGCTCGCCGGTGGCGCGGGCCTGTCGGTGCTGCTGGTCGCGAACCGGTTCATGAATACCGCGGTGCACGTCATCGGCGCGCTGGTGCTGATCTGGCTCGGCGTACAGGCCTGGCGCGGGGCGCGCGGCGACGACGAATTCGGCGCCACGATGACCAAGATGCTGCCCACCGGCCGCACCCCCGGCTCGGCCTTCCGCGCATCGCTGATCTCGATTGCCGCGAATCCGAAGGCGGCCGTCTTCGGCCTGACGATCCTGCCGCAGTTCCTGCCGTCGACCGGTCCGGTACTGCCGACCGTGCTCATCCTGGCGGCCATCCAGTTGGTCATCGATACGGCCTGGTGCGTCGGCATCGTGCTGGCGGCCGATCGGGCCGGGACCTGGTTGCGTCGCACCGGCATCCGCCAGCGGGTGGAACGCGCCCTCGGCGCGATCTTGGTCGCGCTCGGCCTCGGACTGGCGGCCGACGCACGCTGATCCGGACCAACCGCCCCACACCCGGTAGGTTGGTCGACGTGACCGGCCGCATCGCCATCGATGACACCGCCCCGTCGATACCGGGCGGCCGCCCGGCGAAGGCCGCCGTCGGCGAGGTCTTTCCGGTGCGCACTGTGGTCTGGCGCGAGGGGCATGACGCCGTCTCCGCCACGCTCGCGGTGCGCGGTCCCGGATCGGCGCGGACCACCCGCATTCGCATGACACCGGACTTCGAGCCGGACGTCTTCAACGCCACCTTCGTCCCCAACCTGCCGGGCGCGTGGACCTACCGCATCGAGGGCTGGAGCGATCCGATCGCCACCTGGCGGGCGGCGGTGGAGGCGAAGCTGGCCGTCGGTCAGAGCGCCGCCGATCTGGACAACGATCTCGAACTCGGCGCCCGGCTGCTCGAACGCGTCGCGCAGGCCGTACCCAAGAAGCAGTTCGAGCGGTTGCGCGCCGCAGCGGCGGCGCTGCGCAGCGATGAACAGTTGCCCGCTCGTGTCGCGCCCGCATTCGGCACCGAGGTCGCCGAGATCCTGCGCGCTACGCCATTGCGGGACATGGTCACCCGCGGCCCGCAGCACACCGTGCTGGTGGAACGCCAACGCGCGCTGTACGGCTCGTGGTACGAGTTCTTCCCACGCTCGACGGGCGGCCACGATGCCGAAGGCAACCCGATCCACGGCAATTTCGCCACCGCCACCAAGGAATTGCCGCGCATTGCCAGCATGGGTTTCGACGTGGTCTACCTGCCACCCATCCACCCGATCGGCGAGATCAACCGCAAAGGCCGCAACAACGCGCTCTCCGCCGAACCGGGTGATGTCGGCTCCCCGTGGGCGATCGGCTCGAAGGACGGCGGACACGACGCCATCCATCCCGAACTCGGCAGCACCGCCGACTTCGCCGAATTCGTCACCACCGCAACCGAACTCGGCCTCGAAGTGGCACTCGACCTGGCCTTGCAGTGCGCACCGGATCATCCATGGGTCGCCGCCCACCCGGAGTGGTTCACCACGCTCCCGGACGGCACCATCGCCTACGCCGAGAATCCGCCGAAGAAGTACCAGGACATCTACCCGGTCAATTTCGACATCGATCCGGACGGTCTGTACGCGGAGGTCCTGCGCGTCGTGCGGCACTGGATCGGCCTGGGCGTCAAGATCTTCCGCGTCGACAACCCGCATACCAAGCCCGCCGACTTCTGGGAATGGCTGATCGCGACCGTGCGGCGCACCGATCCCGATGTGATCTTCCTGTCCGAGGCGTTCACTCGACCGGCCCGGCTCTACGGTCTGGCCCGCCGCGGATTCAGCCAGTCCTATACGTATTTCACCTGGCGCGTCGCCAAATGGGAACTGACCGAATTCGGCAACGAGCTGGCCGCCAAGGCCGATGAGGCCAGGCCGAACCTATTCGTCAACACCCCCGACATCCTGCACGAAAGCCTGCAGCACGGCGGGCCCGGCATGTTCGCCATTCGCGCGGTGCTCGCCGCGACCATGGCCCCGACCTGGGGTGTCTACTCCGGATTCGAACTCTTCGAGCACCAGGCGGTCCGGCCGGGCAGCGAAGAATACTTGGATTCGGAGAAATACGAACTGCGCCCGCGTCCGTTCGCCGAGGCGCTCGCGCGCGGAGAATCGCTGGAGCCGTGGATCACTCGGCTCAATGAGATCCGCCGCGCACATCCGGCGCTCCAGCAGCTGCGGTGCATCCACTTCCATCACATGGACAACGATGCGCTACTCGCGTATTCGAAGGTCGATCCGGTCAGCGGCGATACCGTGCTGGTCGTGGTGAATCTGAATCCCTATGCGGCCGAATGGGGCATGATCTCACTCGATCTGCCCGCGATCGGCCGCGAATGGCATGACCATCCGGTGGTATTCGACGAGGTCAGCGGCGAGGAATACCACTGGGCCCAGACGAATTATGTACGGCTCGATCCGGCCCACGCGGTCGCCCATATCCTCACGCTGCCCGCGGTACCGCAGCAGGCACGCGCGGAATTGGCCTTCCGCAGGACCTTTCGATGAAGCGCCGCGATCTGATGCTGCTCGCGGCGGGCACACATACCGACCCGCATACCGTGCTCGGCGCGCATCCACATCCCGATGGCTCCGTCATCCGAGTGCTGCGCCCCCACGCCGATACCGTCTTCGCCCGGGTCGGCGGTGTGGACCATCCGCTGAAGTCGTTGGGGCACGGCGTTTTCGCCGGTGTCGTCCCGCATCCCGATCTGATGGACTACCGCGTCGTCACCAATTACCAAGGCGGGCAGACGATCATCAGCGCGGACGGCTACCGCTTCCTGCCTACCGTCGGTGAGCTGGATCTGCATCTCCTCGGCGAGGGCCGCCATGAGCGGCTGTGGAACGTGCTCGGCGCGCACCCGCGTCACTACACCACCCTCGATGGCGAGGTGGACGGCACCTCGTTCGCCGTCTGGGCACCGAATGCCCGCGGCGTCACCGTAATTGGGGATTTCGACGGGTGGAGTGGACACACCGCGCCGATGCGCTCACTCGGTTCCTCCGGGGTGTGGGAGGTTTTCGTGCCCGACGTCGAGGTGGGCACGAAGTACAAGTATCGGGTACACGGCGCGGACGGCCGAACCGTCGATCACGCGGATCCGCTGGCCTTCGCAACCGAGATGCCGCCTGCCACCGCATCTGTCGTCACCAAGAGCACCTACACCTGGTCCGACAGCGAGTGGATCGCCGCACGCGAGCGCACCGATCCGACCCGTGCGCCGATGAGCGTCTACGAGGTGCACCTCGGCTCGTGGCGGCCCGGCCTCGGCTATCGCGAATTGGCCGACCAGTTGGCCGATTACGTGCACGCCGCCGGATTCACCCATATCGAACTGCTGCCGATCGCCGAGCATCCGTTCGGCGGCTCCTGGGGCTACCAGGTCACCTCCTACTACGCACCCACCGCCCGCTTCGGCTCCCCCGACGACTTCCGCGCCTTCGTCGACCGCATGCACACCGCGGGCATCGGCGTCCTGCTCGACTGGGTGCCCGCCCACTTCCCCCGCGACGAATGGGCCCTGGCTCGCTTCGACGGCACCGCACTCTACGAGCACGCCGACCCGCGCCGCGGCGAGCAGCTCGACTGGGGCACCTACATCTTCGACTTCGGCCGCAATGAGGTGCGCAACTTCCTGGTCGCCAACGCGCGGTACTGGATCGAGGAATTCCACATCGACGGACTGCGCGTCGACGCCGTCGCCTCCATGCTGTACCTGGATTACTCACGCGCCGACGGAGATTGGGAACCCAATGTGCACGGCGGCCGAGAGAATCTGGAGGCCGTCGACTTCCTGCAGGACCTGAACGAAACCGTGCATCGCTACCACCCCGGCGTCGTCACCATCGCCGAGGAGTCCACCACCTGGCCCGGTGTCACCCGCGGCACCGATGTCGGCGGTCTCGGCTTCACCATGAAGTGGAATATGGGCTGGATGCACGACACCCTCGGCTACCTGGGTCGTGATCCGATCCACCGCTCCTGGCACCACAACGAGATCACCTTCTCGCTGGTGTACGCATGGAGCGAGAACTACGTGCTGCCCATCAGTCATGACGAGGTCGTGCACGGCAAGGGCACACTCTGGACCAGAATGCCCGGCGACGATTTCGCCAAGGCGGCGGGCGTGCGCGCACTGCTGGCCTACATGTGGTCGCATCCTGGTAAGCAATTGCTGTTCATGGGACAGGATTTCGGCCAGTTCCGGGAATGGTCACACGACCGCGGCCTGGACTGGCACGAACTGGAAAACCCACTGCACCAGGGCATTACGACCGCCGTGCGGGATCTGAACGCGGCCTATCGTGCCCATCCCGCGCTGTGGAGCCAGGACACCAGCCCGGGCGGCTATTCCTGGATCCAGGCCGACGACCGCGACCACAATGTGATCGCCTTCCTGCGCTACGGCTCCGACGGCTCGGTCATCGCCTGCGTCTTCAATTTCTCCGGCTCGGTCCACGGCGAGTACCGCGTCGGCCTGCCGAGCACCGGCACCTGGCGCGAAATCCTCAATACCGACGCCGCCGAATACGGCGGCTCCGGCATCGGAAACCTCGGCGGCATCAAGGCGACCGACGAACCGTGGCACGGCCGCCCCGCCTCCGCCACCGTCGCCCTACCCCCCAACAGCGCCATCTGGCTGACCCCCGAGCCCTGACTCCCCGAGGGTGCGCCCGTCAGTAGGGCTGACCCTCGAGCCCTGACTCCCCGAGGGTGCGCCCGTCAGTAGAGGGCCGCGGCGAGCTTGCGGCGCGCGGCGACCACGAAAGGTTCTGCCGGGTCGAACAATTCGAAGAGTTCGAGCAGGCGAGTGCGGGCCTTGGTGCGGTCATCGCCCGCTGTCTTCTTGATCACCGCGATCAACCGGTCGAACGAGGCATCGGGCTGCTGGTGCAGCATCTCCACGTCGGCGGCAGCAAGGGCGGCGTCGATATTGGCTGGATCGGCGTCCGCGGTGGCGATCGCGGAGTCCGAGACGGCCTGGGCACGGGACAGGAAGCGCAACTGTCGCAGCGCGTTCTTTGCCTCTTCATTGCCCGGCTCGGCGGCGATTATGGCCTCATAGGCCGCTTCGGCACCTGCCATGTCACCGCGCTCGAGCGCGGCCTCCGCGGCGACGAAACGGGGGTCGTCGACGGGCTGCGGCTCGGCACCGCCTTCGCCCTCCAGCTTGCCCGCGACGGCGTCGATGACCGCGCTGAGCCACTGCTTGACCTGCGGCTCCGGCTGGGCGCCCTGGAAGTCCGCGAGCGGCTGACCGCCCGCCACGGCGATCACCGTCGGAATGCCCTGCACGCCGAACGCCTGCGCGATGCGCATATTGCTCTCGGCCTCGACGGTGGCCAGATCCCAGGTGCCGCCGTCCTCGGCGACCAGTCGCTCCAGCGTGCGCACCAACTCGACGCTGCCGGGACTGCGCTGCGAGTACAGCGCGACCACCACCGGCACCTGCATCGACCGGCGCAGCACCTTCGTTTCGAAGTCCACCTCGGAGACGGCGTAATCGCCGCCCCCACCACCCGACGCACCGGCCGGGGGCTGCTTGAGGCTGGACAGATCCACCGCACCGGACATAGCGGCGGCAACGGCTGGCGAAGGGCGGCGTGCGGCAGGTCGAGTCACGGCTTCCAGTTTGTCACGGTGTCGCCGCGGGGGGAGCTCAGGGCTCGTAGGCGGTAGCTTGCGCAACCACGGACAGTCTGCGAGTCCCGCTAATACGACGCAGTCGTCGGGGCTCCGGTGTCGGCGGAAGTGACGTTGCTCAGCTCACCGAGCTGACCCGTGCGCACCGCCCACACCTCGAAGAGCACGGTGCAGAACGGCGGAATGCTCGACAAAAGTGCGAGCACCGTGGTCTTGGCATTCCAGGCCAGCTCACGGGCGGCGAGGATCGCGGTGATCACGAACAGGATGAAGATGATGCCGTGCGTCATCCCGAACACCTTGACCGGCCAGGTGACCGGTTCGGGCAGGCGCTTGAACACCATGCCGACGATCAGGAAAACCCAGGAGATCGCCTCCAGCACGGCGATGAAGCGGAACCGCTTGGCCACGGTGGTCGTGTCGAAGAAATTGCCCATGGCCACCATTGTGCCGGACTGCTACGACGCGTCGTAGTTGAACTGGTCACACTTCGGCGCGCGGCCCCCGTCGGCCCGGTATATGCCGGGCCGACGGAAACGGGAACTAAACCTTGATGATCAGGGCGTCACCCTGACCGCCACCACCGCACAGGGCGGCCGCGCCGATACCGCCGCCACGCCGCTTCAGCTCCAGCGCCAGGTGCAGCAGAATGCGCGCACCCGACATGCCGAGCGGGTGGCCGATGGCGATCGCGCCACCGTTCACGTTCACCTTCTCCGGATCGATGCCCAGCTTGCGGGTCGAGGCGATACCGACCGCCGCGAACGCCTCGTTGATCTCGACCAGATCCAGCTCGGCGGGCGAAATACCTTCGCGCGCACAGGCCTTGGCAATGGCATTGGCGGGCTGATCCTGCAGGGTCGAGTCCGGACCGGCGACAACGCCAGCGGCGCCGATCTCGGCGATCCAGCTCAGACCGAGCGACTGCGCCTTCTCCTTGCTCATCACGACCACCGCGGCCGCACCGTCGGAGATCTGCGATGCGGTGCCAGCGGTAATGGTGCCGTCCTTGCGGAAGGCCGGGCGCAGCTTGGCCAGCGATTCGACGGTGGTGTCGGCGCGGATACCCTCATCGGTGCTCACCAGGACCGGATCGCCCTTGCGCTGCGGCACCGCGACCGGAACCACCTCGTCATCGAAGACGCCGTTCTTCCATGCCGCCGCCGCCCGCTGATGCGAGGCCGCCGCGAACGCGTCCTGATCCTCCCGGCTGACCGGCTCGGTGTCGTTGCGCTGTTCGGTCAGCGCACCCATCGGCTGATCGGTGAAGATGTCGTGCAGACCGTCGTAGGCCATGCTGTCGCGCATCGTCACATCGCCGTATTTGAAGCCCTCCCTGCTCTTTTCGAGCAGATGCGGGGCCTGGCTCATGGATTCCTGGCCACCGGCGACGACGATCTCGTACTCGCCAGCGCGGATCAACTGATCCGCGAGTGCGATCGCGTTGATACCGGACAGGCACACCTTGTTCAGCGTCAGCGCGGGCACATCCATCGGGATGCCGGCGGCGACCGCGGCCTGCCGGGCCGGGATCTGGCCCGCGCCCGCGGTGAGCACCTGGCCCATGATCACGTAGTCGACCTGCTCCGGCGCGACGCCGCCCTTCTCCAGCGCCGCCTTGATGGCGAAACCGCCCAGGTCGGAACCACTGAAGTCCTTCAGACCCCCGAGCAGCCGACCGACCGGGGTACGCGCACCGGAGACGATCACGGTTGTGGTCACGACGAGCCTCGCATTCATTGATCGGAACAGCGCCGCACACTCCGTACTGCACGGAACAATGCGCGGCGTCAACCTCTGTACTCAACGGTAGCTTGTCCGACTCGACCGACCCTCTCCAGGTACGCGGTGCCCTCGCCTGCGCTGGGCCGAGCGCAAGGACTAATGCCGGCCTTCCGCCCGACTGCGTCCGATCAGGCGCTACGTTCGATTGGTGAGCAACGTTATGGACCCGTCGAACTTCATCCCCGGCGACTACGTCATCGCCGTCGACCACGTCGGCATCGCCGTGCCGGACCTGGATGCCGCAATCGCCTGGTACGCCGAGAATCTCGGCATGATCGAGACTCATCGTGAGATCAACGAGGCGCAGGGTGTGCACGAGGCGATGCTGTCACTGCCCGGCGCAGCGGACAGCGCGACTGCTCTGCAGTTGCTGGCTCCTTTGAACGCGGACTCGACAATCGCCAAGTTCATCGACCGCAGCGGACCGGGACTTCAGCAACTCGCCTATCGGGTCACCGATATCGAGGCCGTCTCCACGTATCTTCGTGATCGAGGTCTGCGTTTGCTGTACGACGCCCCTCGGCACGGAACCGCGGATTCCCGCATCAATTTCATACACCCGAAGGATGCTGGCGGTGTGCTGATCGAGTTGGTCGAGCCGAACTCGAATGTTACGCACTAGTATCAAGATCGGGCCTGAAAAACTCGTCCGGATCACATTCGCGGTCGAGTCACCATGAGGTGCAAGTAGGCTGTAGTTTGTGTGCCATGTCGTCACCTGAGTCCGATCGCAATCGCTTCGTTGCACTGCCCTTCACCGTTGTGCGCAAGGGTTATGCGCAAGACGAGGTACGCAACTACTTCGACCGTTTCGATGCCGAGTTAAGGGTCACCGCCACAGATCGGGATGCCGCTGCGGCGCAAGCCCGTAACCTCGCCAGCCAGCTGGAGGACGCGCGGGACGAGATCGACGAACTCCGTAAGGAAGTCGATCGCCTTTCGGTTCCGCCAACCACTGCGGAAGGTATGTCCGACCGCATCTCTCGGATGCTGCGGCTGGCCTCCGACGAGGCCTCCGAAGTGCGCGCTCTTGCGCAGGCCGAGGCGGCGGAAATGGTGTCGATCGCCGAGCAGCAGGCCACCGAAATGCGTGGTAAGTACGAATCGCTGCTCGCCGAAACCAAGGAGAAGCGCGAGGCGCTCGAAATCGAATTCGAGCAGACCCTCGCGAATGCGCGTACCGAATCCGCAAAGATCATCGAGGCCGCCCAGGCCGAGGCCGACCGTCTCGGCAAGGAAGCCGACGCCAAGCGCAAGGCGACCCAGCAGGACTTCGAGGCCACCATGGCCGAGCGTCGCACCAAGCTCACCCGCGCCATGGAGGAGCTCGAGGCCACCAGCCGCGCCGAGGCCGCTCAGCGGATCAAGGACGCGACCGACGAGTCCAACCGCCTCATCACCTCCGCCACTCAGACCTCCGAGCGCAAGATCGCGCACGCGAAGGAACTCGCCGAGGAGATGCGCGTGCTGCGCGGCCGGGTGCTCGCCCAGCTGCTCGGCATCCGCGGTCAGCTCGACTCGGTGCCCGCCATGCTCGCGGCGGTCAACCGGGAAAGCGAACTGCTGGACGGTGTTCCGGATCAGCGCAAGTCGATCGGTGGCGGCACCAAGTCGGTCACCGGCGGTTCGCGCACCAAGGCGATCCCCGAGGTCTCGGCCGACGAAGACGACATCGACGCCGACGAGCGCGAGAACGCCGAAATCAGCAACTGACACCGGCGGGCTGAGCGGCGACAAACGCAACACCCCAACCGAATTCACACCGAAGGCCGCCCCGGAACCGGGGCGGCCTTCCTAATGTGTGGCACGGGCACTTCAGTGCCCCAACGCTATTCACGACCAGCGACGCGTAATCCGCCGTGTCCGACGGCCGTTCCAGCAGCCACGATGCCAGTGCCTGCGATCGTCCTCACCGTCGTCGACCGCCCACGCGACGATATGTGCCACCCCGGGCGGGATTTCGTGATCACAGCCCGGGCAGCGATAGGTTTTGATCGCCCGACTGCCCGGAACAGTCCGCACGATGTACATCTCGTCGCTGTCCGGCCCCGCCTCCCGTCGACCGAATACGTCACTGGTCGGCGGGCCGCCCGAGTGCGAGCGGCCCACCTGGCGTTCCGTCCGCGGTTTCCGTCGGGGCATGCCACAAGCCTAGGTCGTGGCCTGGCGCACACCGCGTACAGTCCGTCCTACCGTTGAGCGAGTCTCAGCGATTCTCTCGCCGCAGGCCTTCCTGCTTCACCGGCCACTGCCGACTCCCGGAGGAGTTGAGGTCTCACGAGGAGTTGAGGTCTCACAAGGCCCCCACGAGCCATTCATCCTCGTCGGGTAACTTCCCGGCGAGTACTGCGATCCAGAGCACTACCAAATAACGCTGACCCACGCCGAGAAACAGCTCATCAGTTCTCAACCCCCGCGCACGGCTTGGCGGGGCTAATCCGTGTGCGTCCAGCAAATTCGTGTACAGCGGGCGGGGGGATTGGCTAGAAGAGGCGGAATTCGTTGCTCTCTGTGCCGCGCAGGGCATCGTAATCGAGGGTCAGGCAGCGAATGCCGCGATCCTCGGCGAGAGTGCGAGCCTGCGGCTTGATCTGCTGCGCTGCGAAGACACCGGCCACGGGAGCCAGGAGTGGATCGCGGTTCAGCAGTTCGAGGTAGCGGGTCAGTTGTTCGACCCCGTCGATTTCGCCGCGGCGCTTGATCTCGACGGCCACGGTGGCGCCGTCGGCATCACGGCAGAGCAGGTCCACTGGTCCGATGGCGGTCATGTATTCGCGGCGGATCAGCGTGTAGCCAGGGCCGAGAGTCTGTACATGCTCGGCGAGCAGTTCCTGAAGATGGGCCTCCACACCGTCTTTCACCAAACCCGGGTCGATGCCGAGCTCATGCGAGGAGTCGTGCTCGACGTCCTCGATGGTGATGCGCAGTTCCTCACCCGCCTTATTGGTGACCACCCAGAAGGCCTTCGCGCCCTCCGGTACCGCGTCACCATCGCGCTCCTCCAACCAGCACGGCGGGCTCATCCAGTTGAGCGGCTTATACGAGCCGCCGTCGGAATGCACGAGGACCGAACCGTCCGCTTTGATCAGCAGCAATCGGCGGGCCATGGCGAGATGGGCGGTGAGTCGCCCTACGTAGTCGACCTGACAGCGAGCAATCACTAGGCGCACCCAAGCACTGTAGGTGAGTGCCCGGTCCCGCCTGGCGTCAGCCCTGTCGCATCGGACTGTCAGCCCATGAGCAGGATGGCCGCGAGGATCGCGCTCACGGCGAGCAGGCCGGATTCGACCCTGGTGAGTCTGTGGGTCGACGCCGCCTTGGCCCGGATCATCCCGAAGCCGACCGCTGTTCCGATACCGAAGGCGACCAGGTGGCCGACATTGGTGAAGGTCTGTTCGATCAGCACACCCTCGGCGGCAACGATGAACCACACGGTGGACCAGGCGATACGCCAGCGATGCGGGATGGCGACGACGATCGCGCCCACCAACGCCATGGCGCCGTAACTGACCCCCACGTCCTGGGCCCACCGAATACTCGCGGGCAGCCAATCGGCCTCGATGGCGATCCAGAGGCCAGCGGCGACCAGGAGGGTGGCCCCGATATGTCCGGCCAGGAAGACACGCACCATATGCACCGCACCGAACCGCAGCTCGGCAAGGGCGAGCAGACAGCCGAGTAATGGGATCAGCACCCAGGCGGCGCTGACATCACCGATCACCAGCGCACTCGAGAACACGGTGCTGATACGGCCGTTCAGCAGATTGTGCAGATTCGTGCTCGCGTGCAGCACCATCCGCGTTTGCGCGGAATCGCTGAGCACGGAGAAGACCACAGTGACAGCGACAAGTGCCGCCAGATATCCGAACGTCGCCGGGAGTCTCAGTTGCCACCAGCTCGAGCGAGGCGGTCTGAGGGGAGCAACCGGCGCGCGGTCAGCGGTTGTCGTCGCTGCGACCATTACACCTCCGTTTGGGTCGACGCTCTCCCGTCCAGAGGATGCCGCGTCGACTACTACCTACTGTCTCTCTCCATCATGCGTGATCGAACCACACACAGTCTGACTGTTCCCTGTGAGATTGCTCCAAAACATCGGACCGCACACGAGAAAAGACAATATTACGCAAAAAGGCCCCCAACTGTGTTGGGGGCCTTTCGCAAGGATGTTCCGGCGGTGTCCTACTCTCCCACACCCTGTCGAGTGCAGTACCATCGGCGCTGGTGGCCTTAGCTTCCGGGTTCGGAATGGGACCG